>NZ_RKHQ01000002.1:600000-900000 GCF_003751805.1 Salana multivorans | reverse complement strand
GTCGCCGGCCACCTCCTGGCCGCCCATCCGACGCGACGCGTGGCGACGTTCGACGTCGAGGAGCTGCTCGACTACCGCTCGCGCCGGCCCGTCGTCACGTTCGACCGCACGGCGTACACCGACTACGCGACGCCGCAGCTCGCGCTCGACTACGTCGCGACCGCCGACGGCGGCATGCTCCTGCTGCACGGCGTCGAGCCGGACCTGCGCTGGGAGACCTTCTCCACGGCGGTGCGGGAGATCGTCGAGCGGCTCGGCGTGCGCACGACCGTCGCGCTCCAGGGCATCCCGATGGGGGTGCCGCACACGCGGCCCGTCTCGGTCACCGAGCACGCGACCCGGGAGGACCTCGTCGAGCCGGCCCCGGAGCTGTTCGGGACCGTGCAGGTGCCGGGGACGGCCGCGTCCCTGCTCGAGCTGCGCCTGGGCGAGCACGGTCACGACGCCATGGGCTTCGCCGTCCACGTCCCGCACTACCTCGCGCAGACCGAGTACCCCGCGGCCGCCGCGGAGCTGCTGCGGCGCCTCGCCCGCGTGACGGAGCTCCCGCTCGACACCGGAGCCCTCGACCGGGCCGCCGGCACCATGCGCGTCGAGATCGACCGCCAGGTGGCCGAGGCCCCCGAGGTCGCGTCGCTCGTCAGCGCGCTGGAGCAGCAGTACGACGCCTACGTCGAGGCGGCCGGGAAGAGCCTGCTCGCCGGGACGCACGTCCCGAGCGCCGACGAGATCGGCGCCCAGTTCGAGGCGTTCCTCGCCGCGCAGGCGGGGGAGGACTCGGACGACGACGGGGACGGCTCGCTCGGCGGCCCCCACGAGGCCTGAGCTCCATCGGCGGAATGTGGTGGCGCACGGGCGCCTCGCTCTGGCAGAATAGGGCCGTTGCACCAGGTTTCTCGCATGTTCGATGATCTTCGTCTGGCGTGGGATCACTGCTGCACGTGGTCGGGGACACAAGGTCGCCGGCCGTGATTCCTCCGGAAGGACAACGCATGACGCAGGGAACCGTGAAGTGGTTCAACCCTGACAAGGGCTGGGGCTTCATCGCCCCGGAGACCGGTGGCCCGGACATCTTCGTCCACTACAAGGCCATCACGGGTGACGGCTTCCGCACCCTCGACGCCGACCAGAAGGTCGAGTTCGACATCACCGAGGGCGACAAGGGCCCGCAGGCCGTCAACGTTCGCGCCATCTGACGCGACGCCTTCTTCTGGCGAAGGCCGCTTCCCTCCGGGGAGGCGGCCTTCGTCGTTTCCGGATGGCATTCCCGGAATGTCCCGACCCGCGAGTCCCAGCGTCGGGAGAAGGTTCCGCGGGGCGGGTGACCGGCCAGATGCCGGTCGACGTTCCCGGGCGGGTGGCGGACGGCGGGCGGCGCGCAGGAATGGGCCGGGTCAGTGACCCGCGGGCGTCGGCTCGTCGACGCTCGGGCCTGCGGCGGGCCCCTCGTCCGTGCTCGCGCTCGCGGCGGCGGCGCGCGAGGCGCGCACCCAGGGGTCGTCCGCGTCCAGCTCGGCGTCGTCCAGCGGTGCGTGCGTTCCGACGAAGTCGTCGAGCTCCCGCCCCGTGACCAGCCGGACCGGCGCCGGCAGCCCGAGCAGCCGCCGGGCCAGCCCCGCGTCGAGCTCCGTGTCGCCGGCGAGGACGACGAGGTTGCCGAACCGTCGGCCCTTGAGGATCGGCGGCTCGACGGCGAGCGCGACGTGCGGGAAGACCGCTCGCGCGGTGGCGACCTCGCGCCGGGCGACGGGCAGCGGGGGCGTGTCGACCAGGTTGCCGAGGTAGAGGCCGCCCGGGCGCAGGACGTCGGCTGCGGCGGTGAGGAACTGCGCCGTCGTCAGGTGGGTCGGCACGCGGGCGCCGGCGAACGCGTCCCGGACCACGGCGTCGAACGAGCCGGGTCGCATCGTCGCCAGGCTGGCGCGCGCCTCGCCGACGCGGACCCGCAGCCGCGGGGCCCGGGGGAGCGCGAACCACTCCCGCGCCAGCTCGGCCATCCGGCCGTCGAGCTCCACCACGACGTGCCGACTGCCAGGGGCCGCCTCGGCGAGCGCACGGGCGAAGGCGCACGCGGCGCCGCCGAGGTGGAGGACGCGCGCGGTCGAGCCGGGCTCGGCGAGGTCCCCGAGCGCGAGCCGCATCTGCTGCATGTACTCGAACTCGAGGTGGTGCGGGTCGTCCAGATCGATGTAGGAGGACTCGACGCCGTTGACGTAGACCATGAGCCCACCCGGCCGGTCGGGGTCCGGCTCGAGCTCGACCGTCCCGGTGTCGATCGCGACGAGGGTCGAGAGCGGGAGATCCTGGGTCGAGCCGCCGACCGAACCGCGGCGCCGCTGATCCCCACGCATGGCAGCGATCGTACGCCGCTTGCCTCACCCGTACATGTGTTCGATACTGGACGGATGGAGCGACCGGAGGACGTCGAGGGCGCGCGCGTGCTGCCCGGCGACGACACCGGCGCCAGCATCCTGCACGTCGACATGGACGCCTTCTTCGCCTCGGTCGAGCTGGCCGAGCGCCCGGGGCTGCGCGGGCAGCCGCTGGTCGTCGGCGGCCGGGAGCGCGGCGTCGTGCTCGCGGCGACCTACGAGGCGCGGGCGTTCGGGATCCGCTCCGGCATGCCGATGGCCTCGGCCCTGGCGCGCCTGCCGTCCGTCGTGGTGGTCCCGCCGGACCACGAGCGCTACCGCGTCGTGTCGCACCGGGTCATGGCGATCCTCGCGGACGTGACGCCGCTGGTGCAGCAGGTCTCGGTCGACGAGGCGTTCCTCGACGTGGCCGGTGCCCGGCGGCTCCTCGGCTCGCCCGCCACGATCGGCGCCGCGATCCGGAACCGGATCCGGGAGGAGCTGGGACTGCCGGCGTCGGTCGGTGCCGCGGCGACCATGTCGCTCGCCAAGATCGCCTCCCAGCGGGCGAAGCCGGACGGGATGCTCGTCGTGCCGCCCGAGGCGTCGACCGCGTTCCTCCACCCGCTGCCCGTCTCCGTCATCTGGGGGGTCGGTGAGGCGACGGGGGAGCGGCTCGCCGAGCTCGGGGTGCGCACGGTCGGTGAGCTGGCCGCCATCCCGCTCCGCACGCTCGCGGCGAAGGTCGGCGCGGCCTCGGCCCACCACCTGCACGAGCTGGCGTGGGCCCGTGACGCCCGGCCCGTGACGCCGACCCGCGTCGAGAAGTCGGTCTCGCACGAGCACACCTTCCCGACCGACGTCCACGACCGGGACGAGCTCGCGCGGACCGTCCTCGCGCAGAGCCACGCCGTCGCGCGGCGGCTGCGCGCCGGCGGGATGCTCGCGCGCGGCGTCACGATCAAGGTCCGGCACGCCGACTTCACGACGCTGACCCGCTCGCGCCGGCTCGAGGTGCCGACCGATGTCGCGGCCGAGCTGTACCGGTCGGCTCGCGGGCTGCTCGCGGCGCTCGAGCTGCCGCCGATCGGCGTCCGGCTCATCGGCGTGCGGGCCGACGACGTCACGCCCGCCGCGTCGACGCCCGTCCAGCCCCTGCTCGGCGGGGACGACGGGGCGCACCGGGCGATCGAGACGGCGCTCGACGACGTCGGCCGCCGGTTCGGCTCGCGCGCCTCGACGGCGGCCTCGCTCCTGCCCGCGCGGGCCGCCGACCCGGCCGCGGACGCCGCCCCGGCGTCGACGTCGGACCGCCGGGTCCGTCCGCCCGTCGTGCCCGGTCGATCGGCGGCTGTCGCGGACGGCGATGGGCGCTTATCCTAGGAGTGTCGAGGTCGTTCGAGGAGGACACCATGCCCCTGTCGGAGTACGAGCAGCGCGTGCTGGCGCAGATGGAGCAGCAGCTCAGCTCCGACGACCCGAAGCTGGCCGAGACCTTCACCGGCTCGGCTCCGGCCGTCGGTCCCCGCGCCGCGTCGCGGGTGCTGCTGGGTGTCGTCGTCGCGGCCCTCGGCCTCGGCGTCATCGTGGTCGGGCTGGCTCAGGGACTGTCCTGGCTCGGCATCATCGGCTTCCTCGTCATGTTCGGCGGCGTCCTCCTGTCGATGTCGCGCGGCAAGGCCACCGAGGGCGTTCCGCCCGGCGGCAGCGGCGGCGCCAAGCCGGCCGGCCCGCGCAGCCAGGGCCCGTCGCCCTTCATGTCGCGTCTCGACGAGCGGTGGGACCGCCGGCGCGGCGAGCGCTGAGTCACCACCCGCGCCGCCGGCCGGTCTGCTTCCTCCCGTCCCTCTTCTCTCGCCCTCCCGCGCGCTGCCCCCGCGTTCGCGATCCGGTGGCTGACGCCGGAGGGCCTCCCCGTCCGGCCCGTCCTCGCTGAGCCGCGCCGTCGAGCCCGGCGCCTGCCCGCGCCCGCCACGTCGCTCCCCGGACGCCCTCCACTCGGCTCCCCGGACGTTCTCCACTCGGCTCCCGCGAGCGTCCTCCACTCCGCTCCCCGGACGCCCTCCACTCCGCTCCCCGTCCGCGGCCGTCCCCGCGTGATCCGCACCGTTCCGGGGCTTCCTCGCGCCGGCGCGAGCCTGCCCGCGCCCTGAACCGCACCCGTGAGCCGCCGTCGGCGCCCCCTCTCCGCCCGGTCGCGGGCCGCGCGCTCCACTCTCCTCCACGGCATCTGACCTGCGACAACGCACCTCTTGCGGCGCGTCGCGCCCTGATGGCGTGGTCAAAGTGGAGGGTTGTGGAGTAATGTGGAGGAACCAGGCGGGACAGGGCGGGAGGTGAGACGCGTGCTCATCGGCACCTTCACGCCCAAGCTCGACGACAAGGGGCGGCTCATCCTTCCTGCCAAGTTCCGCGAGGAGCTCGCGCCGGGTCTCGTCATGACCCGCGGCCACGAGAAGTGCCTCTTCGTCTTCCCGATCTCCGAGTTCTCGACGCTCCAGGCCCAGCTCAAGGCGGCCCCGCTCACCTCGAAGCAGTCGCGCGACTTCAACCGCGTCCTGCTCTCTGGCGCGCACGACGAGATCCCGGACAAGCAGGGCCGCGTGACGATCCCGCCGATCCTGCGGACCTGGGCCTCGCTCGAGCGCGAGCTCGCCGTGGTCGGGACCGGCAACAAGGTCGAGATCTGGGACGCGACGGCCTGGGACGCCTACCTCGAGGGCGCCTCCGCCGCGTTCGACGACGCGGCGCCGGAGGTGATGCCCGACTTCTGACCCGTATCTGTCGCGCGAGGTCTCCCACCGACGCCTCTGACGCACTTCCCCGGCGCCAGAAGCGCCCTCGGGGGGAGTCCTGGCCCGACAGGTCGCCATCCACCGCACCAGCCCCACCAGTCAGCCCGGCGCACCCGCGCCACCCGTCCACCCGGCCACACCCGGACCCGATCGCCGCGAGGAGGTGACATGACCGAGCCGAACGCATCGCCGCAGCAGGGCACCTCCCCCCGACGAGACGCGGCCGATCTCCACGTCCCCGTCCTGCGCGACCGATGCGTCGAGCTTCTCGCCCCCGCGCTGCGGGAGCCCGGCTCGGTCCTCGTCGACGGCACGCTCGGCATGGGCGGCCACTCCGAGGCGGTCCTGGAGGCCTGCCCGAACGCGAGCGTCATCGGCATCGACCGCGACCTCCAGGCGATCGACCTCGCCTCGCGTCGACTGGCGCGGTTCGGGGAGCGCTTCCGCGCCGTCCACGCGACGTACGACGAGATCGACGAGGTCGTGGCGGACGTCGTCGGCCACCCGGTGCAGGGGGTGCTGCTCGACCTCGGCGTCAGCTCGCTCCAGCTCGACGACGCCGAGCGTGGCTTCTCCTACTCCCGCCCCGCGCCGCTCGACATGCGGATGGACGCCTCCACCGGCCCCACCGCGGCCGACCTGCTGGCCGAGGACGACGAGCGCGAGCTCGCCCGGATCCTGCGCGAGTACGGCGAGGAGCGGTTCGCCCACCGCATCGCGTCCGCGATCGTCCGCGAGCGCGCGACGACGCCGCTGGCGACCTCGACCCAGCTCGCCGAGCTGGTCCAGCGCAGCGTGCCGCGGGCGTCGCAGAAGACCGGGGGACACCCGGCGAAGCGCACGTTCCAGGCCCTGCGGATCGCCGTCAACGGCGAGCTCGACATCCTCGCGGACGCGCTGCCCCGCGCGATCGAGGTGCTCGCGGTCGGCGGCCGGATCGTCGTCGAGAGCTACCACTCGCTCGAGGACCGACTGGTCAAGCGGGCCCTCGCCCGCGGCGCGACCTCGAGCGCCCCGCGCGAGTGGCCGATCGAGCCCGAGACCCACCGGCCCTACCTCGAGCTCGTCGTCCGCGGCGCCGAGAAGGCCGACGACGTGGAGCAGGCCACCAACCCGCGCGCCGCGTCGGTCCGCCTGCGGGCCGCCACCCGAACCCGACCGACCCCCGACCACATGCTCGACGCCGCCTGGAGGACCTCATGAGCGCAGCCCCCGCCCGTCTCGCGCCGCGGCCCTCCCCGCGTCCGGCCCCGGCACCCGCCCGGCCACAGCTGCGCGTCGTCGCGCTCCACCGTCCCGAGGCCTCCCGCGTTCCGTACATCGGCCTGCTCGTGGCGATCCTTCTCGTCGCGATGCTCGGCGCGCTGTCGCTGCAGACGTCGATGGCCGCGACGTCCTACGCGATCCGCAACCGCACCGTCGAGCTGACCAACGCGCAGCAGCAGCTCGAGGCCCTCTCGACGCAGGTCGACCAGGCCAGCGCCCCGGCCCAGGTGATGGCGAAGGCGCAGGAGCTCGGGCTCGTCCCGAGCGACGGCGTCATCTACATCCGCCTGTCCGACGGCACGCTCATCGGCGGCAGCTGAGGGCTCGGCGTGGCACCCGCTGATCGCACGCGCGGCGTGTCTGCGGCCCGGCGGGACTCCCGGCGGGCAGCATCGTCGTCCATGACGGCGACGCGCGGGCGGACCCAGGCGGACGCGAAGACCCGCCAGCCCCGGGAGGCCCGCGACCCCCGCGTCCAGGCCGGGGCCAGGACCCGCACCCCCCGGACCGCCCCGCGCGCGGCGGCCCCGACGCCCCGCGCCGCGGCCGTCACGGCGGGCTCGGGGTCCGGCGGCTCAGGCGGCCCCGGCGGGAGCGCTCCCCGCGCCTGGCGCGTCGGCCCCTCCTCGCGCCGCACCCGGATCATGATCGGCGTCGTCCTGGTCGCCCTCGTCCTGTTCGCCGTGCGGCTCGTCCAGGTCCAGGTCGTCCAGGGGCCGGGGCTCGCGGAGGCGGCGTCGAGCAGCCGGATGCGCGAGTACCCGATCCACGCGCAGCGCGGCGACATCGTCGACGCCGACGGGGCGGTCCTCGCCACCTCGGTCATGACCTACGACATCCAGGTCGACCAGCACCAGATCCCGGCCTTCGTCTACTACGCGGAGGACGGCAAGACCGTGCTCGGGCGGGGTGCGTCGGCCGCGGCCGAGCTCATGGCGCCGCTCCTCGGGGTCGACGCGCACGAGCTGGGCGCCCAGCTCACCGGGTCGAACGGCGGCCTCATCATCGCGCGCAACGTCACGCCCGAGGTCCGCAACCAGCTCCTCGACCTCGGCGTCAACGGGCTCACGAGCAACCTCGAGGAGATGCGCGTCTACCCGGCGGGCGTCACCGCCGGCAGCCTCGTCGGCTGGGTCAAGAGCGACGGCGAGGGCGCCGCCGGCATCGAGTACCGGTTCGACGACCTGCTCGGCGGCACCGACGGCCTGCGCACGGGCGAGATCGGGGTCGGCGGCGTCATGATCCCCGGCGCCGGCCAGACCGTCACGCCGGCCGACAACGGCGACACCGTGCACCTGACGATCGACTCGGACCTGCAGCAGCGCAGCCAGGAGATCATCGACGCCAAGGTCGCCGAGACCGTGTCGGAGTGGGGTGCCGTCGTCGTCATCGAGGTCGGGACGGGCCGCATCCTGTCCTGGGCCGAGTCCGGCATGGTGGACCCCAACGACCCGAGCGGCTACGGCCGGCTCAACTCGCTGCAGAGCCCGTACGAGCCCGGCTCGACCGGCAAGATCCTCACTGTCGCCGCCGCGATGGAGGAGGGTCTCGTCACGCCGACGTCGGAGTTCGAGGTTCCCTACACCTACACCCCGCCGAACAGCTCGCAGACGTTCAAGGACCACACCGAGCACGAGACGGAGCGGCTGACCGTCACGGGGATCCTCGCTGACTCCTCCAACACCGGCACCATCCAGATCGGGCAGCTCATGTCCGACCAGACCCGCGTCGACTACATGGACTCCTTCGGCTGGGGGGCTCCGACGGGCGTCGAGCTCGCCGGCGAGACCGCGGGGATCGCGCTCGACCCGACCAAGTGGGACGGCCGCTCGCGCTTCACCACCATGTTCGGCCAGCACGTCCAGGTGAACCTCCTGCAGAACACCAACGTCATCGCGACGCTCGCGAACGGCGGCGTGCGCACCCCGCTCCACCTGGTCGACGGGACCAGCGACGACGACGGGCGGTTCACCCCGTCCGCCTCGGGCGAGGAGGTGCGGGTGGTCTCGCCCGAGACCGCGAGCGACATGATCCGCATGCTCGAGTCCGTGACGAGCGAGGACGGCGCGACGGGCAACCGGGCCGCGATCGACGGCTACCGCGTCGCCGGCAAGACCGGGACGGCGCAGGTCGCCGACGGGCAGGGCGGCGTCACCGCGACGGCCGCGTCGTTCGTCGGCGTCGTGCCGGCGGACGCCCCCCGGATCGCGGTCGGCGTCATCCTGTTCAAGCCGCAGCACGGCTTCTTCGGCGGCACCATCGCGGCCCCCGTGTTCCACGACGTCGCGTCGTTCGCGCTCCAGACCCTCGGCATCCCGCCGACGGGCGAGAAGGCGACGCTCTTCCCGTCCTACCCGGGCGAGGAGCCGCCCACGGTCGGCTAGCCGGCCCGGGTAGATTGGCCCATCGTGACATCACCCGTGAAGCAGCTCCAGCCGAGCGCGACCGTGCCCGTGTCGCTGGCGCACCTGGCCGTCGAGCTGGGTCTCGCGCCGGCCCCCGCGGCCGGAGTCGTCGACGGCTCGGCAGCGTCCGCGGCGCTCGGTGACGTCACCGTCACGGGCGTCACGGTCGCCTCCGACGAGGCCGTGCCGGGTGACCTGTTCGTCGGCGTCCCGGGCTTCCGGGCCCACGGCGCGCGGTTCGCCGCCGCGGCCGTCGAGGCCGGGGCCGTGGCCGTCGTCACCGACGAGGCCGGCCTCGAGCACGTCGGGGGTCTCGACGTCCCGGTCCTGCTGACGGCGGACCCGCGGCGCGTTGCCGGCCTGCTGGCCGACGTCGTCTACGGTGCCCCCTCGGACGACCTCGTCACCGTCGCCGTCACCGGCACCAACGGCAAGACGACGACGACCTACTTCGTCGACGCCGCCCTGCGGGCCGGGCTCGGCCCCGTCGCGCTGCTCGGCACCGTCGAGATCCGGCTCGGCGAGGTGAGCCTGGAGAGCCCGCGGACCACGCTGGAGGCGCCCGCGCTGCACCGCGTCCTCGCCGCGGCCCGCGAGGGCGGCGTCGCCGCCCTCGTGACCGAGGCGTCGTCGCAGGGGATCGCGCTGCACCGGCTGTCGGGGGTGCGGTTCGACGTCGTCGTCTTCACCAACCTCCAGCGCGACCACCTCGACTTCCACCACACGATGGAGGAGTACTTCGCGGCGAAGGCGAGCATCTTCGACCCCGCCCAGGCGGCGCGGGGCGTCGTCGTGGTCGACGACGAGTGGGGCGCGCGGCTCGCCCGGACCTCGCCCATCCCGGTGACGACCGTCTCGACGCACGTCGGCGACGCCTCGGAGGCGGCCGTCGCGGCCGACTGGCGCGTGCTCCAGGCCGACATCGGCCTCGACGGTGTCGGCTCGACCTTCCAGCTGCGCGGTCCCGACGGCGCGGTGCACGAGGCGCACAGCCCGCTGCCCGGCCTCGTCAACGTGACCAACGCGGCCACCGCGATCGCGACGGCGGTCGCCTCCGGCGTCGCCGTCGACGTCGCGATCGACGCCGTCGCGAGCGCCTCGGCCATCCCCGGGCGGATGGAGCGCGTCGTCGAGCGCGGCCACGGCCTTCCGCTGTGCATCGTCGACTACGCGCACACGCCCGACGCGCTCGTCTACGCGCTCGAGGCCGTCCGCCCGATCACGCCGGGGCGGCTCGTCGCCGTGCTCGGCTCGGACGGTGACCGCGACCAGGGCAAGCGGCCCATGCTCGGCGAGATCGCCGCGCGGCTGGCCGACGTCGTCGTCGTCACGGACGAGAACCCGCGCTCGGAGGAGCCCGGCGCGATCCGCGCCGCGATCCTCGAGGGCGCGCGGCAGGTGCGCCCGGACCTCGCGGACGTCGTCGAGGTGACGACGTCGCGCGCCGACGCGCTGCGCCGGGCCGTGGGGATGGCGGGCGAAGGCGATACCGTGATCGTCACCGGCAAGGGCCACGAACCGACGCAGGAGATCGCAGGGGTGTTCCACCGTTACAACGACCGTGACGTGTACCGCGAGGTGGCACGCGCCGCGGGTGTGCCCGTGGCGGGCGATCGGTGATCGCGCTCACGGCCGGCGAGGCCGCGCAGCTCGTCGGGGGTCGGCTCGCTGGGTCGGCCTCGACCGACACCGTCGTCACCTCCGTCGTCACCGACTCCCGCGAGGCGGGTCCGGGCAGCCTCTTCGTCGCGATCCGCGGGGAGCGGCTCGACGGTCACGCGCACGCCGCGGGCGCGGTCGAGCGGGGCGCCGTGCTCGTGCTCGCCGACCACGAGCCGGGGGGCGACGGCGGCGACGCGGCCCTCCCGTTCCTCGTCGTGCCCGACACGACGGCCGCCCTCGGCGACCTGGCTCGGGGCGTCCTCGCCCGGCTGCGCTCGCGCTCCGCGCGGGAGCCGCGACCGCACGTCGTCGCCGTGACCGGCTCGGTCGGCAAGACGACGACGAAGGACCTGCTCGCCCACCTGTTCTCCGCGCAGGGGCCGACCGTGGCGCCGGTGCGCTCGTTCAACAACGAGGTCGGCCTGCCCGTCACGGTGCTGCGGTGCGACGAGTCGACGACGGACCTGGTCCTCGAGATGGGCGCCGACGCGCCCGGGAACATCGACTACCTCACTCGGATCGCGCCGCCGGACGTCGCGTGCGTCCTCGTGGTCGGCAACGCCCACCTCGCCGGGATGGGCGGCGTCGACGGCGTCGCGGCGGAGAAGGCGAGCATCCTCGCGGCCCTTCCCGAGGGCGGCACCGCCGTCCTGAACGCGGACGACCAGCGCGTGCGCGCCATGGCCGAGGGCGTCGCGCCCGGCCGGCGCATCCTCACGTTCGGTCGCGCGGCGGATGCCGACGTGCGCGCCGACGACATCGTGGTGACGCAGGCGCGCGTCGCGTTCACGCTCGTCAGCGGCGCCGAGCGCGCTCCCGTGGCGCTGCGTCTCGTGGGGGAGCACCACCTCACCAACGCGCTCGCCGCGGCCGCGGTCGCGCTGGCCAGCGGTCTCGGCCTGGCCGACGTCGCCACCGGCCTGAGCTCCGCCGGCGCCGCGAGCCCGCACCGGATGGCCGTCAGCGAGCTGGGTGACGGCGTCACCCTGATCGACGACTCCTACAACGCCAACCCCGACTCGATGCGCGCGGCCCTCAAGGCGCTCGTCGCACTCGGCCGGGGCCGGCGGACGGTCGCGATCCTCGGCGAGATGCGCGAGCTCGGCCCGGACTCCCTCCTGGCCCACGACGCGGTCGGCCGGCTCGCCGTCCGGCTCGACGTCGACCGCCTGCTCGTCGTCGGGACCCCGGCGCGCGCCATGTTCACCGGCGCGCTCCTCGAGGGCTCGTTCGGCGAGGAGGCGGCGTTCGTCGAGACGCCGGACGATGCGCTCGCCTGGTGGGAGGCCAACCGGCAGCCGGGGGACGTCCTGCTCGTCAAGTCGTCCAACGGCGCGGAGCTGTACCGGCTCGCCGACGACATCGTGGCGGCCAGCGGGCCGACCAGCAAGACAGGCCACGAGCCGGAGGTGCCTCAGTGATTCCCGTCATGGTCTCGGGTGGGGTGGCGCTGGCCGTCTCGCTGTTCGGCACCCCGCTGTTCATCCGCTTCCTCGTGCGCAAGCAGTACGGCCAGTTCATCCGGCAGGACGGCCCGACGTCGCACCACGTCAAGCGCGGCACCCCCACGATGGGCGGCGTCGTCATCATCGTGGCGACGCTGCTGGGCTACGCCGTGGCGAACGTGGTCTCGTTCCTGCGCAACGACGGCGTCGCGCCGATGAGCGTGAGCGGCCTGCTGCTGCTCTTCCTCATCGTCGGCCTCGGCCTCGTCGGCTTCGCCGACGACTTCACGAAGATCTCCCGGCAGCGCTCGCTCGGGCTCTCACCGATCGCGAAGATCATCGGCCAGGGCGGCGTCGGCATCGTCTTCAGCTTCCTCGTCCTGCAGTTCCCCAACAAGGACGGCATCACGCCGGCCACGATGGGCATCTCGTTCCTGCGGGACACCGGCCTGAGCCTCGCCCTGTTCGGCACGGCGATCGGCGTGCTGCTGTTCATGGTCTGGGCGAACTTCCTCATCACGGCCTGGTCGAACGCGGTCAACCTCACCGACGGTCTCGACGGCCTCTGCACGGGCGTCAGCATCTTCGCGTTCGGCGCCTACGTCCTCATCACGATGTGGCAGTTCAACCAGGACTGCCACAACCTCCTCGCGGGCAGCGCGCGCTGCTACACGACGCGCGACCCGCTCGACCTCGCGATCATCACCGCGGCCATCGTCGGCGCCTGCCTCGGCTTCCTGTGGTGGAACGCGAGCCCGGCGAAGATCTTCATGGGGGACACCGGCTCGCTCGCCCTCGGTGGCGCGCTCGCCGGCCTGTCGATCCTCACCCGGACCGAGCTGCTCGCCGTCATCATCGGCGGCATGTTCGTCGTCATCGTCGCCTCGAGCGTCATCCAGATCGGGTTCTTCAAGATCTCGGGCGGCAAACGCGTGTTCCGGATGGCGCCGCTGCACCACCACTTCGAGCTCGCGGGGTGGCAGGAGATCACGATCGTCATCCGGTTCTGGCTCATCGCCGCGGTGTTCGCCGCGATCGGTCTGGCGATCTTCTACGCGCAGTGGATCGCATCGGAGCCGATCGGATGACGCAGGACCTCACCGCCGACGTCGTGTCGCCGGCCGACGTCGACGCCCGACGCGCCCGGTTCGCCGGTGCGCGCGTCCTCGTCGTCGGTCTCGGTCTGTCGGGCGCCGACGCGGCGCGCGTGCTCGCCGAGCTGGGCGCCGACGTCGTCGCGCTCGACTCCCGGCCCGCCGTCGCCGAGCGGGCCGCGAGCGACCTGCCGCGCGTGCGGGTCCTCGTCCCGCGCGCCGGGGAGAGCGAGGCCGACCTCGTCGCGCGCGGGCTGGCCGCCGACCCCCGGCTCGTCCTCGTCTCCCCGGGCATCCCGCTGCACTCCCCGCTCGTCGCCACGCCGCTCGCGCTCGGTCTTCGGCTCATGACCGAGTTCGACCTGGCGTGGCTGATCCGACTCGACGACGCGCCGTGGCTGTTCGTCACCGGGACGAACGGGAAGACGACCACGACGCAGATGACGTCGGAGCTCCTGCGCGCCGGCGGGCTGCACGCCCCGCCGCTGGGCAACCTCGGCGTGACGCTGCCCGGTGTCGCGCTGGACGGGATCGCCGACGAGGCGGGCGTGCTCCGCGCCCCGCAGGCGTGGCCGATCGAGATCGCCGCCCTCCAGCTCAACGACACCTCGTCCCCGCGTCCGCAGGCCTCCGTCTGCCTCAACGTCGCGGACGATCACCTCGACCACTTCGGCACGATGGAGCGCTACCGCGCCGCCAAGGCGCGGGTCTACCGCGGCGTCCGGGACGCGTGCGTCTACCCGACCTGGGAGGACGGCGCGCGCGAGCTGGTCGAGGAGGCCGACGTCGTCGAGGGCGCCCGTGCCGTCGGGCTCACGGTCGGCGTGCCGTCGGTCGCGCAGATCGGCATCGTCGAGGGCACCGTCGTCGACCGCGCGTTCCACGTGCGGCGGCACACCGAGGGCGTCGCCCTGTTCGAGCGCTCCGACCTCGAGCACCTGGGGACCCCCGGTCCCGCCGGCGTCACCCTGGCGCCGCACCTCGTGACCAACGCGATGGCCGCGGCCGCCCTGGCGCGCTCGGCCGGCGTCGACGCGGAGGCCGTGGCCGACGGCCTGCGCTCGTTCCGGCTCGACGCGCACCGCAGCGCGGTCGTGGGGGTCGTCGACGGCGTGACCTACGTCAACGACTCGAAGGCGACGAACGCGCACGCGGCCGCGGCCGCTCTGCGCGCCGTCGCCGACGGGACGGCCGTGTGGATCGCGGGCGGCGACGCCAAGGGCGCCGACCTCGCCGACCTCGTCCGCGACCACGCGCGCGCCATGCGCGGCGTCGTCCTCATCGGGAAGGACCCGGCCCCCTGGGTCGACCCGTTGGAGCGACACGCGAGCCACCTCCCCGTGATCCGGGTGCCCGACGGGGACACTGACCAGGTGATGACAGCTGCCGTGACCGCTGCCCGGAGGCTCGCCCAGCCGGGCGACACCGTGCTGCTCGCACCGGCCGGGGCCTCCTGGGACCAGTTCCGCAACTACGGCCACCGGGGCGACACGTTCGCCCGCGCCGTTCGTGAGCTGACCCCGAGGGCCGCGGGGGAGCAGTGACCGCCGTCGGCGCGCGGGAGCCGGCCCCCGCGCGCACGGCCCGCTCGGGCGCACCCCGCCGGGAGAGCGCCACGCGCGCCGCCGTCCGGACCGCGTGGGAGTCCCCGGTGGCCTCCTACTACCTCATCGCGTCGGTCACGCTCGTCCTGCTCGCGCTCGGCCTCGTGTTCGTGCTGTCCAGCTCGACCGTCTACTCGCTCAAGGCGACGGGCGGGGTGAGCCCGCTCAAGCAGTTCCTCGACCAGGCCAAGTTCGCGCTCATCGCACTGCCGCTGGCCGTGCTCATGAGCCGGCTGCCCGTCCGGGTGATCCGCGCGTTCGCGTGGCCCGCCTACGTCGCGGCCATCGGCCTGACGGCGGCGACCAAGCTCATGGGCGAGAGCTCCGGAGGCAACACGAGCTGGATCACGCTCGCGGCGGGTATCCGGATTCAGCCGGCCGAGTTCGTCAAGCTCGCGCTCGCGCTCTGGCTCGGCCTCGTGCTCTCGCAGCGCCAGCGCGACCTCGGGCAGCTCAAGCGGCTCGCGCTCCCGCTGCTCGGCGGGTTCGTCCTGCTCGGCGCACAGCTCTACGTCACGTACGACCTCGGCACGGTCCTCATCATGGGCGCGCTCATGTTCGGCGCGCTGTGGGTGGCCGGCGTCCCGATGCGGGTCTTCGTCATGCTGGCGGTCGGGGCGGCGTCGGTCGCGGCGATGTTCGCCACCACGGGGGAGACCCGGATGGCCCGGATCAAGGCGATGCTCGGGATCGGCGAGCTGAGCGACCAGCTCGCCTGGCAGATCGGTCACTCGCTCCAGGCGCTCGGGACGGGCGGGATCAGCGGGGTCGGCCTCGGCGGCTCGCGCTCCAAGTGGCTCTACCTCCCGGCCGCGCAGAACGACTTCATCTTCGCCATCATCGGCGAGGAGCTCGGTCTCATGGGGACGCTGCTCGTGCTCGCGCTGTTCGCCGCGCTCGCGGTCGGGCTGGCGCGCGTGATCCTGCGACACCCCGACCCCTTCGTCAAGATCACGACGGGCGGCATCGCGGCGTGGCTGCTGGCCCAGGCCGTCGTCAACATCGGCGTGGTGACGGCCGTCTTCCCCGTCATCGGGGTGCCGCTCCCGCTCGTCTCGGCCGGCGGCTCCTCGCTCATCGCGACGCTCATCGCGCTCGGCATCGTGCTGGCGTTCGCGCGGACCGAACCGGGGGCGCCCGAGGCGCTGCGCGCCCGGCGCGGGGCCGTGCGACGCTCGTTCGGCGTGCTCGCGGCCGGACTGACCGGAGGCCGGCGATGACGACCGCCCCCGGCCCGGCCGCGCCCCGGCTGCGCGTGCTCCTCGCCGGTGGCGGGACGGCGGGCCACGTCAACCCGCTGCTCGCCCTCGCGGACGAGCTGACCGCGCGTCCCGGCGGCGCCGACGTGCTCGTGCTCGGCACGGCGGAGGGGTTGGAGTCCCGGCTCGTCCCGCAGCGCGGCTACGAGCTCGCCGTCATCCCGCGCGTCCCGTTCCCGCGCCGGCCGAACGCGGCGGCGCTGCGCTTCCCGCGCGACTACCGGCGCGCCACGGCGCTCGCCCGCCGGGAGCTGGCGCGGCTGGACGCGGACGTCGTCGTCGGCTTCGGCGGCTACGTCTCACCGCCCGCCTACCGGGCGGCGCGCTCGGCCGGCGTCCCCGTCGTCATCCACGAGCAGAACGTCCGCCCCGGCCTGGCCAACCGCCAGGGCGCCCGGCGCGCGGCGGCCGTCGCGCTCACGTTCGCCGAGACGGCGCTGGCGGCGCGCCGCGGGGTCACGGTCCACACCGGTCTGCCGCTGCGCCCGGACATCGCCGAGCTCGCGTCGCTCGACGCGGCCGGTCGCGCCGCCCGACGCGTCGAGGCGGCGACGCGGCTCGGGCTCGACCCGGACCGGCCGGTGCTCCTCGTGACCGGCGGCTCGCTCGGCGCCCAGCGGATCAACGAGGCGATGGCCGACGCCGCGAGCGACCTCACGGCCGCCGGCGTCCAGGTGCTCCACTCGGCCGGCCGGGGCAAGGCGGCGGGCGTCGCCGACGCGGCCGCGGCCGCCGGCCCCGGCTACCACCTGGTCGAGTACCTCGACGACATGGCCTCGGCGTATGCCGTCGCCGACCTCGTGCTCGGCCGCTCGGGCGCCGGGACGGTGTGCGAGCAGGCCGCGCTCGGCCTGCCCGGCGTGTACGTGCCGCTCGCGTTCGGCAACGGGGAGCAGCGGCTCAACGTCGCCGGGCTCGAGGCGGCGGGCGGGGCCCGCGTGGTCGCCGACGCCGACCTCACGGGCGACCGCGTGCGGGACGTCGTGCTGCCGCTGCTGCTCGACCCCGCGGGCCTCGCCGCGATGGCGAGCTCCGCCCGCGGTGTCGGCGTCGTCGACGGGGCGAGCCGCCTCGCCGACCTCGTGACGCGCGTGGCGGGGCGAACGGCATGACGAGTGGAGGACCGGCCGTGAGCCCAACGCAGCAGGACCCGGCGCAGCGCTGGCACTTCGTCGCGATCGGCGGCCACGGCATGAGCGTGCTCGCCGAGATCGCCCTCGAGCAGGGCCACCGCGTCACCGGCTCCGACCAGGTCGAGGGCGAGGAGACGCTGCGGCTGCGCGAGCGCGGTGCCCGCGTCGACATCGGTCACGCGGCCGAGCAGGTGGACGGCGCCGACGTCGTGGTCGTCTCGACCGCGATCCCCGGGACCAACGTCGAGGTCGTCCGGGCGCGCGAGCTCGGGATCGAGGTCGTCCACCGATCGGTGGCGATGGCGCGGCTCGCGGCCGGCCGGTCGTTCTACGCCGTCGCGGGAACGCACGGGAAGACGACCGTCTCGGCGATGCTCGCCGTCGCGCTCCACGACGGTGCCGGAGCCGACCCGGGCGCCGCCATCGGCGGCACGGTGCTCGGCTGGGGCTCCGGCTCGCGCGTCGGGACCGGTCCGTTCGTCGCCGAGGCCGACGAGTCGGACGAGTCCTTCCTCAACTACGCGCCGAGCGTCGCGATCGTGACGAACGTCGAGGCCGACCATCTCGCGCACTACACCGGGGGGCTCCCGCAGATCCTCGCCGCGTTCGAGGAGTTCACCCGTCGGATCGTCCCGGGCGGGCTGCTCGTGGCGTTCGCCGGCGACGAGGGCTCGCTGCGCGTCGCCCGCACGGCGGCCGGCGAGGGCGTCCGCGTGCGCACCTACGGCCAGGAGGCCGCGCCCGACCTCGGGGTCGCCGGCACCGAGCACGTGCTGCTCACGGACCTCGCGCTCACGGGCGCGTCCGCCGGCGCCACGCTCACGCTGCACCGGGACGGGGTCGCCGTCCTCGACCCCGTCCGGATCGACGTCGCGGCGCCGGGCCTGCACACCATCCTCGACGCGGCGGCCGCGTGGGCCGCGGCGCTCGAGGCGACGGACGGCTCACCGGCCTCGGCGCTGGCCGTCGCCGAGGCCCTGACCGCGTTCCGGGGGGCCGGTCGCCGGTTCGAGACGGTGGGCGAGGCCGACGGCGTCCGCGTCGTCGACGACTACGCGCACAACCCCCGCAAGGTCGAGAACGCGGTGCGCGCCGGGCGGCTCGCCGTGGGGGACGGACGCCTCGTCGTCCTGTTCCAGCCCGCGCTGTTCACCCGGACCCGGGACTTCGCCGAGGAGTTCGCCGACGCGCTCGACGGGGCCGACGCCGTCGTCGTCACGGACGTCTTCGGCTCGCGCGAGGCACCGATCGACGGTGTCACGAGCGCGCTCATCACGGACGCGGAGCCGGCGGAGCGTGCGGAGCGCGGCGCGATGCCCTTCCTGCTCGTGCCCGACCGGCTGGACGCGGCGCGTCGCGCGGCCGACCTCGCGGGACCGGGGGATCTCGTCATGACCGTCGGGTCGGGTGACGTGACCCTGCTCGCGCCCGTCGTGCTCGAGCGCCTCGCGGCCCGGGCGGGCGGGGCGGAGTGAGGCAGCCGAGCGCACCGCGCGCCCCGCGGACCGGCCCGACGCGGACCGGTGCCCAACGACCGCCCGACCCGCGCGCGCCGCGCGGCGCCGACCTCGTCATCCCCGCCGACGAGCTCGCTGACCTGCACGCCGACTGGGACGAGCCGGTGCCCGACGACGACGCGCCGCGGGAGCAGCCCGAGGTCGCACCGGGGCGCCCGGACCGCGCGCCGCGTGCCGCGCTCCCCGGCCGCGCGCCCGTCAGCCAGCTCGACGACCGGCTCGCGGAGCGTCGGCGGGCCAGGAGCCGGGTGCTCTGGACGCGGATCGGCATCGGCGTCGGCGTGCTCCTCCTGCTGGTCGGGGCCGTCTGGGCGGTCGGCTTCAGCTCGCTGCTCGCCCTGCGCAGCGACCGGATCGTCATCGCGGGGGAGGGGGCCTACCTCGACCGCGACGCGGCGGTCGCCGTCGTCGAGGAGGCCGTGGGGACCCCGCTCGTCCGTCTCGACACCGCCGGCATCGCGGCGCGGCTCGAGGAGCGTCCGGACGTCGCGGACGCCGTCGTCACGCGCGACTGGCCCGGCGGCGTCACGGCCACGCTGACCCCGCGCGAGCCGGTCGCCGTCGCCGCGGCCGCCGACGGCGGCGAGTCCGAGCTGCTCGACCTCGTCGGACCCGACGGGGTCGTCGTCGCGTCCGTCGCGCCGGACGCCGCCCCCGGCGACCTGCCGCTCCTCACGGTCGACATGACGCAGGACGGCGCGCAGGACACCGTGCTCGCGGTGCTCTCCGTGCTCGACCAGCTCCCGCCCGAGCTGCGGGAGCAGGTCCGCGACGCCGGGGCGACCTCGCCCGACGCGATCGAGCTGCGGCTGCACTCGGGGTCGAGCGTCGGGTGGGGGAGCGCCGCGGAGAGCGACCTCAAGGCGCGCGTCCTGCTCACGCTGCTCCAGGTGCCGGCCACCCGCTACGACGTGAGCGCGCCCGAGGCGCCGACGACCTCCTGACGTGTCGTCCCACGCCCGCGAGACGGCTCGGCATCTTCGGGTGGCGACACACCCGGCGCGGTCGTTGCCCGCGGCAGTCGATCCACCTAGCGTCATCGACGTCAGAAAGTGACATAAGTCTTACCCTCAACTAGAGGGTGAGGGTTCGTATCGGGCGTTCCGGACGGGCGCGGAGAAGAGGGTCGAACGTGACGACACCGCAGAACTACCTCGCGGTCATCAAGGTCGTGGGGATCGGTGGTGGCGGTGTCAACGCCGTCAACCGCATGATCGACGCCGGCCTCAAGGGGGTCGAGTTCATCGCGATCAACACCGACGCCCAGGCGCTCCTCATGAGCGACGCCGACGTCAAGCTCGACGTCGGCCGCGAGCTCACGCGCGGGCTCGGCGCCGGGGCCGACCCCGAGGTCGGCAAGCGCGCGGCCGAGGACCACGCCGAGGAGATCGAGGAGGTCCTGCGCGGGGCCGACATGGTCTTCGTCACGGCCGGCGAGGGTGGCGGGACGGGGACCGGCGGCGCACCCGTCGTCGCGCGGATCGCCCGTCAGCTCGGCGCTCTCACCATCGGTGTCGTGACGCGCCCGTTCACGTTCGAGGGCCGTCGCCGCTCCACCCAGGCCGACTCCGGCATCGAGGCGCTGCGCTCCGAGGTCGACACGCTCATCGTCATCCCGAACGACCGGCTGCTGTCGATCAGCGACCGGAACGTCTCGGTGCTGGACGCGTTCAAGAGCGCCGACCAGGTGCTGCTCTCCGGTGTCCAGGGGATCACGGACCTCATCACGACGCCGGGCCTCATCAACCTCGACTTCGCCGACGTCAAGTCCGTCATGCAGGGCGCCGGCAGCGCGCTCATGGGCATCGGCTCGGCCGTCGGCGAGGACCGCGCCCTCCAGGCCGCCGAGCTCGCGATCTCCTCGCCGCTGCTCGAGGCCAGCATCGACGGCGCCCACGGCGTCCTGCTGTCGATCCAGGGCGGCAGCGACCTCGGGATGTTCGAGATCACCGAGGCCGCGCGCCTCGTCCAGGAGGCCGCGCACCCCGAGGCCAACATCATCTTCGGCACCGTCATCGACGACACGCTGGGCGACGAGGTGCGCGTCACCGTCATCGCCGCCGGCTTCGACGGTGCGCCGCTCGCGCGTCACGCGACGCCCGCCCCGGCGGCCGCCGCCGAGCCGCGTCGCCGTCCGGGCGACGTCGCGCGTCCCGCGACCACCCCGCCGCCCGCCGCGCCCGTCGCCGTCCCCGCGGCCGTCGAGGACCCAGCCGAGGACGACGTCGTCGGGCTCGACGTGCCGCCGGCCGCCGCCGAGCGGCACGAGCCGGTCGAGGTCCCGCCGGTCGTGGTCGAGCGCCCGCGCCCGAGCGAGGAGCTCGACGTGCCGGACTTCCTCAAGTAGGGACATCGCGGTGACCCGGGCGGCCGAGCCGGGCCGGCCCGGGCTCGAGGTGCTCCCGGCGCCGGGGCTCGGCCCCGGTGTCCGAGCATGGTTCACCACGCGCCGCGGCGGCGTCAGCCTGCCACCGCGCGACGGGCTGAACCTCGGTGCGGGCGTCGGTGACGACCCCGCGGCCGTCGCGGCCAACCGCGCCGCCGTCGCCGACCTGGTCCACGCCCCGGTGACCTGGATCCGCGCGGTGCACGGCAGCACCGTCGGCATCGTCGACGGCGCCGGCGAGGTCCGGCCGGTGCCGCCGGCGGTCGACGGGCGAGCTGACGGCGCGTCCGACATCGACCTCCTCGACGGCGACCCGCGGCTCGACGCGCTCGTCACGACGACCGGCGGCCGCGCGCTCGCCGCGCTGGCCGCCGACTGCGTCCCCGTGCTCCTCGCCGGTCACGACGACGCCGGCGTCCCGCGCGCGGTCGGCGCCGTCCACAGCGGCCGGCGGGGCGTCGCGCTCGGGGTCGTCCCGCGCGCGGTGGCGGCCCTTCGCGCGCTGGGCGCCGCGCGGGTGAGCGCCGTCGTCGGCCCGGCGATCTGCGGACGCTGCTACGAGGTGCCCGAGGCGATGCGCGCCGAGGTGTCGGCCGTCGTCCCCGAGACGTGGGCGACCACCCGTCGGGGGACCCCGTCGCTCGACCTGCCCGCCGGCGTCACGGCCCAGCTCCGCGCCGCCGACGTCCGCACCCTCGACCTCGGGCTGTGCACGCAGGAGACGCCCTGGCTGTTCTCCCACCGCCGGCTGCAGCCCGGCGGGCGCGCCTGCGGCGTCGTCCTCCTCGACGGCTGAACCCCCGGCCCGCGCGCGACACGCCGGACGGCGTCCCCGGGAAGGCGGCGCGCGGCGGATAGCGTCCCGCGTAAGAACACCGAAGGGCTCGCGCCGCAGCGCGGGAGACCGCAAGAAGGAGTGACCCATGGGAGCCCTGCGCAAGACGATGGAGTACCTCGGCCTGTCCGAGCCGGACGTCGACCACGAGCTCGACTACGTGACGGACACGGAGGAGTCGTACGAGATGGCCGACGTCGAGGACCTTCCCCTCGCCCGCGAGGTGTCGAGCCACCGCGCTCCCGTGACGCCGATCAGCTCCGCGCGCTCCGCCGCGCCCGGCGACCTGCGTCGCATCGCGACCGTGCACCCGCGCACGTACAACGACGCCAAGGTCATCGGTGAGTCGTTCCGCTCCGGGACGCCCGTCATCATGAACCTCACCGAGATGTCCGACGCCGAGGCCAAGCGCCTGGTCGACTTCTCCGCCGGTCTCGCGTTCGGCCTGCACGGCACGATCGAGCGCGTCACGGCGAAGGTGTTCCTGCTCTCGCCCGCGTCGATCGAGATCCAGGCCGAGGGCCTGAGCTCCGGCGCCCAGAGCGGCTCCGGGCTGTTCAACCAGAGCTGACGAGGCGTGGGCGGCACGAGGCCGATGGGCGCCGACGGGCGTCCGGCAGGTACGGTGACGTCGTGAGTTACGTCGCCACCGTCGCCTACGTCGTGGTGCTGCTGTTCTTCGTCTCGCTGCTCGTCCGGGTGGTCTTCGACGTCGTGCAGATGGCCGCCCGGTCGTGGCGCCCGCGCGGGATCGCGCTCGTCGCCGCCGAGGCCGTCTACACCGTGACGGACCCGCCGCTGCTGGCGCTGCGCCGCAGGATCCCGCCGCTGCGCGTGGGTCCGATGGCCTTCGACGTCGCCTTCCTCATCGTCATGCTCGTCACCTGGGTCCTCCTGATGGTCCTGGGGGCGAACGCCGCATGAGGGGGTCCGGGGTTGCTGCTCGCCGTATCGCTCCGTGCACGTTCCCGTGCACCACTTGCTGCGCCACGCCGCGTCTCGACGAGGTGCAGCACCAGATGATCCGCTACCGTTGACCGCGATCGACGCATGTGCGCCTGCGTGCGTCACGAACCTATTGGGGTGACGACATGACTCTGCTGACCGCAGACGACGTTCTGAAGAAGACCTTCCAGACGACCAAGTTCCGCGAGGGCTACGACCAGGACGAGGTGGACGACTTCCTCGACGAGATCGTCAACACCCTCCGGGTCCTGCAGACCGAGAACGCCGAGCTCAAGACGAAGGTCGCCGAGCTCGAGGGTGGCGAGGGCGTGGTCGAGACCACGGCCGTCGTCGCACCCGTCGAGGAGGAGGCCCCCGAGCCCGAGGTGGCCGCGGTCGCCGAGGTCGTCGAGGAGGCGCCGGCTCAGCCCCAGGCACCGGCCCCCGCGTACGCGGCGCCGAGCGGCACGGAGCCCGAGTCCGCCACGGGCATGCTCCAGCTCGCGCAGCGCCTGCACGACGAGTACGTCCGCAACGGCCAGGTCGAGGGCGACCGGATCGTGGGCGAGGCCCGCGCCGAGGCCGAGAAGCTCGTGACCGAGGCCGAGGGCCAGCGTCAGCGCACGCTCAAGCAGCTCGAGAGCGAGCAGGCGACGCTCGAGTCGAAGATCAGCCAGCTGCGCGCCTTCGAGCGCGACTACCGCCTCCGTCTCAAGGGCTACCTCGGCAGCCTGGTCGAGCAGCTCGACGCGCAGGCGAGCGTCGTCGGCCTCGACGGCGGCACGCCGCAGCTCTGACGCGGCACTGAACCACCACCGACGGCCCGGGACGCCCAGCGCGCCCCGGGCCGTCGGCGTCCCCGCCCCGCGTCGATGACGGCCGACCCGCGCTCCGGGACCGACCCGCGACGCCCGGTGCTGGCGCCCGGTCCCGATGGGCGAGAATGGTCCCGATGAGCACCGAGACCAGCCCGGCCACCGCCGCCGACGCGGAGACCGACACCGTCGCCGCCCCCGCCGTCCCGTCCGGGCCCGCCGCGGTGGTCCCGCGCCGCAGCCAGGTCGGGCGGCTCGCCGTCACCGCGATCGTCGTCCTGCTGCTGGACCAGCTCACCAAGGCCGTCGCGCTGCTCACCCTGACGCCGGGCGTCCGCGTCCCCGTGCTGGGCGACCTCCTCGGCTGGCAGCTCATCTTCAACCCCGGCGCCGCGTTCTCGTTCGGGACGGGCGTCACGTGGGTGTTCACGGTCGTCATGGCCGTCGTCAGCTCCGTGGTGATCGTGCTCGCACGCCGCGTCGCCTCGCCCTGGTGGGCGGTCGCGCTCGGCGCGATCCTCGGGGGAGCGATGGGCAACCTCGTCGACCGCCTCGCGCGCGACCCCGGGTTCGGGATCGGGCACGTCGTGGACTTCATCGACTACGGCGTCTTCATCGGGAACGTCGCCGACATCGCGATCGTCGGGGCCGCGATCGGCATGGTCCTGCTCTCGCTGTTCGGGTCGACCTGGGACGGCGCCGCGCCCGCGCTGGTGGCCGCCGAGGAGCCCGCGGCGGAGCCCGTCGCCGAGACCGCCGAGGACGCCGGCGAGGAGCCGCTCGCGGCGGAACCCGCCGCCGCGGAGAGCGACCCCGACGCCGCGGCCGCCGCTGGGGCCGCCGCAGAGAGGCCCGTCGCCGAGACCGCCGAGGACGACGTCACCCCGTGAGCGATCTGGAGCTGCCCGTGCCGGACGGGCTGGTCGGCGAGCGGGTCGACGTGGCGCTCTCCCGGCTCATGGGCCTGTCCCGCTCCCGCGCGGCCCAGCTCGTCGAGGAGGGCGGCGCCGCGCTCGACGGCGTGACGCTCGGGAAGTCCGACCGCCTGCGGGCCGGCTGGCTCGTCGTCACCCGTCCGGAGCCGCCGGCGCAGGTCGTGGCCGAGCCGGTGCTCGTCGACGGCATGCGGATCCTGTTCGAGGACGACGACGTCGTCGTGGTCGACAAGCCCGTCGGCGTCGCGGCGCACCCCTCGCCTGGCTGGACGGGGCCGACCGTCCCGGGCGGTCTCGCGGCGGCCGCGGTGCGGATCGCGACGTCGGGCGCCAGCGAGCGCCAGGGGATCGTGCACCGGCTGGACGTCGGCACGTCGGGGCTCATGGTCGTCGCGAAGAGCGAGGTCGCGTACTCCGCGCTCAAGCGCGCGTTCAAGGAGCGCACGGTCGAGAAGGTCTACCACGCGCTGGTCCAGGGCCACCCGGACCCCGCCGCCGGGACGATCGACGCGCCGATCGCGCGCCACCCGAAGCACGACTGGAAGTTCGCCGTCGTCGGCTCGGGCAAGCCGTCGGTGACGCACTACGAGACCATCGAGGCGATGCCGGCCGCGTCGCTGCTCGAGATCCACCTCGAGACGGGGCGGACGCACCAGATCCGCGTGCACACCTCGGCGCTGCGCCACCCGTGCGTCGGCGACCTCACCTACGGCGCCGACCCGGCGCTGGCCCGACGCGTGGGCCTTGAGCGCCAGTGGCTGCACGCCGTGCGGCTGGGGTTCGACCACCCGGTGACGGGTGAGCGCGTCGTCGTGGAGTCGGAGTACCCCGCGGACCTCGCTCACGCGCTCGACGTGCTCCGCGCGACCTGACCCAGACGGCGACGTCATGGCATGACCGGCACCGAGGAGACTCCCCTGACGGGCGGGAACGCCGCCGTCGGCGTCGTGCGCGTCGGGGACACGGTCCGCAAGCCGTGGCTGCCGACGACGCCCCGCGTCCACGCCCTGCTGTCCGCGCTGCGGGACGCTGGTCTCGACGTCCCGGAACCGCGCGGCCGCGACGAGCGCGGCCGGCAGGTGCTGGAGCACGTCCCCGGACCGGTCGCGCTGGGCGGCCCACCCCTGACAGCGGCCGGGCTGCGGCGGGTGGGCGCGCTGGTGCGTCGACTGCACGACGCGGCGGCCGCGCTCGACCCGGAGGCCGACCTCGACCCGTGGCCGGTCCTCCTGCCGCCGCCCGATGACGACGACGGGGCGCGACTCCCGTGCCACCACGACCTCGCGCCGTGGAACCTCGTCGTCGGGCGACGGTGGGTGTTCATCGACTGGGACGGCGCCGGGCCGAGCACGCGGTCCTGGGACCTGGCCTACGCCGCGCAGACGTTCGCGCTCGACGACCCGGACCTCGCGCCGGGCGTGTCGGCGGAGCGGCTCGCCGCGCTCGTCGACGGCTACGACCCGGGGCCGACCCTGCGAGCCGCCCTGACGACGGCGCTGGTACGTCGGCCGGCGGCGATGCGGGACCACCTCGCGGCAGCGGCCGTGTCGGGCTGGGAGCCGTGGGCGAGGATGCACCGCGAGGGGCACGGCGAGCACTGGGCCCGCGTGTCGGCGTACGTCGAGGAGAACGCCGCGGTCTGGCGGCGCGTGCTGCTGCGCTCCGCGTGAGGGGACGGCGCCGGGCGGCCGCCGTCAGACCGACCGGGGCCGACCCGTCACGGGGTCGACGTTCCAGCCGATCGACTCCTCCAGCGAGGTCGCGGGCTCGTCCTCGGCGTTCAGCGCGGGCCGCACCTCGTGCTGGAGCCGGCCGAGGAGCGCGAACGACCGGGCGATCGCGGCGCTGTCCTCCTCCGGCGTGGCGCGGCGGCGGAACGTCTTGGTCCGCTGGAAGTCGCGCGGGCCGTCGGAGTAACCGCTGCCGTCCCGGAAGAGGGACTCGGGCTCGGTCGACATCGCGGAACCTCGCTCTCGGTGGGGCCGGGCGGGTCGCCGGCGGCCGTCCTCCATCGAACCTATCAGCCGCGTCCCGGGGGCCTTCCGGACCCCGGGCGAGCCGGCTCAGCACCCCGGCGCCGACGTAGGATCGAGGGCATGTCGGACAGCGTGGGCACCCCAGGAAAAGACTTCGTCCACCTCCACGTCCACTCCGACTACTCGATGCTCGACGGCGCCGCGCGCATCCCCGACCTCATCAGCGAGGTCAAGGCGCAGGAGCAGCAGGCCGTCGCCATCACCGACCACGGCTACCTGTTCGGCGCCTACGACTTCTGGAAGCGGGCGCGCGCCGAGGGCATCAAGCCGATCGTAGGGCTGGAGGCCTACGTCACGCCGGGCACGGCCCGCCAGGACCGCACGCGCGTGCGGTGGGGCGAGCCGCACCAGAAGGACGACGACGTCTCGGGCGGTGGCGCGTACACGCACCTCACCCTGCTGAGCGAGACCACGGCCGGGATGCACAACCTGTTCCGGATGGGGTCCCTGGCCAGCCTCGAGGGCTACTACTTCAAGCCCCGGATGGACCGCGAGCTGCTCCAGCGCTACGCGCCGGGCGTCATCGCGTTCTCCGGCTGCCCGTCGGGGGAGATCCAGACGCGACTCCGGCTGGGCCAGTGGGACGAGGCGGTGCGCGCGGCGGGCGAGCTGCAGGACGTCTTCGGCCGAGAGAACTTCTACATCGAGCTGATGGACCACTCGCTCGAGCTGGAGACGCGCGTGGCCAGCCAGCTCCTCGAGCTCGCCGACCACATCGGCGCCCCGCTCGTGGCGACGAACGACCTCCACTTCGTCCGCGAGGCCGATCACGCGGCCCACGAGCTGCTGCTGTGCATCCAGTCGGGCTCGCTCATGTCGGAGCCGACCTACGAGCAGGGTGGCAGCCGGTTCGCGCTGTCCGGCAACGGCTACTTCGTCCGGTCGAGCGCCGAGATGCGCCGGCTGTTCAAGGAGCTGCCGCAGGCGTGCGACAACACGCTGGAGATCGCCGAGCGGTGCAACGTCGAGTTCACCGAGCAGGTCGGGCGCTACATGCCCCACTTCCCGGTGCCGCCGGGCGAGGACGAGATCTCCCTGTTCGTCAAGGAGGTCGAGCGCGGGCTCGTCCACCGGTTCGGCGAGAGCGTCCCGGACGACGTGCGGACGCAGGCGGCCTACGAGATCGAGGTCATCACGTCGAAGGGGTACGCGGGGTACTACCTCGTCGTCGCGGACTTCATCAACTGGGCCAAGCGCAACGGCATCCGCGTCGGGCCGGGCCGCGGCTCGGGCGCGGGCTCGATGGCGGCCTACGCGATGGGCATCACCGAGCTCGACCCGCTCGCCAACGGTCTCATCTTCGAGCGCTTCCTCAACCCGGAGCGGATGAGCCTCCCGGACTTCGACATCGACTTCGACGAGCGTCGTCGCGGCGAGGTCATCCGGTACGTGACGGAGAAGTACGGCGAGGAGAACGTCGCGTCGATCGTCACCTACGGCACGATCAAGGCGAAGCAGGCGCTCAAGGACGCGGGCCGCGTGCTCGGCTACCCGTTCGCGATGGGCGACCGGCTGACCAAGGCGATGCCGCCGGCCGTCATGGGCAAGGACATCTCGCTCACCGGGATGTTCGACGCCAAGGACAAGCGCTACGCCGAGGCCGGCGAGTTCCGTGCGCTCTACGAGGCCGACCCGGACGCCCGCAAGGTGACGGACGCCGCGAAGGGCATCGAGGGGCTCAAGCGCCAGTGGGGCGTGCACGCCGCCGGCATCATCATCTCCTCCGACCCGCTGCTCGACGTCATCCCGATCATGCGGCGCGAGTCCGACGGCGCGATCATCACCCAGATCGACTTCCCCGCGGGGGAGGACCTCGGCCTGGTCAAGATGGACTTCCTCGGCCTGCGCAACCTCACGATCCTCGAGGACGCGCTGGAGAACATCGGCGTCAACGGCAAGGAGCCGGTCGTCATCGAGGAGGTGCCGCTCGACGACGCGCCGACGTACGCCCTGCTCGGCCGCGGCGACACGCTCGGCGTGTTCCAGCTCGACGGCGGCGGGATGCGGACGCTGCTGCGCCAGATGCGCCCGGACAACTTCGAGGACATCTCGGCCGTCGGCGCCCTGTACCGCCCGGGCCCGATGGGCGCGAACTCGCACACGAACTACGCCCTGCGCAAGAACGGCATGCAGGACATCGAGCCGATCCACCCCGAGCTGGCCGAGCCGCTCGAGGACATCCTCGGCCCCACCTTCGGCCTCATCGTCTACCAGGAGCAGGTGATGGCCATCGCGCAGAAGCTCGCCGGCTACACGCTCGGCGAGGCCGACCTCCTGCGGCGCGCGATGGGCAAGAAGAAGAAGGAGATCCTCGACAAGGAGTACGTGCCGTTCTCCAACGGCATGAAGAGGAACGGCTACTCCGACCGGGCCATCAAGACGCTCTGGGACATCCTCGTCCCGTTCTCCGACTACGCCTTCAACAAGGCCCACTCCGCTGCGTACGGGCTGGTCTCCTACTGGACCGCCTACCTCAAGGCGAACTACCCGACCGAGTACATGGCGGCGCTCCTCACGTCCACCCGGGACGACAAGGACAAGTCGGCGATCTACCTCAACGAGTGCCGCCACCTCGGGATCACGGTGCTCCCGCCGGACGTCAACGCCTCGGCCGGCACGTTCACCCCGGTCGGCGAGGACATCCGGTTCGGCCTCGCCGCCGTGCGCAACGTCGGTCAGAACGTCGTCGACGCCATCGCGACCGCCCGCGAGGAGAAGGGCGCCTTCACCTCCTTCACGGACTTCCTCGACAAGGTGCCGGCCGTCGTCTGCAACAAGCGGACCATCGAGTCGCTCATCAAGGCGGGCGCGTTCGACTCGCTCGGCCACAGCCGCCGCGCGCTCCTGCTCGTCCACGAGCAGGCCGTCGACTCCGTCATCGGCGTCAAGCGCGAGGAGGCGAAGGGTCAGTTCGACCTCTTCTCCGACTTCTTCGGGGGCGACGGCGCCGGGGAGAACCCGGCCGCGTCCGCGTTCTCCGTCGCCGTCCCGGACCTGCCGGAGTGGGACAAGAAGCAGAAGCTCGCCTTCGAGCGTCAGATGCTCGGCCTCTACGTCTCCGACCACCCGCTCGCCGGCGTCGAGCCGATCCTCACCCAGGCCGCCGACGTCTCGATCGCGACGCTGCTGGCGGACGAGCACCGCCCCGACAACTCGACGGTGACGGTGGCCGGCCTCATCACGTCGGTGGCGTCGAAGGTCTCGAAGAACGGCAACCCGTGGTCGATCATCTCGCTCGAGGACCTCGAGGGCTCGATCGAGATCATGTTCTTCGGGGAGACCTACCTCGCGTACTCGCCCTCCCTGAGCGAGGACGCCGTCGTCGTCGTCAAGGGCAAGGTGCGTCGGCGGGACGACTCGATGTCGCTCATGGCGACGGAGGTGTCGATCCCGGACCTCACGGCCGTCGACGGCGCGCCCGTCGCGCTGCGCATCCCGCACGCCCGGTGCATCGAGCCGGTGCTGCGCCAGCTCGAGGAGGTGCTGCGCTCGCACCCGGGCACGAGCGAGGTGCGGCTGCACGTCGCCCAGCCGCAGGGGACGACCGTCATGCGGCTCGACCCGTTCCGGGTCGAGCGGTCGTCGGCGCTGTTCGGGGACCTCAAGGCCCTGCTCGGGCCGAACTGCCTCGCCGTCGGCTAGCGCGCCGGTCGCGCGGCCAGCGCGCCGGTGACGCCCGCGGGCCGGGCCTCAGCCCCCGGTGACGCGGACGACGACGACCCCGCGCGGCAGGCTCACCTCGACGGTGTCGCCGCGGCGGACCTGGCGCCCGCGCCGCTCGTCCACCTCGCCGTTGACGCGGACGGCCTCGTCGGCGAGCAGGAACTTGGCGTCCGTGCCGTCGTCGACGACGCCGGCGAGCTTGAGGAGCTGGCCGAGCCGGATGGTCTCGTCCCGGATCGGCACCTCGGTGGTCGTCGCGTGCTCCTGCGTCATGGGGTCATTCTCCCAGTCCCCGGGCGTTGCCCCGGCGACGAGGCCTCCTCCTCGTCTACGCTCGCACGCGTGGCTGGGACGGACGAGGGCGTCGACGACGGGACGGGCGACGCGGGTGACGCGCGTCGCGGCTCACCCGACCGGCCGCGGAGGATCCGGATCGTCGGGGCCTCGGGCTCGGGCAAGACGACCCTCGCGCGCGAGGCGGCGCGCCGCCTCGGGGTGGCCCACCTCGAGCTCGACGCGACGTTCTGGGACCGGGAGTGGACCTTCCGCGACCTGGCGGACGCCCGACGGCTGGTGACCGAGTTCGCCGCCGCGCACCCGGAGGGCTGGGTGGCCGACGGCAACTGGAGCACGCGGCTCGGTGGGCTGCTCGATCCGGGGACGCCCGGGGGAGCCGACCTCGTCGTCTGGCTCGACCACTCGCGCGTCCGGACGATGGCGCGGGTGGTCGCTCGCACGCTGCGGCGCGGGGTCACGCGCGAGGAGCTGTGGCACGGCAACCGCGAGCGGCCGGCGACGTGGCTGAGCCGGAGCACCGACGACAACGTCATGCTGTTCGCCTGGCGGCAGCACCCGGCCCAGCGGGAGCTGATGGCCCTGCGGGCGGCGGACCCGCACTGGCTGCGGCTGTCCGGGCAGCGGGCGGTCGACGCGTGGCTCGCGTCGCTGCGTCCGCTCGGCTGAGCCGGGGTCCGTCGACGCGGGGTGGGGCGCGTCCCCTCCGGCGCGCGGTCGGTGTCTCAGGCGGCCGGGCCGACGACGTCCGCGAGGGCCTCGTCGAGGTGGTCGAACCGGAATCGGAATCCCGCCGCCGCCAGCACCGCCGACGTGCAGCTGCGGCCCGTCAGGGCGAGCTCGGGGTCCGTGCGCAGCGCGAGCGCGCCGAGCCGCAGCAGCCACGACGGCGTCGGGAGGCCGACCCGGCGACCGACGACGCGACGCAGGCCGGCCATGAGCTCGGCATTGCGCACCGGGTGCGGGGCCGCCGCGACGACGACGCCGTCCGGCAGCTCGACCGGGCCGAGGCCGAGCGCCGAGCGTGCGACGGCGAGCCAGTCGTCCAGGTGGATCCAGGAGAACCACTGCCGGCCCGACCCGACCGGGCCGCCGAGCCCGAGCCGGCTCAGGAGCAGGAGCCGGTCGAGCGCGGGTGTCCCGGGGGCGAGGACGATCGACGTGCGCAGGACGACCAGGTGCTGGGTCGCGGCGCCCTCGACGCTCGCCTCCCAGGGGCGCGCGACCCCGGTCATCTGCGCCAGCCCGGGCTCCGGCAGGGGTGAGCGCTCGTCGAGCCGGCGCTCGCCGGCGTCCGACCAGATGGCGGTCGTGCTGGCCTGCAGCCACCGGGCGACCGGCCGTCCGGCCCCGGTGCTCGCCGCGACGAGGGCGCGGGTGGCGTCGACGCGCGAGCCGCGCAGGTCGGCGATGTTCCGTGCGGTCGGCCGGGCGTCGACGAGGCGCCCGGCGAGGTTGACGACCGCGACGTCCGACGCCGGGTCGCCGCCGGCCGCGGGCTCGGCCTCGAGCTCCGCGGCCCAGGGGCCGACCGTGCGCCCGTCCCAGACCACCTGCCGGTGCGGCAGGTCCCGCGACGGGCTCCGGGTGAGGACGACGACGTCGTGACCGCGCGCCGCGAGGTCCCCGCACAGCGCCCGGCCGAGCGCGCCCGAGCCGCCCGCGACCACGATTCTCATCGCTCCATTCTGGCGGTCCGGCCGGCTCGGCCCGACGAAGCCGCGGGACGGCCCCGGGCGGGGCTGAGACGACCCGATCCGCGCGCGGCCCCGCCGCTAGACTGCTGATCCGTGATCTCCCGAATCGATCTTCGCGGCCGCACGCTCACCTCGGCGCAGCTGCGCCGGGCCGTCCCGCGCGCGGAGCTGGACGTCGAGACGGCCACCGGCGCCGTCGAGCCGATCATCGCCGCCGTCCGCGAGCGCGGTGCCGCGGAGCTGCGCGACCTCGCCGAGCGGTTCGACGGCGTCCGCCCCGAGCACCTGCGCGTGCCGCCCGAGGCGCTGGCCGACGCGCTCGCGTCCCTCGACCCGGAGCTGCGCGCGGCGCTGGAGCTGGCGATCACCCGCGTGCGCGCCGGACACACGGCGCAGCTCCCGCAGGAGCGCTCGGTCGACCTCGGTCCGGGGGCGCAGGTGCGTCAGCGCTGGGTGCCGGTGCGCCGCGTCGGGCTGTACGCCCCGGGCGGGCTCGCGCTGTACCCGTCGAGCGTCGTCATGAACGTCGTCGCGGCCCAGGTCGCGGGCGTCGAGGGCCTCGCCGTCGCGAGCCCGCCGCAGAAGGACAACGACGGCCTGCCCGACCCGACCGTGCTGGCCGCGTGCGCGCTGCTCGGCGTGGACGAGGTCTACGCGGTCGGCGGTGCCCAGGCGATCGCCATGTTCGCGTACGGCGTCGCCGGTGAGGACGCGGCGGACGGTGCCGGCGAGCTGTGCGCACCGGTCGACGTCATCACCGGCCCGGGCAACGTCTACGTCGCCGCGGCCAAGCGCGCCGTCCGGGGGGTCGTCGGCATCGACGCGGAGGCCGGTCCCACGGAGATCGCGATCCTCGCCGACGCCACCGCCGACGCGGACCACGTCGCCGCCGACCTCGTGTCCCAGGCCGAGCACGACCCGAACGCGGCGTCCGTGCTGGTGACCAACTCCGAGGCGCTCGCGGCCGCGGTGGAGGAGCGGCTCGTCGAGCGCGTGGCCGCGACGAAGCACTCCGACCGGGTGCGCGCCGCCCTCGGCGGTCCGCAGTCGGCGATCGTGCTCGTGGACGACGTCGAGCAGGGCCTGGCCGTCGTCGACGCCTACGCGGCTGAGCACCTGGAGATCCAGACGGCCGATGCCGCGGCGCTCGCCGAGCGCGTGCGCTCGGCCGGGGCGATCTTCGTCGGCCCCTACTCGCCGGTGTCGCTCGGCGACTACGTCGCGGGGTCGAACCACGTCCTGCCGACGGGTGGGTGCGCGCACTTCTCCTCGGGTCTCGGCGTCATGAGCTTCATGAAGTCGGTCCAGGTCATCGAGTACACGCGCGACGCGCTGGCCGAGGTCACCGCGCCGCTGGTCGCGCTGTCGGCCGCCGAGGACCTGCCGGCCCACGGCGAGGCGGCCCAGGCGCGCCTGCCCCGGGAGGCCTGACCACGTGCCCGCCGTGCTCCTGAGCGGCCGCCTCGTGTGCCGGGACGAGGTCGAGGCGGCTGCCGTGCGGGACGGGCTGCCTCACCACCTCGAGCTGACCCGCGCCGAGCCGGGTTGCGTGAGCTTCGAGGTCCGCGCGACCGCCGACCCGCTGGTCTGGCTCGTGGAGGAGCTGTTCGTCGACGCCGAGGCGTTCGAGGCGCACACCGTCCGGGCCGCCGCGAGCGAGTGGGGTCGCGCCACGACGGGGATTGAGCGGCGGTACGTCGTCTCGCGCTGAGCCGCGTCCGGTGACGTGGTGCCCACGGTGGGCGGTCGGTGGGCAGCGCACGCTCCAGGCGCCGACTCCCAGCGAACCAGGATCATCCGGTGTGGGGCCGAAGATCAGGGTCGAGTCAGGGGAGTACCTGATGGCCGCGGGGCGGAGCTGGCCGTAGCGTCGTAGCCATGGACAGCATCTTCAACGCCATTCGTTCCACCGGCTTCCGCCGCGGCCCCAAGCCCGTCCTCGGCGGCGTGTGCGCGGGCATCGCCCGCACCCTCGGCATCGAGGCGAACCTGGTGCGGCTCATCGTCGTCGCGCTCATGATCTTCGCCGGGCTGCCCCTTGCGGTGTACCTGGTCGTGTGGATCCTCACCCCGGCCCAGGACGGGTCGATCCCCGCTCAGACGTTCCTGGCGAGCGTCGGCGTCGGCACGACGGGGACGGCCGCGGCGCCCCAGTACCCGACGACGCCGGCCCAGCCCACGCCGGCCCAGCCAGCGGCCCCGGCGCCCATGCCGACGCCGCCGTCCTCGCTCGACCTCCCCGAGGGCGTCCAGAACGTCCCGTACGCCCAGGACCGCTGAGGCCTGACGCCGCCGGCGGCGCCCGACCGTCGCCGGCGGTCACGCGCTGCCGACGGCGCCGCGCTCGAGCGTCACCGCACCCCGAGGACGAACGGGACGACGCCGGCGGCCCCGGCACGGCGCAGCAGCCGGGCGGCGACGGCGAGCGTCCACCCCGAGTCCGTGTAGTCGTCGACGAGCAGGACGGTCCGCCCCGGCAGCCCGTGCAGCGCGGCGTCCGCAAGACCCAGCTCCAACCGGCGCGCCACCGAGGCGAGTCGCTGCGCCGAGTTCACGTCGTGCCGGCCGGGCGGCAGCTCCTCCCGCGGGACCACCTGCCCGACGACGGGCACCCCGAGGATCCCGGCGGCGCCCCTGGCCAGGTGCTCGACCAGCCGCGGTCGCGTCGTCGAGGCGACCGACACCACGCCGTCGATCCGGACCCCCTGCGCGACGAGCCCCTCGACGACCGCCCGTACCGCCGGCCGGAGCCCGGCCGGGACGTCACCGTCGCCGGCCGCTGGTCCCACGGCGTCCCGCACGGCCCCCGAGAGCCCGAGGCCGTCGAGCCGGGCCACCGCGCACCCCGTCTCGGCCCGTTCGTCCGCGTCGATCCGGCCCGCGAGGTCCAGCCCCAGCGTCGACATCCCGGTCGGCCACTGCCGCCGCGGCGTCAGCTCGACCCCGGCCCTGGCCATCGCGACCCGCGTCTCCTCGACCTCCTCGCCCGTCGGCGGCGCCGGGAACCAGGGACCGGCGCACAGGTCGCAGCGCCCGCACCGCCAGCCGGGCGTCAGATCGGGGTCGTCGAGCTGCGCGCGCAGGAACGCTAGCCGGCACGCGTCCGCGCCCGAGTGCGCGGCACCGCCCGGTGCCACGTTCCCGCTCGTGCCCGTCCCCTCGATCGTGCCGTGGCCTCCGGCGGTCTCCGGTGAGCTCCGGTCACCGCCGCCCCGCGAGCCGAGCGCCTCGTAGGCCAGCATCGCCCGCTGCTCGGCCACGCGGGCCGCGGCCACCCGCGCGTACCGGTCGGCGTCGTAGACCCACGGCCGACCGGTCGCGCGCCAGCCTCCGCGAACCTTCTCCACCGCGTCGTCGACGTCGAGCACCGAGAGCACCATCTCCAGGCGCGTGCGACGCAGATCGGTCTCCGTCTCCAGCCGGGCCGTCGAGGCCACCTGGTCCGGCGCGGCATCCAGTGCGGCGAGCACACCGCGCACGGTGTCCTCCGGCGGGAAGGCGAGGGAGCCGAAGTACTCCCAGATCGCCCGGTCCTCGGGACCCGGGGCGAGGATGACGTCGGCCCGCTCGACCGCGCGGCCGGCGCGGCCGATCTGCTGGTAGTACGCGATGGGGGAGGAGGGCGCCCCGAGGTGCACGACGAACGCGAGGTCGCCCTTGTCGAAGCCCATCCCGAGCGCCGACGTCGCCACGAGCGCCTTGACCCGGTTGTGCAGCAGGTCGGCCTCGAGCTGCTCCCGCTCGGCCGGGTCCGTCCGGCCGGTGTAGGCGGCGACCTCGAGCCCGGCGGCCCGGAGCTGGCTCGCCACCTCCTCGGCCGCCGCGACCGTGAGGCAGTACACGATGCCCGACCCGGGCGTCGCCGCCAGGTAGGAGCGCAGCCACGCCACGCGCACGGCGGAGTCGGCCCGCGGGAGGACGCCCAGGCGCAGCGACTCGCGGTCGAGCGAGCCGCGCAGCACCAGCACCTCCGCCTCCCGCCGACTGCCCGCCGTGTTCTCGTCCGTGCCGCCGACCGGGCCACCTGGGCCACCTGGGCCACCCGGCCCCTCGCCCGTCGCGCCCGGGCCCAGCCCGCTCGCGAGCTGCTCCGCCACGTCGTGGCTGACGCGCTCGTTGGCGGTGGCCGTCGTCGCGAGCACGGGCGTCCCCTGCGGGAGCTGGGCGAGCAGCGTGCGGATGCGCCGGTAGTCGGGACGGAAGTCGTGCCCCCAGTCGGAGACGCAGTGCGCCTCGTCCACCACGACCAGCCCGGCGTCCGCGGCGAGCCGGGGGAGGACCTCGGTCCGGAAGGCCGGGTTGTTCAGCCGCTCGGGCGAGCACAGCAGGACGTCGACCTCGCCGGCGGCGATCGCGTCGTGGATCCCGTCCCACTCGGTCACGTTGGCGGAGTTGATCGTGACGGCGCGGATGCCGGCGCGCGACGCGGCGGCGACCTGGTCCCGCATGAGCGCGAGCAGCGGGGAGACGATGACGGTGGGACCGGCCCCCGCCCGGCGCAGCAGGGCGGTCGCCACGAAGTAGACGGCCGACTTGCCCCATCCGGTGCGCTGGACGACGAGCGCACGCCGGTGCCCGGCCACGAGTGCCTCGATCGCGCGCCACTGGTCCTCCCGCAGGCGGGCGTCGTCGCGTCCGACCAGCGCCCGGAGCGCGGCCTCGGCCCGCTCGCGCAGTCCGTCGTCTCCCACGCCCGCGTCGGGACGCGCGCCGCCGGTGGAGTCGGTCGGGCCGGGGGCCGCAGCGTTCGTCGTCGTTCTCGTCATGACACGACCGTACGGGGCACCTCCGACACGACGGCGCCGATGTCGCCCGGGCCGTGGACGACGCCCCGTCGGGCGCCGTCGTGACGCCCTGCGGACAGCGCGCGGCCCGGGGATCGTCCCCGCCTAGACTGTCCGACCGTGAGCACGCAGCCCGAGACCGTCCCCGCCGCGAGCCTGCCGCTGCGTCCCGAGATCGTGGGCGAGGAGCCCTACGGCGCCCCGCAGCTCGACGTCCCGGTGCAGCTCAACGTCAACGAGAACCCCTACCCGCCGAGCGACGCCGTCGTCGCCTCGGTCGCGGCCGCCGTCACCGAGGCGGCCCGGGGGCTCAACCGCTACCCCGACCGCGAGTTCCGGGCGCTGCGCTCGGCGCTCGCGGTCTACCTCGAGCGCGAGGCGGGCGTCACCGGCCTCGACGCCGACCACCTCTGGGCGGCCAACGGCTCCAACGAGGTGATGCTCCACCTGCTCCAGGCCTTCGGCGGCCCCGGCCGCACCGCGCTCAGCTTCGCGCCGACCTACTCGATGTACCCCGAGTACGCGCGCGACACGAGCACGGCGTGGGTCGCCGGCCGGCGCGCGGAGGACTTCACGCTCGACGCCGACCACGCCTGCGAGCTGATCGCGCGGGTGCGCCCCTCCGTCGTCCTCCTGCCGAGCCCGAACAACCCGACCGGAACGGCGCTCCCGCTGGAGACCGTCCGGCGGATCCTCGACGTCGCGCGCACCTCCGGCCCGCTCGACGGGACGGCCGGTGCCACCGACGCCGCGGACCTCCCGGCGACGTCCACCGTCGTCGTCATCGACGAGGCGTACGCCGAGTTCCGGCGGGAGGGCACGCCGAGCGCGCTCACGCTCCTGGCCGACAACCCGCACCTGGCGGTCACGCGCACGATGTCGAAGGCCTTCGGGATGGCCGGCGCCCGGCTCGGCTACCTCGCGGCGGCCCCGGCCCTCGTCGACGCCCTCCGGATCGTGCGCCTGCCCTATCACCTGAGCGCGGTGACGCAGGCCGTCGCGCTGGCCGCGCTGGCGCACACCGACGAGCTCATGGGCCAGGTCGCGGGGCTCCGCGCGGAGCGTGACGCGCTCGTCGACTGGTTCGCCGAGCAGGGCCTCGACGCCGTGCCGAGCGACGCGAACTTCGTCCTGTTCGGTAGGTTCGCGGACAGGGACGCCGTGTGGACGCGGCTGCTGGAGCTGGGAGTGCTCATCCGGCAGAGCGGTCCGGACGGCTGGCTACGGGTGTCCGTCGGGACGCCCGAGGAGACGGCCGCCTTCAAGGCGGCCCTGGTGGAGGTGCTGGGCGCATGAGCGAGCAGGACGGACGGGCCGTCGAGGCCATCGAGGCCGGAGTCGCGCGGGAGGCCGTCGTCGACGGTCGCGCGCACCGCGTCGCGCGGGTGGAGCGGGTGACGCGCGAGTCGACCGTGCTCGTCGAGCTCGATCTCGACGGCACCGGTCAGTGCGACATCGAGACGACGGTCGGGTTCTGGGACCACATGCTCACGGCGCTCGGGACGCACGCGCGGTTCGACCTGCGCGTGCGCGCGAGCGGCGACACGCACATCGACGTCCACCACACCGTCGAGGACACCGCGATCGTGCTCGGCGACGCGCTGCGGCTCGCGCTCGGTGACAAGCAGGGCATCGCGCGCTTCGGCGACGCGCTCGTGCCGCTCGACGAGGCGCTCGCCCAGGCCGTCGTCGACATCTCGGGCCGGCCCTACTGCGTCCACTCCGGCGAGCCGGAGGGGCAGGAGTACCACCTCATCGGCGGTCACTTCACGGGCTCGCTCACGCGGCACGTCCTGGAGTCGCTCGCCCTGCACGCCGGCATCTGCCTCCACGTGCGGGTGCTGGCCGGCCGCGACCCCCACCACATCGTCGAGGCCCAGTTCAAGGCGCTCGCCCGCGCGCTGCGCGCCGCCGTCGCGCCCGACGAGCGCGTCGTCGGCGTGCCCTCGACCAAGGGCGCCCTGTAGCGACCGGCGGCGCGCGGGACGCGTGCCACGGCCCCCGCGGGGCGTCTCTGACGGGCGTACGGTGACGGGATGAGCGACATCACAGTGAACGAGGCGGGCGTCGAGCACGCCCGCGGGCTCATCGAGGCGGGCCGCGTCGTCCGCGACCGTGACGACTGGCGCGCGGTGAACCCGGACGCCGCGACGGCTGATGCCTTCATCGAGCGGCACGGCTACGCTGCCTATGGCCGGTGGCACCTCGGGATCGACCCCGGGGCGGACCCGGAGACGAAGGCCGCCTACTCTTTCCCGTACGGCGACTTCGAGGACGTGCACACCTCCGGTCTGCTGGCCGCGCAGGAGCGCGCCGCGCAGTGGGACCACGACGGCATCGCCTCGGTGGCCCGCGAGCTGCTCGCCCTCGCTGACAGCGACTGACGACCCGGCAAGGACCCGCATGACAGCATCACCCCCCGACGACCCCACGGGCTCCGGCGACCTGCCGGAGCTCCCGGGGTGGCCGGACGACATCGTCGTGCCGGACGACCTCTCCGCGCTGTTCGCCGACGAGACCGACGGTGACGGGGGCGACGCCGCCCGACCGACCGGTACGCCCGACCCGGCACCCGGGAGCGCAACCGCCGACCCGGTCGACCCGGCACCCGGGAGCGCGGCCGCCGCCGCGGACGGCGACCCGGCCGACCCGGCCGCTGACGCCGAGCCGGTCGTGCGGACGACCGCCGTCGTCCTCACCCGCGTCAAGCAGGCGAAGGTGCTCGCCGGCCTCATGGCGCTCGCGGGGATCGACGCCGCCGTCGTCCCCTCGACCCGCGGAGCGATCGCCGTGCGCTACGTCGAGCAGGACGCGGCGGACGTCGGCCCGGCCGAGGCCCTCAGCGGCATCCCGGTCGAGGCCGAGGCGCTGGGCGCCGCGCTCTCGGTCGCGACGCGCGCCGAGACGGTGCTGCTCGCGGCCCGCGTCAACGACGTCGACGGCGAGATCACCGGCCAGGTCCGCGCCCGCGCCTACCGCGGCGGCCAGATCGTCCAGGAGCCCCCGCCGGGGCTCGTGCTGGCCGGCGCCGACGCGGTGGCCGAGCGCCTCCTCATCGGGGTGGTCCAGGCGCCCGAGGTCGCCGGCTACATCAGCTCGACCGACCTCGGCTCGTCCGGCTCCCCGCGCCCCGGCCGCTCGTTCTTCGGTCGGCGCCGTCGCGGCGAGGAGGAGGCGTGAGCCGCGCCCGCCCCGGCGTCGTCGTTCTCGACTACGGCTCGGGCAACACGCACTCGGCCGTGCGCGCGCTGGAGCGCGCCGGCGCCGACGTCACCCTGACGGCGGACCCCGAGCTCGTCGCGCGGGCCGACGGCCTCGTCGTGCCGGGGGTCGGCGCGTTCGCCGCCGTCATGGAGCAGCTGGCCGCGGTCGGCGGCCCGCGGATGATCGAGCGCCGGCTTGCCGGCGGCCGCCCGGTCCTCGGGATCTGCGTCGGCATGCAGGTGATGTTCGTGTCCGGGGTCGAGCACGGCGAGCAGAGCGACGGCCTCGCGCAGTGGCCGGGCGTGGTCGAGCTGCTCGACGCGCCGATCGTGCCGCACATGGGCTGGTCGACCGTCGAGGCCGCGCCGGACTCGCGCCTGTTCCGGGGGATCGAGGACGAGCGGTTCTACTTCGTGCACTCCTACGGCGTGCAGACCGACCCCGCGGCCGCGTTCGCCGCGCAGGGCGAGTCGCCGCTGCGGCTCCCGCTGGTCACCTGGGCCGAGCACGGCGTTCCCGGACGCTCCAGCCGGTTCGTCGCCGCGGTCGAGAACGGACCGCTCGCCGCGACGCAGTTCCACCCCGAGAAGTCCGGTGACGCGGGGGCCCGCCTCCTGCGCAACTGGGTCGAGGGGCTCCTCCCCTGACCGGAGCGCGACCGCGCCCCGACCACGCAGTACCACCACGACCACGACGACGAAGGATGTCCACCGCATGACCACGCCAGCGCCGGTTCTCGAGCTGCTCCCGGCCGTCGACGTCACCGAGGGGCGAGCCGTCCAGCTCGTCCAGGGCGTCGCCGGCAGCGGGGGGGACTACGGCGACCCGTACGAGGCCGCCCTGCGCTGGGTCGACGCCGGCGCGCCGTGGCTGCACCTCGTCGACCTCGACGCCGCCTTCGGCCGCGGGTCGAACCACGAGCTCCTCGCCACGATCGTCGAGCGGCTCTCCGACCGCATCCAGGTGGAGCTCTCGGGCGGCATCCGGGACGACGCCTCGCTGCGCCGGGCGCTCGGGACGGGCGTGCGCCGGGTCAACATCGGGACGGCCGCGCTCGAGGACCCGGAGTGGACCGCCCGCGTCATCGGCGAGTTCGGCGACCGCATCGCCATCGGGCTCGACGTCCGCGGCACGCGGCTCGCCGCGCGCGGCTGGACCCGCGAGGGCGGGGAGCTGGACGACGTGCTGGGCCAGCTCGAGGCCGCCGGGTGCGCGCGCTACGTCGTCACCGACGTGACGAAGGACGGCACGCTGCGCGGACCGAACCTCGACCTCCTGCGCTACGTCTGCGAGCGCACGGACTCCCCGGTCGTCGCCTCCGGCGGCGTCTCGACGCTGGAGGACCTGCGCCAGATCCGCACGCTCGTCCCGATCGGCGTCGAGGGCGCGATCGTCGGGACGGCGCTGTACGCCGGGGCGTTCACGATCGAGGAGGCGATCGAGGTCGCCGAGGGACCCGTGGGGGCCGACGATGCCGCTCGCTGACTTCCTGCCCCGGACGGGTCAGGAGCGCGGCAAGGAGCTGCCGCCGGTCTCGCCGTTCGCCGGCGACGACGGGTCCTGCCCGGCCGAGCTCGCCGCCGCCTTGGCCCTGACCGGCGCCGAGCGGCTGCGCGCCGTCGTCGCGGCCCTCGCCTCGGCGCGGGTGCTCGTGCCGGTCGTCGCGCACGAGGAGAGCGACCACGACGCCGACGTGCGCGAGCGGCTCACCGGTCATCGCGAGCGGCGCCGGTCCGCCGGTCTCGTCGTGCTGGACGACACCGGCGGCTCGGCCGACGGGGACGCGACGGCGCTGGAGGCAGCGGCTCCCGGCGCGCAGGAGGAGGCCGCGAGCTGCCACGACGGCGAGCGCCGGGCCTCCGCGTCGATGGTGACGGTCCGCACGCCCGACGGTCGCGAGGCGCTGCCCGTGTTCAGCTCGGTGGCCGCGCTGGGCCGGTGGCGCCGGGACGCCCGCCCCACGCCGCACACGGCCGTCCGGGCCGCGATGGCGGCCGTCGACGAGGCGGGCGGCGTGCTCGTGATCGACGCCGGCTCGCCGTCCCCCGTCCTGGTGCCCCGACCGGCGGTCTGGGCGCTCGCGCGCGGCGAGGAGTGGGTGCCGGCCGTCGAGGACGCCGGTGTGGTCGAGGCCGTCCGCTCCACCGTGCTGGCGGTGCCGGGCGTCCGGCACGCCGCGGTCGAGCCCGGCGCGCGGGCCGAGGTCAAGGTCGTGCTGGGCGTCGTCCCGGGGCTCACCCGCGAGCAGGTGCAGCACGTGGCCGGCGCGGTCGCGTCCGCGCTGGGGGAGAGCGTCGTCGTCGCGGAGCGGGTCGACTCCCTGGAGCTGGCGCTCACCACCGCCTGATCCGGGCGGACCCGCTCCGGCCGGTCTCCGGTGGACGCGGGCGGGCGGGCCGTCCGGTGCTACCTGGCGCCGAGCGTGCCGAGGATCGTGCGCTCGGTCGCCCCGACCGTCTCGCCGACGGCCCTGGCCCCGAGACCACCGAGCTCGAGCGCCGTGGCGGAGGCGATCCGCGCCCCGTCGACGGCCGCGTCGGTTGCCCGGCGCGCGAACGCCCCGAACGCGCCGGCGGTCGTCCCTGCCGCCGAGGCGAAGGCCGAGCTCGTCGCCGTCGCCACCGTGCTCGCCGTGTCGGCCGCCGCGCCGATCGCCGCGTCGACGGTGGTGGAGGTGGCCTCGACGGCCCGCCCGAACGCTCCGGCGGCCTGGCCGCCGAGCGTGGTCATCGTGCTCGCCGCCGTGTCGGCCATCCGGGTCGCCCCGCCCGTGACCGAGCGGGCCACGGCCACGGAGGCGATCGCCGCGACGACGCAGGAGGCAAGCGCCGCCGCCCCGAGGATGACGAGGTTCGCGTCCACCGCCGGCTTCCAGGTCGTCCGGCCGTTCTCGACGACGTAGGCGCCCGCTGGCCAGCCGAGGACACCGAAGCCGCCCCCGACGCCGCTGCCCCCGGCGATGTCGTCGCCGTCCGCAGGGACGCCCTCGGCCGGGTCGCCGTCCGGGGTCGCGGCGCGGTCGGGCTCGCCCTCCCCGCCGCCGAAGCCGTGGGCGCCGATGACCGTCGCGACGGGGATGATCGTGGTCTCGCCGGCCGTGATCGGCTCGCCGTAGACGCGGCTCACGCTGAGCGCCTTCGACGCGGCCTCGGTGAGCGCGATGAGCGGGCGGGCGAGGGCTGCGAGGGACATCGGGACCTCCGGGACGACGGTGACGGGCGGCGGTGCGGCTACGCGGCCGAGGCTAGCCGCTGCGTCCGACACACACGCGGAGAACCGCCGCGCGTCCGTGAGCCGCCGCCCGCGAGCCGACCGAGCGGACGCGATGCGCGAGACTCCTGGCATGGCCCTCGCGCTCACCCATGTCACGTCCGACGCCCTTCTCATGAGCACGTCCCTCGCGGTCGTGCTGCCCCAGACGGAGTCGGTCGAGCCCCCGCCCGTCCTCTACCTGCTGCACGGGCTGTCGGACGACGACACGGCGTGGGTGCGCCGCTCGTCGATCGAGCGGTACGCGCAGGACCGGGGGATCGCGGTCGTCATGCCGCGCGTCGAGCGGAGCTTCTACCAGGACATGGCGCACGGCGAGCGGTACTGGACGTACGTGAGCGAGGAGCTGCCCCGGATCGTCCGGAGCCTGTTCCGGGTCTCCGACCGCCGCGAGGACACCTTCGTCGCCGGTCTCTCGATGGGCGGCTACGGGGCGATGCGGCTGGCGCTCCTGCGGCCGGAGCTGTTCGCGGCGGCCGCGAGCCTGTCCGGGGCGCTCGACATGGCCGACCCGGAGATGCCGCGTCAGCGCCCCGACCTGTACGAGAACGCGTTCGGCGGCCGGGAGATCGCGGGGACGGACGCCGACCTCCACGCGCTCCTGGCGCGGGCGACGCCGGCGGACACGCCCCGGCTGTTCGTCGCGTGCGGGACGGAGGACGACCTGTGGGGGATGCAGCAGCCGTTCGTCGATGCCGCCAGGGCGCGCGGGCTCGACGTCACGCACCTGTGGAGCGCGGGCGAGCACGACTGGCCCTACTGGGACGCGCGGATCCAGGACGTCCTCGACTGGCTGCCGATCCGCAGCCGAGCCGGCCGGCGGGACGAGGACGCGGCAGGCGTCAGCTGACGGGGCCGGTCCACTTCTCGCCCGGGCCGTCGCCGGGGGCGTCGGGGAAGGGGGAGGCCTCGCGGAACGCGAGCTGGAGCGAGCGCAGCCCGTCCCGGATCGGGCGGGCGTGCCGGTCGCCGATCTCGGGAGCGCCGGCCGTGACCAGCCCGGCGAGCGCCGTGATGATCTTGCGGGCCTCGGCGAGATCCTTGAGGTCCTCGCCTCGCACGCCGTCCTCGTCGGGCGCGAGCCCGCACTTGACGGCGGCGGCGCTCATGAGGTGGATCGCGGCGGACCCGATGATCTCGACGGCGGTGGCCTCCGCGATGTCGATGGTGGGGGAGTCGGGCAGCTCGGTGGGGTCGGTCACGTCTGGTAGTCTTTCACGTTGACCAGCCGATCATCGGCCGGGTGCTCGACGTGCACGCCACGTGAGAGCCCAGCCGCGTCGGTGCGCAAGCGGAGATCCTCCCACCTCGTTCCCGTCCCGGGAGCAGGTCCCAGGTCGGACGGCCCGGCGGCCTCGTCGCCACCGGTCGTCCACGTGTTCCCACCGCGGTGGGAACACGACCTGAAGGCCTCCGCGTGCGCTCGCACCCGGGGGCCTTTCCCGTGTGCGGGGTCGATCGATCACGAGACCCCTAGGAGCACAGCATCAGCGAGCCCCGCATCAACGATCGGATCCGCGTGCCGGAGGTACGTCTGGTCGGCCCGAACGGTGAGCAGGTCGGCATCGTTCGCGTCGAGGACGCGCTTCGCCTGGCCGAGGAGGCCGACCTCGACCTCGTCGAGGTCGCCCCGGACGCGCGACCCCCGGTCTGCAAGCTCATGGACTTCGGCAAGTTCAAGTACGAGGCGGCCCAGAAGGCGCGCGACGCGCGACGCAACCAGGCCAACACCGTGCTGAAGGAGATCCGGTTCCGGCTCAAGATCGATCCGCACGACTACGCCACCAAGAAGGGCCACGTCGAGCGGTTCCTCAAGGCGGGGGACAAGGTCAAGGTCATGATCATGTTCCGCGGCCGGGAGCAGTCCCGCCCGGAGATGGGCATGCGGCTGCTGCAGCGGCTGGCCGAGGAGATCGCCGAGCTCGGGACCGTCGAGTCCTCGCCGCGACTCGACGGCCGCAACATGACGATGGTCATCGCGCCGACCAAGCGCAAGGTGGAGGCGATGCAGGAGCAGCGCAAGGTCCGGGCCGAGCGCCAGGCCGAGCGTGAGCAGGCTCCGCGGCACGGCCGGGCCGAGCGCCAGGCCGGGCAGGACCAGCGCGCCGACGAGACGCCCGAGGCGGCCGAGGCCACCCGCGAGGTGATCGAGTCGGTCGAGGTGGTGGAGAACCAGGCGCCGGCCCCGGTCGCGGCTGCTCCGGCGGAGACGGCGCCGGCCGAGTCCGCGGCTCCGAAGGCTCCGGCAGCCCCCAGGGCAGCTAAGGCTCCCGCGGCTCCGCGGGCCGCAGCGCCCCGAGCCGCCGCCGCCAAGCCCGCAGCGGCGAAGGCTCCGAAGGAGTCCGACGCGACCGAGGCTGCCGGGACGGGCACGCCCGCGACGCCCAAGCCCGCGGCCGCACCCCGACCGGCGGCGCCGAAGCCGAAGGCGGCTCCGGCCGCCCCGCGCTCGAGCTCCGCGACGGGTTCGCCGAAGCCCGGTCCGCGCGCCTGACGGCACGCGACGACACCCGCACCGTCGGCATCGACGGTGCACCGGCCGCGTCGAGGTCCGCCTCGACGCAGCCACGAGGACGCGGTCCCGCCCGTGCTGGCGGGACCACAGCAGGACCAGCACGACGTGCATCCGGAGGGTCTCCTCCGGGTGCCAGGACGACAGGAATGGCGAGATGCCGAAGAACAAGACGCACTCCGGTGCGAAGAAGCGCTTCCGCGTGACGGGGAGCGGCAAGATCATGCGCGAGCAGACGGGTGTGCGTCACCTCAACGAGCACAAGACCTCGACTCGGAAGCGCCGGCTGTCCTCCGATGTCGTCGTCGACGCTGCAGACGTCCGCAAGGCCAAGAAGCTTCTCGGCCGCTGACGCGGGCCTGAGACTAGAAGAAGGAGACTCACGTGGCACGCGTGAAGCGGGCGGTCAACGCCCAGAAGAAGCGCCGGGTCGTTCTCGAGCAGGCCTCCGGCTACCGCGGTCAGCGGTCGCGCCTGTACCGCAAGGCCAAGGAGCAGGTCACCCACTCGCTCGGCTACGCCTACCGGGACCGTCGCGCCCGCAAGGGTGACTTCCGCCGGCTGTGGATCCAGCGTGTCAACGCTGCGGCCCGCGCCAACGGCATCACCTACAACCGGTTCATCCAGGGCCTCAAGGCCGCGGAGATCGAGGTCGACCGTCGCATGCTCGCCGAGCTCGCGGTCAACGACGCGGCCGCGTTCACGGCCCTCGTCGAGCTCGCCAAGGCGGCGCTCCCCGAGGACGTCAACGCTCCGAGGTCGGCGGCCTGAGCTCCGAGAGCTCCAGCGCACCAGCGCCATCGACGCGGCCCGTCCCCACCCCGGGGGCGGGCCGCGTTCGTGTGCGGGCGACGTCGACGGCGGCGCCGGGGCGGGATGGAAGACTGCTCCCGTGCCCATGACCTCGCCCCTGACCAACCCGCGCGCCGAGCGTGTCCGCGCCGTCGGCCAGCTCGCCCAGCGCGCGGCCCGCGACAGGTCGGGGCGCATGCTCGTCGAGGGCCCGCAGGCCGTCCGCGAGGCCGTCCGGTTCGCCGCGGCTCGCGTCCGCGACCTGTACGTCGGTTCCGACGCGCTGACCCGGTGGCGGGAGATCATCGACGAGGCGCTGGCCGCCGACCTCTACGTCCACCCGTGCGACCCCGAGGTCCTCGTGCGCATGTCAGGCGACGCGCAGGGGATCCTCGCCGTCGTCGATCGGGCGGAGGCGACGCTGGCGGACGTCCTGGCGGCCGGCACCGACGGGGGAGGCCGCGACGCTGAGCCGGCGGACGGCCCCCGGCTCGTCGTGGTGTGCGAGGCCCTGGCCGACCCTGGCAACGCCGGGACGATCATCCGCGCGGCCGACGCCGCCGGGGCCGACGGCGTCGTCCTCACGGCCGGCAGCGTCGACGTCACGTCCCCCAAGGTCGTCCGGTCCAGCGCGGGATCGGTGTTCCACCTGCCCGTCGTGCGCGGGCCCGGTCTGGCCGAGACGGTCGATGCGCTGCGGGGCGCCGGCCTCACGATCCTCGCCGCGGACGGCGACGGAGCCGTGGACGTCGAGACCACCGACCTGCTGAGCCGCCCGACCGCCTGGGTCATGGGGAACGAGGCGCACGGCATCTCGGACGACGCGCGGGGGATGGCCGACGCCGTCGTGTCGATCCCGCTGCGCGGCCACGCCGAGAGCCTCAACGTCGCGATGGCGGCCACGGTCGTGCTGTACGCGTCCTCGCGCGCGCACGCCGGCCGCTGAGCCGCCCGGGCGAGCCTCTAGTCCATAGCCCGTCGTCCACAGGCGGAACGGTCGCGGGGTCCGACGTGGCAGGATTGACCCGTGTCCAGCCCACGTGTCGCACGCCGATTTCGGTAGCCCGGGCTCTCATCCGCCGCCGCGCGAGGGATGACCCGGGTCCACCGTGACCGCCGCGCCCGCGTCTCCACGACGAGCCGACGCCGGGGCGCCCCAGACCACCGACCCAAGGACGACGCATGACCAGCGACCACTCGCTGCCGCACGCCACCGACACCTCGACCGGCTCCGACCGGGCCGAGGATCACGCGGCCATCTCACCGACCGACACCGAGGGCGTCGAGCGCGCGCTCGCCCTGGCCCTCGCCGCCGTCGCCGCGGCGGCCGACCTCGAGGCGCTCAAGGAGGCGCGGATCGCCCACACGGGGGAGCGAAGCCCCCTCGCGCTCGCCAACCGCGCGATCAAGGACCTGCCCGGACCCGAGAAGGCCGCGGCCGGCAAGCTCGTCGGCGGTGCCCGCGGCCGCCTCGGCGCCGCGATCAAGGACCGCGAGGCGGTCCTGGAGGAGGAGCGCGCGCAGCAGATCCTGCTCACCGAGACGATCGACGTCACGCTCCCGGTCGCCCGCGGTGGCGTCGGTGCCGCGACGACCGGGCTCGCCGGCGCCCGCCACCCCATCGCGCGCATCTCCGAGGAGATCGCCGACATCTTCGTCGCGATGGGCTGGGAGATCGCCGAGGGCCCCGAGGTGGAGCACGAGTGGTTCAACTTCGACGCGCTCAACTTCACCCCGGACCACCCGGCGCGGCAGATGCAGGACACGTTCTTCCTGGCGAACCCCGTCGGTGCCGACGGGACGAGCGAGGACGCGCACCTCGTCCTGCGCACGCACACCTCGCCGGTGCAGGCGCGGGCCGTGCTCGCGCGCGACCTGCCCCTCTACATCGTCTCGCCCGGCCGGGTCTTCCGGACCGACGAGCTCGACGCGACCCACTCCCCGGTGTTCCACCAGGTGGAGGGTCTCGCGATCGACCGCGGGCTCACGATGGCCAACCTCAAGGGGACGCTCGACCACTTCGCGAGGGCGATGTTCGGTCCCGAGGCTCGCACGCGCCTGCGGCCCAGCTACTTCCCGTTCACCGAGCCGAGCGCCGAGATGGACCTGTGGTTCCCCCAGAAGAAGGGCGGCGCTGGCTGGATCGAGTGGGGCGGCTGCGGGATGGTCAACCCGAACGTGCTGCGCAGCGTCGGCGTCGACCCCGCGGAGTACCAGGGGTTCGCGTTCGGCATGGGCATCGAGCGCGCCGTCATGCTGCGCTACGGCATCGAGGACATGCGTGACCTGATCGAGGGCGACGTGCGGCTGTCCCGCGCGTTCGCCGTCGCCGGAGAGGGAGGAGAGGCCTGATGCCGTACGTCGTCATGCCCTGGCTCGGCGAGCACGTCGAGCTGCCGAAGGACCTGACAGCCGAGCGCCTCGCGGCCGACCTCGTCCGGGTCGGGCTGGAGGAGGAGGCGATCCACTCCAGCGGCGTCACCGGCCCGCTCGTGGTCGGACGCGTCCTCGAGCGCACGCCCGAGCCGCAGAAGAACGGCAAGGTCATCAACTGGTGCCAGCTCGACACCGGCGAGCGGACGGAGGACGGCGAGGTCGTCCCGCGCGGCGTCATCTGCGGTGCCCACAACTTCGAGGTGGGGGACGCGGTCGTCGTCGCGCTGCCCGGGGCCGTCCTGCCGGGCGACTTCGTCATCGCGTCGCGCAAGACCTACGGCCACGTCTCGAACGGCATGATCTGCTCGGCCGAGGAGCTCGGTCTCGCCGACGACCCGCGCTACGCCGGTGACGGGATCATCGTCCTCGCGACGGCGGCCGAGCTCGCCGACGACTCGGCCGACTCGGCCCACCTCGCCCCCGGGACGGACGCCCTCGCGCTCCTCGGCCTGGCCGACGAGGTCCTCGAGATCAACGTGACGCCGGACCGCGGCTACTGCTTCAGCGTGCGCGGGGTGGCCCGCGAGTACGCCCACGCGACGGGGGCACGGTTCACCGACCCCGGCCTACCGGCCCCGGCCGGCAGCGCGCCGGCGACACCCGAGCCGACGACCGAGGCGTTCGTCGTCGAGATCGACGACGACGCGCCCATCCACGGCGTCGTCGGCTGCGACCGGTTCGTCACGCGCGTCGTCCGCGGCGTCGACCCGGCCGCCCCGAGCCCGCAGTGGCTGCAGGAGCGGCTGCGCAAGGCCGGCATGCGCCCGATCTCCCTCGCGGTCGACGCGACGAACTACGTCATGCTCGACCTCGGGCAGCCGCTGCACGCCTACGACCTCGCGCGGGTGCACGAGCCGATCGTGGTGCGCCGCGCGCGCGCCGGCGAGCGGCTCGTGACGCTCGACGACGCCGACCGCGCGCTCGACGCCGAGGACCTCCTCATCACCGACTCGCCCGACGGGGTGCGGGGCGCACGCCCCATCGGCATCGGCGGTGTCATGGGCGGGGCGAGCACCGAGGTCTCGGACGCCACGACGGACGTGCTCGTCGAGGCGGCCCACTTCGACCCCGTGACGATCGCGCGCTCCGCCCGTCGGCACAAGCTGCCGAGCGAGGCCTCGCGGCGGTTCGAGCGCGGCGTCGACACGCGGCTGCAGGCGATCGCGGCGCAGCGGGTCGTCGGCCTCCTCGTCACCTACGGCGGCGGCACCGCGGACGACGCCCGGGTGGGCGACGTCGGGGTGACGACGGCCGCCGCGCCGATCGTGCTCGACCCGGCGGCGGTCTCCGCGCTCGTCGGCGTCGACTACACCGAGGACGAGGTGCACGACACACTCGTCGAGATCGGGGCCGACGTCCAGGCGATCCTCAGCTCGGGCGAGGACTCCTCGGTCACCCACGAGCTGCTCGTGACGCCGCCGACCTGGCGGCCCGACCTCACGGCGCCGGAGGACCTGATCGAGGAGGTCGTGCGTCTGCGCGGCTACGACGCCGTGCCGTCGGTGCTGCCGCACGCGGCGGTCGGGCACGGTCTCACGCGCGAGCAGCGGCTGCGCCGGGGTGCCCAGCGGACGCTCGCCGAGGCGGGTCTCGTCCAGGTGCTCAGCTTCCCGTTCGTCTCGCCGCAGGTGCACGACGACCTCGGCGAGCCGGTCGGGGACGAGCGGCGGTCCGCCGAGCGTCTCGCGAACCCCATGGCGGACGACGCCCCCGAGCTGCGCACGAGCCTGCTCGCGACGCTGCTGCCCATCGCGGCCCGCAACCTCGCGCGCGGTGCCGGCGAGGTCGCGGTCTACGAGGTCGGCATGGTGACCCGCACGCGCCCCGGCGGCCCCGGGCTGCTCCCCGCGGGGGGCAGCTACCCGGGCGAGGACGTCGTGGCCGCGCTGCTGAAGTCGGTCCCGGAGCAGGAGGAGCACGCCGCCGCGGTGCTCGCCTCGGCCGGTCGGGCGGGGTCCGGCGCCGAGAGTGCCGAGACCGCGATCGCGCTCGCCGTGCGGCTCGCGTCCTCGCTCGGCACAGTCGTCGAGGTCCACGCGCGCCCCGTCAGCTCCCCGCGCGCGCCGTTCCACCCGGGGCGCTGCGCCGAGCTGACGACGCCCGACGGCTTCGTCCTCGGGCACGCCGGCGAGCTGGCGCCGTCGGTCGCGAGGGCGTTCGGGCTCGGGGCGCGCCCCGCCGCGCTCGAGCTCGACCTCGGCGCGCTCGTCACCGCGGCCGGGAACGGCCTCGCGGCCGGTCCGGTCGGCAAGCTCTCGACCTTCCCGCTCGCGAAGGAGGACCTCGCGTTCGCCGTGGACGCCCGCGTGCCGGCCGAGACGGTGCGCCGGACGATCCTCGAGGCGGCCGGTGACCTCGCCGAGAGCGTCGAGCTGTTCGACGTCTACGAGGGGGAGCAGGTCGGCGAGGGCCGGCGCTCGCTCGCCTTCGCGCTGCGGCTGCGCGCCGGTGACCACACGCTGACGGCCGCCGAGACGGCCGCGGTGCGCGAGGCGGCCGTCGCGCTCGTGGCGGAGCGGCTGGGCGGAGAGCTGCGGGCGTGAGCGAGGTGACCGGCGTGGTCGGCGCGTCGACCGGTGATCCCGCCCCGGCGCGCGTCGCGCTCGTCACCGGGGCCTCGCGCGGCATCGGCCGGGCGCTCGCGCTCGGCCTCGCCGCCGACGGGCTGGCCGTCGGCCTGCTGGCGCGAGACGGCGAGGCGCTCGACCTCGTCGTCGAGGAGATCGAGGCGGCCGGCGGACGTGCCGCACGCGCCGTCGCCGACGTCACGGAGCTCGCGGCCGTGACGTCGGCGGTCGGTCGGCTGGTCGCCGAGCTCGGACCGATCGACCTGCTGGTCGACAACGCCGGGGTGATCGACGACGAGGTGCCCCTGTGGGAGGCCGACCCCGCGCAGTGGCGCCGCGTGGTCGAGACCAACCTGGTCGGCTCGTTCCACGTCTCCCGCGTCGTGCTGGCCTCGATGGTCGAGCGCGGCGGCGGCCGGAGCGTCGAGCTCGCGTCCGGCGCCGGGGCCAAGGACCTGGCCGTCGCCAGCGCCTACACGGCCTCGAAGGCGGCGCTCATCCGGACGGTCGGGGGAGTCCACCTCGCGGGGCACGCCCTGGGACTGCGGGCCTTCGCGGTCGCGCCGGGGGTCGTGGCGACCGACATGTCGACGGGCATGCGGATGCACGCCGGACGGACGGAGTTCACGCCCGTGGAGCGCGTCGTCGACCTCGTCCGGGCGATCGCGGGCGGCGAGCTCGATGCGTGGTCGGGGCGGTACCTGCGCGTCACGCACGACACCCCGGAGACGCTCGCGGCCCACGGTGCGCCCGGCCCGCGCGACCGGACGCTCGGCGTCCTGCCCTGGGGACTGGCCTGGGAGAGCGACGACCCGCTCGCGGACTGAGACGCGGCGCTCCCCGTCCTCGCGGCCGGCCGCGGCGGCCGGGCGTTTTCGTGCTGGTTGACGGTTCAAGCACATCGTCGTCCGGGGCACCCGGGACCTCGGGCCTACCTTTCCACGGCGTCGTCCGGGGAAAGTTGCCACATGAAGATCCTCGTGACGACGGCGTCGCGGCATGGGTGGACCTCCCGCGTCGGGGACGCGGTCGCTGACGTTCTGCGTGCCGCGGGCCACGACGTGACGCGCCGGTCCATCGACGAGAGGGACGTCGTCGGCGACGTCGTCGACGCCACGGGCTACGACGCGGTCGTCGTCGGCGGCTCGGTCTACACGAAGACCTGGCTCTCCCGCGCGACCCAGGCCCAGGAGCTGCTGCTCGACCGCGGCGTGCGGGTCTACGCCTTCGCGGTCGGGGTGCTCGAGCTGACCCCGGACCCGGGCGACCCGCGCTGGACGGCGGCGCGCACGGTGGAGAACGCCGGCGAGCGCGTCGTCTTCGGCGGCCGGATCACGCGGGACGGGCTGTCCATGCGCGAGAAGTCGCTCCTGGCGGCCGTGCGGGCCAAGGACGGCGAGTACACCGAGTGGGAGGGCGTCGAGGCCTGGGCGACGGGTGTCGCCGCCGACCTCGCGCGCGCGACCCCACAGGCCCGGCCCGACCGCTGAACATCGGCACTCGGCGAGGCGGCGTCTATCCGGCGACAGCGGGTAGAGCCGGATGAGGCTCCCCATGCCAGATCACAACGAGCTCGTCGCGAGCACGTGTGGCAGCGACGTACAGGACCGAGCGGACTAGTAGATCGTTCTCAGCTCGCTCGTCCTCCGTGAGCGTGCTGTGGTCCTTGGCACCGATCGTCGCCGCAGCGTTGGCGCCGAACAGCACCGCGCGAGGAAACTCCATGCCTTTCGCCCGGTGCATCGTCATGACCGTGACGAGACCAGTCGATGGGACTGCGTCACGATCGACGAGCTTTGCGGCGACTCCACGTTCCTGAAGCGCACCGACGAGCTTCGTCCCGGCGTAGGTGGAGACGCAGAGGATGCCGATGTCAGCGGGTTCAACCCCGGCCTCGATCCACTCCCTCGCGAGATCTGAGACGGTGTCGTACTCCTCGGCGAGTGACCTGAGACCGAGCCGTCTCGGACTTGGACCCCGGCGGGATGAGCGGTACCCGGAGGTGTCAACCACCTCGCCCTCGGTGTCCTCGAACGCGACATCCTCTGCCTCGAGCACACCGAGGGCGTAGCGGAGGTTCTGGAGGGTGGTCCGGTAGTTGAGCCAGAGCCGTCTCGATCGCCCACGGATCGCGATGCCCAGACGGGACAGAACGACAGGGCGACCATAGATCCGCTGGTGAGCGTCCTCGGCAAGGAAGAGGTCGTTGCGTCCGGGACTGACGAGAGCACGGAGGAACAGCAACCGTGATGGGGTGAGGTCCTGCGCCTCGTCGACGAGCACGTGATCTGCGGGACGCTGACGACCGTTGGCCACCTCGCCGTCGAGAAAGGTGGCCGCGATGAGTGCCTTCTCGTCCCAGTCGGTGGTTCCCGCAGCCGCAGCGCTCGCCCGGTAGTGGCTCACCACCTGCCATACCAGGCGCCGCATCGAGCGAGTCAGTGCTACGCCGCGGCCGGGGCGCCGAGCCGCGAGGTACTCCTCGACCTTGGTGATCCGGGCGGGGAGGATGACGAGTCCGTACTCGGCTTCGAAGAAGGCGGACCGGGCGAGGTGTGCCGGGAGCTCGGGTACCAGGGCGATCGCCTCGACCCATGCGCTGGGTGAAGTGGAGTCGAGGATTCGCGGAGTGCGGTCGCCGAGCACCCGCTGGACGGCACCTTGCTGACTCGACCCAGCACCGAGTGCCTGTTCACCCGCCGAGCTCAACACCCGATGGACGAGCTGATCTACACCCGCCACGCACACGCCGGCTTCGCCGAGCGCCGCCGGGGTCAGTGTGGCGTCCAGACTCTCGAGCTGAGTGCGCAGACCGTTCGCGAGCGTGCGGTTGAACGTGGTGAGCACCAGGCGGGCTCTCGGGTCTTGGTTCGCGAGGTGCCGAGCACGGTGGAGCAGCACCACGGTCTTGCCTGTACCCGCACCTCCGGTAAGGCGAAAGGCGCCGTTGCGGCTGCGCTCGGCGTAGGCGCGCTGCTGAGGATGTAGGAAGGTCCGCCAGGCGGCGAAGTCGCCGTCCTCGATGGCGGCACGGAGCTCCTCGTTCCCCGCTGCGCCCGGATCTATGAGCTGGAACTCCATCCGTGAGGCGGGCCGCTCCAGGGCTCGCAGAACATCGGAGTCCACGGCGGGGTCGCCGGCGAGCTCGATGTCGGGCGTCGCCTCGTCACCGTCCTCCTGCTCGGCCTCCGAGGTGAAGCCGTAGCGAAGACGGACCTCTGCCACGCTGGCCCCGAAGGCGAGGTCCAGCACAGCCTCGCCCTGCCAGGAGGCCGGTGCCTCGTTCGCGGCAAGATCGAGCAGATCGTCCTGGGTGCGGATGGCCATCGCGGCTCGCGCGAACTCCTCGGCGAAGCCGAGAGCGCGCAGGTCCGAGAGTCCGAGGCCCCGCGAACCGAGCACCGGGTATTCGGGACCAGTGGAGGGTCTGCGCGGCGCGGCAGCTGGCGCCTCGTCCGAGCGCGCTCGCACCGACGGATCGTAGGTCGGGGTGGCGGCCGCGGGACTGACTGGAGGAGTCAGGGTGACGAGCTCAGCCACACCGTTGAGCGGGTTGATCGTGATGCTGGAGGTCTTGGCTTTCGCGATCGCCTCGTCGTGTGGGTAGGTACCGAGGTACACGTAGGTGGCTGTGTCTGCCTGCCCCTGCAGCTTGACCAGCACGGCGCGGTAGAACTGGTCGACGCGACCGGTCCGGACACGCGGGTCGAGGGACCCCGCGATCGGTTCGATGTGCAGCCCGGGGGCGGAGTCGTCGGTCTGGATCTTCTCTAGGAAGGTGTAGGCGGCCTTCTTCACACTCCCGTCCAGCTTGGGGTGCGGTCCGAGAATGATCTGTGCCATTGCTGACGATCTCCGATTCTGCCGAGTGGGCGACTTCTTGACCCTATCGACTGGTCATGACAGCGCGAGGCCCAGAGCCTCGCGGATCGCGTCGGCCGAGAGCGGCACGATCCGCCACCCCTGGACAAGGAGGTCAGCGCGTTCGCCGTCGGCGAGGTCGCCGTCGTGCGCGATGACGTGGTGCTTCTCCCAGGCGAGATCGATGGGTATGCCGTCACCGACCTCCAGCCCCACCACCGGCCCCGGTACTGCGTGCTGAAGGTCGACGAGACCCAGCAGAACCCGACGCACGCTCTCCTCGGCGTCAGCAAGGGCTTCCTCCCACTCCGCCACCTCGAACTCTGCCGCGCTGTCGGTCGCGATGACGGTCTCCGCCGGCGCAGGCAGCACCAGGTGACCCGACTCGACCTGGGACGAGGTCACGATGGCAGTCTCGGCATACCGGAAGTTCAGCAGGTTGGACAGTCTCAGCCACTCCTGCCAGCTCTCCTGGTGTGCGTCGTCGAAGGCGCTGTCCGCATCGTCGAGCACGGCCGCCACCGCGATCGTCCCGGTGCTCTCGTCGCGCGGACGCAAGGCAAGCGCAAGCTGGCCATGCTTCCAGGTCAGGGTGACCGAGGTGCCTCCCGGGGGCGTCTGGGAGCGCAGCACGGCGAGCGCAACCCCGGCCAGATCGGCCTGCTCATCGACCAGCACAGGCGTCGACCTCGCCGCGACGAGCCAGGGCAGCCACTGCGCCACGCCCTCCCACTCCGTGGCGTCGGGCTCGTGCAGCCAGTCGATGAGGAGCTCGAACGGGGATCGGGTGACGAGGTCGAGGGCGTGGGGATCGAGCCGATGCCCGGCGGCGGCCTGGACGGTCTGGCGGGCCAGGTCCGCGTACCAAGGAACGCTCACCGGCGTGTCACCGGGAGTGCGCAGGTCCTGCCACGTCAGCGACAGCACGCGGTACCCATGGGCTCGCAGACGTTCGCGCTTCTCGGCGTCGTCGGCGAGCCGGTTGCGCCCCGGTATCGCGTGGTAGCGGTAGCCGTCGGTGAAGACTGCTGTGGGGGGTACATCACCGCGAGCACTGGTGAGCACGAAGTCCGGCCGCGAGCCGTGGAGGAATGGTTGGGGCTCCAGCCGCCATCTGCCCCCGGCAGGCAGGTTGATCTGCCACGCTGTCCCGTAGGGACCGGGCGTCTCCCGGATGGTGGCCCCAAGTGCTTCGAGGCGCTGCCTCAGCACCTCGCGGAAGAGCTGCTCCAGGTGAGACTCCGGATCCTCTGGCCGAGGCTCGTCGCGCGTGATGGTCCACCCCATGCTCGCCTCGGGTTCAGCATCGGCGGTGCCGATCAGGAGGTTACGGAGCAATCGCTCTGCTACGGCGCGGGAGACCGTCTCGATCGCGTTGGTCGGGGCGTAGGGCAGCAAGCAGCGCTCGCAGCACGGACGCTCCTCGGTGCCACAGGGGCAGTCCCGCAGCAACGCCCAGGTCTCGTGCAGCACGTCCCAGAGCCGGGGAGCATGTGCCAGCGCCTCGACGTACCCCGTCCCGCCAGGCACCGTGTCGTGCACGAGAAGGGCATCGGCGGTGCCGCCGTCGGGGGAGGGGTCCACGACGATGCTGACTGCCAGGTGGTCGGGGTCCCCACCCAGGTGCTCGCGCAGCGCAAGACGGACGGCAGCCATCAGCGAGGGCAGGGCGAGCCGCTCGCCGAGCGTGAGCCGTTCGGGCAGCCGGAGCAGCAGCCCTTCGGTGACGAGCACACGACCGAGCGCGATGGAGACCGTGTTCTCGGTCGTCTCCTTGCGCTGTGGGCACCACGGGCGGTGCTCGCGCCGGCTGTTGGCGCCGCTCTCGCCATCGAGCTGGCCGCACCGAGCACAGACTCGGAACAGCGGTGCCTCGCTCCGAGAACCCGCGAGGGTGTAAGCAGCGCCGCGCGAGGCCCCCCGTCCGAGGTTCACCCAGCGGAGTGTGAGGTCCCGCGCATGGCGGACCCCGAAACCGGTGTTCTCGGCGAACCATGAGGTGCACGCGTCGGCGTCGATGTCGGCGAGGGTCCGGACCGTGAACGACTCTGCCCGACGTTCGTCGCGGCGGTCGTCGATCACTGCGTCGTCGCGCCGCATCGTCGAGGAGACCTCGGTCAGGACGATCGTCTCGAGCTGCTGGGAGACGTCGGCGATCGCCTCACTGCGGCACCGGGGACAGCGGCCGATCGCGGTCGCCCGGCCACGCTGGTGAACCGCCACGTAGCCGCAGTCAGGGCAGCACTGCCAGATCTCGATCGCCTCACCGTCGCGGCCGAGGTCGACAGCGTCAATCCGGATGCCGTACCCGCGCCCGTAGAAGGTGGCTCCAGGGGCAAACTCTCGGAGCGCCCGCGCGGAGGCCCGTTCGAGGGTGAGGTCCTCGTGCTCGTACTCATCGGTCTCGGGGTCGAGCCAGGACAGCGCGACGTTGAGCTCGACCGCGTCGTCCAGGAGTGTGTAGTTCGGGAAGAGCCCAGCCTGCTCCATCACGGCGATCCAGTGCTTCCCGGTCAGGTCGGCCCGTCGCCGCCTGGCCAGGCGCAGCGAGGCGTACGTCGTCCGCAGGTCCTCCGTCTCGCTCTCGCTGGCGGCCGGGGTCTCAGCGATCCGCTGGAGCTCCGGCAGCGCGGTCTCGAGGTCGCGGATCCGAAAGGTGAGCTCGTCAACCTGGGCCTGGAACGAGCTCGCGGCGAGACGGCAGCGCTCGGCAAGCTCGCTTGTCCCCGGGATGGCGACGCTGTTCTCGGTCCTCGGGGTGGCCCAGTCGCGAAGAGCGGCGAGCGACTCGCCCAGCTGCGGAAGTGTGGCGCAGAACCGGTCCATGGCCGCGGGGAGCTCGGCCAGCTCGATCAGCTGTCGCAGGTAGCCGTCATCGGCCGCGAGGTCGAGAGCGTCGATCGCGGTTCTCGGGTGCGCAGCACCGGGGGTTCGAGCCATGACATCGGCGGCGCTGGCGAGGTACTGGCGGCGCAGGATCTCGAGGGCCGAGAGGTAGGTGGCCGGCGGCCGGACGGCACCACTGATGGTTTCCAGGGGCATGCCGAGTCGGCGGAGGGCCTGCCCCCTCCCTGTCACGAACGCCACCGTGAGCGCGTTTCCCGTGAGGCGTCCTGCCCGCCCCACCCGCTGCAGATAGGAGGCTACGGAGCGGGGCAGCGAGGCGAGGACGACGGTGGAGAGGTCACCGATGTCGATGCCCATCTCGAGGGTCGGAGTCGCGACGAGCACGTTCGGGGCGTCCGGACGTGTGTCGCTGGACTTGAAGCGGGTCTCGTAGTCGAGCCGGACGTCGGTCGGCAGCAGGCTGGTGTGCTCCCGGGCAACGATGCGACGGGTACTACTGCCGCCATACAACCGGCGGTAGTAGTTGTCCTCGGCGCGGCTCGATTCCAGGCGACCGGTGCATCGGTCCACCACGCAGGGCGCCCCGGTCAGGCGCTCCACCAGATCGGGACCACCACGGACGTGGCCGCCGCAGGTCTGGCAGCCCAGGAGGGTCCTGTGCGCGTGCATGTCCTCCAGGTGCGCCCTCCCCACGACGACCCGGCTCGGGTCGAGGTGGAACGTGGTCAGTCCGCTACTCGCTGCCTGCTGACCGATGAGGCCACGCTTGGCCAGCTCGACCAGCAGTGCGCGGGAAAGGGCCGCCCCCGCAGCTCGATCAACCTGGAGCGTCTTCACGGTCCACCCGGCGTACCAACCTCGCGCAGAGGATGCCGGTTCGAGATCCTCTCCCTTGGCCTTCCCGCCGATGTAGGGGTATCCGGGAGCCGACTGCCCCGGCCCGAACCCCGGCATCCCCTCGGCGCGCGCCCGACCGCCCCAGATTCGCCACCGGTTGCCGTCCTCGCGACGGAACTCCTCAAACCAGGGGTGGGCGATCGCCCCGCGAGTGCGCATGCGCCACAGCACGCCCATGACCCAGTGCGTGAGATCAGTCGCATCGGGGTCGAGTCCACCGAGCTGTTGGCTGCCGACGGCGGTGAGGGCGTCCCGGGCCGCTGCCAGGGCTGTCACGAGCGGTGCGTCGACGTCCACCAGGACGGTCGAGGTCTCCTCCAGGGTCCGACCGACGGTGCTGCGTAGCCCCAGCTCCATGGCGATGTCGAGGTCGAGTCGTTTCGCGACCCGGCCTCGCACCCTGGAGTTCAGGCGGCCGGGTTCCCGCCAGAACTTGGCGAACTGCTCGCGATCGGCGAGCGTGGGATGCAGCAGGCGGTATCGACGGATCGGGTCATCGCCGGCCAGCCGAAGGACCTCGTCACGCAGCGTCACGAGGTTGATCACCTCGTCCTCCGGGATCGCCTCGCGCAGCACGGAGCGCAGGGTGAGCACGTGGGAGCGGGACTGGACGAAGCCGGCGCGGTGGGCGGCGTCCTGCACGGAGTCGGTGAAGACCAGGGCCTTCTTTTCGCGCTCGTCGAGCTGCGCGTCGCCGAAGAGACCGGAGAGCCCCACCGACAGCATGGTGGCGATCGCCGATCCCAGGAATCGGATCCCGTCCGGCGCATCGCACGCGGGGCAGGTGTCTGCGGTGGAGCTCCGCGCCGCGTCGTCGCCGGTATGGGTGAGGACGGGCAGGACGGCGTCTCGCACCACGTCCTCCTGCATCGGTGGGCGAGACATGAGGTAGTGCTCCGAGACGTTGAGCCACTGCAGACCGGGGCGCGGCTGACCGTCCTGCCGCTCCGCGTCGTCCGCCTCGCGTGGCGCGAAGATCAACGGTCGGAACCGGTCGTTGCGCCCGGCGTGCGCCCCACGGGGATCGATCTCACTCTCGAGGCTGGTGCCGGTCGGGGTCAGGAGGACGCCCCATCCGGACCGGCCGCAGTGACGGCAGTAGATGGCCGGCAGGGTGTGAGGCTGCTCGGCGTCCGGCGCCGATCCCGTGAGTCCGCCGTCGTCGTGCCAGCGGAAGGAGGGGGTGGGGGCGGCATAGCGGTCGATCCGGGTCAGCTCGCGCACCCACAGATGTGCCTCGATCGAGGGCATGGCGCGGCCCACCGCCGCGCGGAGATGGCTGAGAACGGAGAGACAGACCGTGAGGAAGATCGCCGGGTCGGCTGTGCGACCACCGCGCAGCCGAAGGGTTGGCAGGAGTGTGCGAGTGAGCGCGGAGAGCTCCACGGCGCCGGTGGCTTCCTCGACCAGTGTGTTCAGGAACGGGTGAGCCTTGACGAGGTCGACCAGTTCCTCCAGGGAGGCGGTTGTGAGATCGGGTGCCGCCCAGTCGCGGGCCACGGCATGAGCAGTCTGACCGTCGGGCACCTGTCGGTAGAGATGACTCAGAAGGGCCCGGGTCGCGTCGTCGGCATTACCGGCTATCTGAACTGCCGAACCCTCGTGCTCTCGCTCGTGCGCTCGCAGCGTGGCATCGACGTCGTGGATGAGGGTGGGATCGACCGGCAACGGCGTCAGACCACGGGCGGCCACCCGGTCCCGTGCGTCGTCGATCCACTCTTCGAGCGCTTGGCGTGACTCCGTGATGACTGCCTCGGGCTCGAACTCCACGCCGGTGACCGTTGCGGCGAACGTACGCATGGTGCTGGGGTCGTCCTGATCGCCCAGGGTCGCGGAGGTGGCGACGGGCGTGAGCAGACCCAGCGGGCGCTCGCGGACCTGCGGGGTGAGGTCGGGGTGCTCGGCCGGCCAATGGCTGGCCAGCGTCAGTGCCAGGCGCCGCAGGAGCAGAGCGACGTCGGTGCCCTGAGCTCCGTCGTAGGTGTGGAACTCGTCGATCACGAGGTAGCGCAGCGAGAGCGCCGACTGCCGCCAGATCGGGGCATCGGCCGCTCGCAGCAGCAGCTGGTCGAGCATCTTGTAGTTGGTGAGCAGGATGTCCGGTGCGGTGTCCCGGATCAGGTCGCGATCGGTGATCAGACCATCAGGGCCGACGCGGGTGCGCGAGGTCGTGGCAGCGCCGGCGTCACCCGTGTAGAGGGCTCCGGTGACTCCCGCGAGCTCCCGGGTCGAGGTGATGGCCGTCGCGATGCGTTGCGCCTGATCGTTGGCGAGAGCGTTCATCGGGTAGAGGATCAGCGCCTTCGTCCCCGCGATTCCGGCCCGCTTGGCGCGCACCACGTGATCGAGGATCGGGGCGAGGAATGCCTCGGTCTTCCCCGACCCGGTGCCCGTGGTGAGCACGGTGGGGAGCGGACGCGAACGATGCTTGGTGCTCAGACGTTCGAAGGCACGCGCTTGGTGCCCGTACGGGGCCGGTCCGTTGTAGACGTCGAGGTGGTCGCGCCAGTCCTGCTCGGCCACCCGGAACGGGAGGCGAGCGCGAACGTAGGGGCCACGGAAGAGCCCGGAGTCGGCGTCGTCCAGGAACGCGGTCAGCGCCTGGCGGGTGGTGGGGTCGCTGAGGGCAAAGGTGGTGCCGAGGTACTCGAGCAGGTTGCGCTGTAGCGCGGCAGCCTGTTCGAGCGGGAGAAGTTCGGTCACGATGGATGCCCCCGCTGGCCGTTCGATGCTGACGTTTCTGACCCTACTCACGACCTCCGACAGTCAGCGACTCAGTCTTGGTATGCCTCTTGGCGGTGGGTCGCGCGAAGAACAAGGATGAGCAGCTAGCCATCCGTCACCTCCTAGCTGATCGGATAGCTGTCGACTTGAATCCGCCATGCTGCGTGCGTCCCGACGAGCTTGCAGGCACCCGAGGGGCGCGGATCCTCGGCAAGAGGCGCGCACGCCGCTTGTACGCGGATGCGTTCGGCCGTTGGCAGCTCTCGGATCTGCTTGGCGGAGGACGATCAAGTCGATCTGTGTACACAGTTGTTCAGGCGTGCTCGGTCGGGTTCCATCGGCGTGAGCGCGCGGCGACGGCACGGCGCATAGCCTTGTCGTCGACGGCGATGTAGCGCTGGGTCGTGGCGAGAGAGGCGTGGCCCAGCAGGGTTTGGACGAGTCGGAGGTCGCGCGTCTGGTCGTGGATCTCCGTCGCACAAAGGTGCCGGAGCTGATGCATCGTCGTGCCATCGCCGAGGGCGCGCGAGACGAGGGTGCCGACCCAGTGGGCCGAGACGTGGCCGTTCTCCGCTCCGGGGAAGAGGTAGCCGTCGGGCGCATCTCTGAGCACCTTGGCCAGATCCGTGGGGAGCGGCAGTGTTCGCTCCCGATCACCCTTGCCGTGGACCACGAGGGACCAGCCCGAGGCCGTGCGGATCAGGTCATCGTGCGGGTGGATGCGGGCTACTTCGCCCCGGCGCATGCCGAGCTCGTTGGCGAACCGGAGCATGAGCTCGACGCGAGCGGTGGCCTTCTTCAGGGCCCGGTTGACCGTGCCGGGCGTCGCGGGACGTGGCGTGGGCTGGTCGGGTCGGATGGCGGGCAGGAGGGCAGCGGGATTCGTCTGAGTGCGGCCGGTGGTGTGACCCCAGTCCCAGAAGCGCCGGAGCGAGGACCGTACGGCACGAGCGGTCTCGCGCTTCCAGTCATGTTCGCCGGTCCACTGCAGGAGGTCGTCTGCGGTGAGGGTCCACGGAGTCTCCGTACCGATCTCGCGGGCGAGGCGTTGGAGGTGGTACCGACGGAGGGTGATGGTCTCCGGCGATAGACGGCGCGCCGCCATCGCGGTGCAGAAGGCCGCGATCTCGGAGGGCCAGGGGAGTAGTTGTGTGGCAGGGGCAGTGCCAGCGGTGATCGCGTCCATGCAGGTCAGCCTGCCGCCTCACGCCTCCGGAATACAGTTCGTATGACGGATGAACTAATCAGATGGCCCACGGGTTCAGGGGTGCCAAGCGAGTCGAGGGTTCCGTCCGTTGCGCCCGGCGAAAATGCTGGAGGCACGGTCGGGCTCATCCATCTGGAGTCGCACTTCACCGATGAAGGAGCTGGCCCACTACGGGCCGCCACCTACCGTCGATTACGACGACACTGGCAGTTCATCAATGAGCTGCAGTATTTTGAGATACAGCACCAAAAGCGCTACGGGATAAACGTCTACGGCACGGAACGGGCAGAACCTAATTACGTTGGTGCGTGCTCGCTCTACTCGCCTGCGACCGCGGTAAATTCGTTGCGGCATGATGGTGGTGGTCCGGAGCCAGGGATCAAGGACGAGGATGGGAACTGGGATCTGCGGCCCCATGCCGCCCGGATCGAGCGGGTCGACCTGGAGGTACTGCGGGCGTGGCACGGGCTCCTGGAGGACGATACGACCCCCGTTGAGCAGACGCGGATGGTCTACACGGTCAACCGGGCGGCTTCGAGCGTGCTGACCAAGCTAGCGCGCGCCCCACGACTTGGAACCATCGGGTTCAGGTTCTCACCGGGATGGCACGAGACGAACGATCGAACGCGTGGGTACTTCGACGTGGACTGGGGTGTGCCTGAATCGTGGGATCAGGTCATCCTGCAGGGGCCACACCTCTACGTCGGCAACCCCTTCTACAAAGCTCCAAACAAGAGTATGAAGAACCACCTCGACTGGACGCCGGTCGATCTGGAGGCACTCCCAGCGGACGCGATTCCCACGACATCGTACAAGCCAGCCGGCGACGAGTACGAATACGACTGCGCCTACACCGACTGGGGCACAGAGGAAAACCCCGACCCAGCCCGAGACCACTACCGAATCGCCTGGCGACGGATGGCTGCCAATACTGGCGAACGCACACTAGTCGCCACATTGATCCCTCCCGGGTCTGCCCACACTCATCTCATCTACTCGGCGAGCGCCGGATCACATCGAGCAAGTATGACAACAGTGGCCCTTGCCTTCGCGTCGACACTGCTCGCAGACTTTGTCGTGCGGTCTGCCCCAAAGAACGACATCCTTTATTCGACGCTCGAGCGCCTCCCCTACTCACCCAACGCAAAGCTCCGGAGTGAGCTTCTGATCCGAGCCGCCCGGATAGGGTTCGTCTCAAAGGAATGGGATCGCGCACGAGTCGCCGTCCATGAGGAACTGAGCGGCACGTTCACTTCGCCGTGGGCCGGGGGGCTTGATTACGCGGGCAGGCCAGAATTGGAAGTCGATACGTCTGCCTGGACATGGGCTTTTCCGTTGCGTCGGGCGAGTGATCGTCGGCAGGCTTTGATCGAGATTGATGCGCTAGTTGCGCTTGCGCTTGGAGTGACGGCGGATGAGTGGTGCACGATATATCGTACTCAGTTTCCTGTACTGTACGGATACGACCGAAACACCTACTACTATGACGCCAACGGCAGACTCGTTCCCACCTCCGTACTACAGGCCTGGCGTAAGAAGGGCAACGCCATCACCGGCAGTGAAAGAACCCATGTGCACCCGGGTAGCGGCGTTTCCTACACATATGAGCCCCCGTTCATCACTCTCGATCGCGAGGCCGACTTCCGCGAGTCCTACCACCGCTTTGCTCAACTGATTGTTGACGTCGATTGATCTCACGCCGAGGGATTCTCTGGTTCAGGAGATGTTCCGAATGGAGGTTTTGGAGGGATGGCCCTACTCAAGCCGCGTAGGTCGCCGAGGAGGGCAAGCTATCTCGGACATCCCGGGCCCCTCTGCCCTGGCGCGGCTGCAACGAGTTCGGTTTTGAGTGCCGCACCCCAGGAGATGCCAGGGGTCAGACGAGCCGTAGATCAATGATCTCAGGCAGACCTAATCGAAAATCCCCCTGCGTAAAGCGGTGGTAGGACTCGCGGAAGTCGGCCTCGCGATCGAGAGTGATGAACGGGGGCTCATATGTGTAGGAAACGCCGCTACCCGGGTGCACATGGGTTCTTTCACTGCCGGTGATGGCGTTGCCCTTCTTACGCCAGGCCTGTAGTACGGAGGTGGGAACGAGTCTGCCGTTGGCGTCATAGTAGTAGGTGTTTCGGTCGTATCCGTACAGTACAGGAAACTGAGTACGATATATCGTGCACCACTCATCCGCCGTCACTCCAAGCGCAAGCGCAACTAGCGCATCAATCTCGATCAAAGCCTGCCGACGATCACTCGCCCGACGCAACGGAACCGGGTTGCTTAGTCTTGCGGTCGCGGAACATGTCGGTCGCTCCAACACGCCGCCACGCCCGGTTTCGTCCGACAAGGCTTGGCTATCGCTAGTAGCCTCATCCCAAAGAGACGCGTAATCCTTGGTCAATAGCTGCAATCCTGCGGCTCGCAAGGCGAGTTCGGCAACGACGCCGCTTCCGACTGGATACGCTAGCCTCCCAACAACACCCGCAGTGATCGTTGACTTTGGTGCTGCGCGCACAATAAAGTCACTCAACAACGAGCCTAATATAGCTGAGGCGGCGAGAGTGGTGAGAGGATCGCCGGGGAAACCGATCGAAGACAGCCCGTGGATATGGGTCGCTCCGGGGGGGATTAGTGCTGGTATGAGCGTGCGTTCTCCGGTGTTTGCCGCCATGTTTCGCCAGGCGATTCGGTAGTGGTCTCGGGCTGGGTCGGGGTTTTCCTCTGTGCCCCAGTCGGTGTAGGCGCAGTCGTATTCGTACTCGTCGCCGGCTGGCTTGTACGATGTCGTGGGAATCGCGTCCGCTGGGAGTGCCTCCAGATCGACCGGCGTCCAGTCGAGGTGGTTCTTCATACTCTTGTTTGGAGCTTTGTAGAAGGGGTTGCCGACGTAGAGGTGTGGCCCCTGCAGGATGACCTGATCCCACGATTCAGGCACACCCCATAACGTCTCAAAACGCCCCCTTTTTCGGTCAATGCTCTCGTCCCACCCCCTTGAGAACCTGAACCCGATGGTTCCAAGTCGTGGGGCGCGCGCTAGCTTGGTCAGCACGCTCGAAGCCGCCCGGTTGACCGTGTAGACCATCCGCGTCTGCTCAACGGGGGTCGTATCGTCCTCCAGGAGCCCGTGCCACGCCCGCAGTACCTCCAGGTCGACCCGCTCGATCCGGGCGGCATGGGGCCGCAGATCCCAGTTCCCATCCTCGTCCTTGATCCCTGGCTCCGGACCACCACCATCATGCCGCAACGAGCTGGCGAAGGTTGCTGGCGAGTACAGACTCGTGGCCTGAATGAAGCCCGGGGTCCTAGCGCTGCCGTAGACCGCGACTCCATATCGCTTCTGATTCTGAATTTCTGGAAAGAGCTTCGTCTCGTTGACGAATTGTGCATGTCGTCGTAATCGACGGTAGGTGGCGGCCCGTAGTGGGCCAGCTCCTTCATCGGTGAAGTGCGACTCCAGATGGATGAGCCCGACCGTGCCTCCAGCATTTTCGCCGGGCGCAACGGACGGAACCCTCGACTCGCTTGGCACCCCTGAACCCGTGGGTCTGGCTGCTCTCCAGGTCTGCTCCATGAAGCAGCGGTAGAGGTCGGGCTGAAGACCCACGAGGTGGGGGTACTGCTGCTTGCTACCGAGGTACGCGGCGGTGACGGCAACGTCCGCCGTGCCGTCGATGACGAGCGTCTCGATCCCGGGCAGGGCGAGTGCTGCGTCCCGATGGCGCTTCACCTCGGCCTGCGTCGGCTTCACTGCGAGCTGGAACCACGGGTCGCCCTCGGCGAGCAGCGCGTCGACGTCTGACCGCGGCCGCACCCACGGCGGGTTTCCCACCTGGAGGTCGAACCCGCCCCGCTGGGCGAACACGGGGGCGAACATGAGGTCCCAGTGGAAGAAGCCCTGTTGCGCGGCGATCGCCGCACAGACCTCGAGCCACCGGTGTCTGCCGTACAGCGCCGGGAGGTCGGTCTCGGCGCCGGCGAACGCGAGGTCGGTCGTCTCGGCCACCGCGAGCTCAGCCCACTCCGCGCCCGCGGCAAGGGTCTGATCGCCCCCCTGCCAGCGGCGACCCCGCCCGGTGCTGGACTCCTCGGACCTCCACCCGAGCAGTCCACGCAGCCCGTCGATCCACTGGTCCAGGGACGGTGGGAGAACTCGCTCCACCCGCTGCGAGCCGTCGTCGGACACCACGACTCGCGAGATGAGCTCGTCGGTCAGCGGCCAGAACCACAGTGCATTCCACGCATCCATCACGGTCTTGAGTCGCTGGTACGCCCCTCGCGCGTCGACGAGGGACTCCTCGATCTCCTGGCGCGTGACGGCCCCACCGACTGGCAGGTCCTCTGCTCCCCACACGTCGATCGAACGCCGGATCTGTTCCTCCGCGATGGTGAGGCGCTGTAGCGCATGCCGCCACAGCACCTCAACGCGCTGGGCGAGCTTCCCGAGCTGGTCGACCTGCTGACGCGTGGGCTTCACCAGGACTGATCTGCGCCACGCCTTGAGTCGTGCCAGCGCCTCGGGCGCAAGGTTCTTCGCCTCCTTCGCGTTGATCGCGCTGCCCCAGCCCTCCGCGGGCAGCAGGAAGTGATGAACCCCGTCACCGATACCGTCGCTCGACGTCAGAGGAAGATCCTGGGGCATGTCCGTGAACCACGTCTTCGCCGCCACCTGGTCGCGCCGGAACACCGCCCGGCGCGCGCCGATGAGGGAGTTCCCGCGGCGTAGGTGCAGCCCGAACCACGGCGCCTGAAGTCCCTGGCCCATCGTGTCGAGCCACAGCGAGATCTCAGCGAGCTCCACCGCCGTTGCGTTGAGGTCCACGCCGTAGACGTTGTGCAACGCCAGGTACGCCTTCACCTTCTGCAGCTCGGCCGGGTAGGCATCGGGGTCGATCCGAGTCCCGAGCTCGTCCTGGCGTCGCTGCAGGTACTCGCCCGCCAGCTGGCGCACCGCTTCGATGGCGAACGCGCCGCTGCCGAGCGCCGGCTCACAGACCGTCAGGTCGAGGATCTCCCGCGCGCTGGTCTTCGTTCCGTTCTGGTCGAGGAGCTCCTCCAGCGCCTGGCTCACCGTGAAGCGGGTCAGCACCTCGGGGGTGTAGTAGCTCGCCGACTGCTGCCGTTCCCGCCCGGCGAGACGGTAGACGAAGGTCCCGCGGGAGTGAAGCACCCGTCGTCGTTCCCCGGTGAACGGGTCTTCGGCAGTGACGAAGTCCTTGTCCGCGATCTCGTCCGACCTGTCGACCGGAACGACCCAGGAACCCTTCTCGGAGTTGCCGTCCTTGGCCACCTCGAACAGGTCCTCGTCGGCAAAGAAGCCGGAGTAGGACATGAGGCCCTCGTAGACCGCTCCGAGCTGGTTGATGCCAAGGTCGGCGTAGGAGATGAAGCCGCGTTCGTCGCGCTTGCGTTTGCCCTGCTTGGTCAGCAGGAGGTGGCGCAACACCCGCTGCATGGCCTCGTTGCCAAGGCCCACCTCGGTGATCAGCTCTACGGCGTCCGGCTTGAACAGGTCCGCTTTGAGTGGGGCGAACGAGAGCGGCTGCTCCCGGACCAGGTCGTCCTGGGCATCGACTGTCCCGTCGTGGCCTTCGTCGACCATCCGGAAGAGCACCGCGAGCGAGTCATACAGGTGCGAGCCTCGCCGGTCGCGCTCGTCCTCGATCTCCACGAGGGTGAGCTCGCGCAGTCGGTCGAGCCCGTAGCCACGGTCGTAGGCCGTAACCCCTGTCGGGAGCACCTGAAGGTGCGGTGAGGATTCGGCATACAGCAGGAAGAGGATCCGGTACAGGAACCGGAGCGACTCCTTCGCCAGCCGCTGCGCCTGATCCGGCGGCAGTGAGGGAAGGCCCTGATCCGTGCGTCGACGCACGACTTCGTTGGCGATGATCTCGATGGAGAGTCGAACGCCCTCGCGGAGGTCCTTCGAGACTCCGACGGTGTTCTTGACGGACTCCTCCAGGAGGTCGGCCCACCAGATCGAGCCCTCGGCATCGGGCGCCAGTGACTCGGCCGCGAGCGTCGTGAGGGCCTGGTCGATCTCACCGCCCCGTTTGCCGTCGTTGCGGTCGGCGACGAGCTGGAGGTCGACGGCGAGGTACCGACCCTCGTGCCACCGGGACTGCTCGGCCAGGAGCGCCAGCGGGCCTGCCTGCACCAGCGCGAACGACGGCGCCTCCGCAAGCGTGAACAGGTGTGAGAGCAGGCGCGAGACCGACACCAGGTGCAGCTTCTCGTCGACCTCGAACGGTTCGATCAAGTTGACCGAGTCCTTTGCCAAGAGCGACTCCAGATCGCCTGGAAGTGCCTCGACGATGGCCAGCGGGGTAGCACCCGAGAGACCGGCGGCGCTGATCCAGTGGACGGGACCCTCGGTGCGGTGAACAAGTCCGATTCGTTCAAAGCCGAGCACGGCACGCCAGCTCAGGTGGTGGGGGCGGATCTTCGCGACGAGATCAGCGCGGTCACCATCGCCGCCGCGACCCTCCCGCTCGGTGATGGCGCCGGAGACCTCCGCGAGCTGGGAGATCAGAGTCTGTCGGCTCGCGGCGAACCGGGTGCGCGGAGTCTCTTCGCCGTCCTTGCTAGAGGCATCCCAGACCTTGCGGCGGTCTGTGACCCTGCCCTGGAACGACTGGCTGCCCGAGGCGGCGAGGAAGTGCTCGGAGAGAAAGCTCTCCCCGTTCGTGATGGCGTCGGTGGTCACGTCAGGACTCCTCGGGGACGACGACCAGCAGAGGTCGGATCAGGGTGCGGTCCGGCAGCATCGAGTCGGCAAGGCGACGTTCCTGCTCGATCACGCCGCGTCGTTCCCGCAGAGCTGTGAAGAGCGTGCGACCCTCGGCCTGCTTCTCCCAGTCGTGCACGCGCTGCTGCCACCGGTTGACACGCTCACTCGTCTGGGCGCGGATGGCGTTGACCTGGACATCGACTGCCGCCGCAGCCGCATCGACGGCGGTCGAGATGTAGCGATCCAGTTCGTCTCCGACGAGAGTTCCGCGGTTGACGGCGGAGACGCCGAGCGAGGCGATGGCAGCCTGGGCCGAGGTATGTGCGGTGACAGCGCCGAACCCCGGCCCACCTGAGAAACCAACGGTCAGATAGCTCCCGGCCACCACCTGGCCTCGTTTGTTGGTGAGCGTGCCCTGCAGGAGTACCGTGATCTCCTCGACGGCGCCGGTGACGGCGAACACCTGGCCTCTGCTCAGCGCCGCCAGTGCTCGGTCCGCCGCCCACTCCAGGACGGGGTGGAGGGGCGCGAGGTAGTGCGCCTCCGGCCATGAGGTAGAGGCGGTGTCGCCCCGTGCCTCCCTGGCGGCCGCGATCTCGCTGGAGCCCTTGTCGCTCGTCGTGGCGAGCATGAGCCGTTCGGTGACTCGCCGTGATCTCAGGTAGCTCTCCGGAAGCACGCGCAGGCGCTGCTTCAGGTCGCGCGGAGGTTCCAGACTGGCAAGTGAGTGGCGCGTGTGCTCGGTCCAGGCAACGCCACCGGCCGCCGAGGAGTTGCTCGGTGTGCCGTGGTACGCGTGCATCAACGCGTCTCTCAGGAAGTCGAGGTCGTGGGCGTAGAGCCCGGACGTCGCTCCGGCCCCGGTGTCGTTCGTGGTCGGGGCGGTCGACTGTTCGGACTGCGTCCCCAGCGCGAGAAGTCTGGCGAGCAGACCGTTCGGGGACGCATCGCTGGTGACCTGCTCGACCGTGCGAACCACGGCGTCGAACTGCCGCGCTCCTCGAACGACGTCGAGCACAGCATCCTCCTCGGCGCGCACTGAGTAAGTGCCCATGAGCGAGGCGGAGTCCCCGAGCGCCCGGTGTGCCTCGTGCTCCCGCTCGACCAACCGGGTTAGCACCCGGAAGTCGCCGGCGAACCGTTCGCTGGTGGGCTTCAGAAGCAGCGTGGTGATCTGCGGTTGACGACGTTGGCCGTACCGGTCGATTCGGCCGTTGCGCTGCTCGATCCTGATCAGTGACCACGGGATGTCGAAGTGGATGAGGTGGTGACACTGGGCGTGGAGGTTGACGCCCTCGGACGCGACATCGCCGGTGACGAGCACTCGGATCGGTGAGGCCGCGAGCTTGAAGGACTCGACGATCTCCTGCTGCTCCACGTCGGACAGTCCTCCGTGCAGCACAGCCACCGCTTCGGCGGGAAGTGTCAGATCCCGCCGTAGCTTTTCCTGCAGCCACAGCAGCGTTGGCACGCGCTCGGCGAACACCACCGCGCGCGCCTCCGACGACGGGGACACCCCGATCTCACGCAGACGGTCGAGGAGCGCACCGTACTTGGCGCTGGGTTCGGCGAGTGCGCGACGATTGAGGATGCCCAGGTGCTCCAGAGCCGTGCGCTCCGGTACCGATGCCGGTGTCTGCGGCAGTCGCCCGAGCCGCTCGGCGATGGTGGCCTCCAGTGCCCTCGGCGAGGAAAGGAACGCCTTGGCGAGTGTCCAGGGGAACAGACGGTTCGCGGTCGGCGGCTCGCCCTCCGGCCAGAGCCACGTGCTCTCGAGCTCCGCGGCGATCTCGTTCTCGATCGGGGAGGCCGGAACCTCGCGGTTGTCAGGGGGGAGGCGCTCGGCCCAGTCGGCGCCGACGGCGCTGGCGACCTCAGGGGAGTGGCGGTGACGCCGGATCACGAGACGCTTCACCAGCTCCTCGTTCAGGGTGCCGTCGGGGAGCACGGCACTGGGTTCCAGCATCCGCACCAGCTCGGCGAACGACTCGGCCCTGCCGTTGTGCGGGGTGGCGCTGGCGAGGATGAGGGCGTCCGTCCGCTGGGAGAGCAGCTCAGCGAGGCGGTTGTTCTTGGTGCTCGAGTTGGTCACGTTGTGGGACTCGTCGATCACCACGGCGTCCCAGGACTGGTGGCGCAGGTGCGGGATGTACTGATCGGACTTCAGGGTGTCGATCGAGATGATGACGCGCTTGTAGAACGTGAAGGGATTGCGCCCCGCCGGGAGCTGCTGCCGGATGCGCTGGATCCCCACCGAGTCGAGTCGGACGAAGGGAAGGGCGAACCGTGTCCACAGCTCGAACTGCGTCTGCTCCAGCACATGCTTGGGAGTGACCACGAGGATGCGCTCCCCGCGTCCCCGGCGGACGAGCTCCGAGAGGATCATGCCGATCTCGACCGTCTTGCCGAGCCCGACGGCGTCGGCGAGCAGAATCCGTGGACGCAGGTTCTCCGGGTCGAGCGCCTGATGCACGGCCGAGCGCTGGAACGGCAGGACGGTGGCGAGCGCACCTGTCGATGCCGTCAGGTGCGGATGGGCCACTGGTACCGGCGTCCGGCGGATCATCGACTCGAGCCAGAGCCGGCTGGTTCGGAAGCCGGGAGAGGGGTCGGGGCGGACGGCGGTCCTGCGCGGATCAACCGGTTCGATGTGGTCGATCGCCGTGGAGAAGATCGCCTCGGTGTCGCGGGTGATGCCGCTGATACCGCGCACGGCAAGGTGTACCTCGTGCTCGGACACCTGCTCGACGTTCTGGACGAGCCAGTCCTCGTCGCGCACGACGACCGTGCTCCCGGGGGCGAACGTAGGACGCGAAGCGGGGACGGCGGTGTCGGTCACGGCGAATCTGGCTCCATCGGTGGGGAGAGTCGTATGGAGTCTAGGCATCGTCGATCTTTCGATCACGCGCACAACGGACTCGGCCATCGTCGAGCCACGCGAATGCCGACGGTGATCGTCGGCCTCAGACCTCGAGCAGCACCTTGCCCGTCGTCTCCCGCCCCTCCAGCGCCCGGTGGGCCGCCGCGGCCTCGGCGAGCGGGAAGCGCGCCCCGATCCGGACGTCCAGCGTCCCGTCCTCGACCCGGCGGAACAGGTCGTCTGCCCGGTCGACGAGCTCCTCGCGCGTGGCGACGTAGTCGGCCAGCGTCGGGCGGGTGACGTAGAGCGAGCCGCCCGAGTTCAGCCGCTGCAGGTCGAACGGCGGAACCTGGCCGCTCGCGCCGCCGAACAGCACGAGCATCCCGCGGCGGCGCAGCGAGGCGAGCGACGCGTCGAACGTCGACCGGCCTACCCCGTCGTAGACGACGCTCACGCCGTCGCCGCCGGTCGCCTCCCGCACGAGCGCCGGGAGCTGTGTCGCGAGGTCGTCCAGCTCGTCGTACCGGATGACGTGCTCGGCCCCCGCCGCCCGGGACAGCTCGGCCTTCTCGGGCGTCGAGACGGTCGAGACGACGCGTCCGCCGCGTGCGACGACGAGCTGGGTCAGCAGCAGGCCGACACCGCCGGCGCCGGCGTGCACGAGCGCGACGTCACCCGGCTGCACCGGGTAGGTCGAGCACGCGAGGTAGTGCGCCGTCATCCCCTGGAGCGGCAGCGCCGCCGCGACGTCGAGCGGCACGTCGGCGGGCACGGGCAGCGTCCTGGCCGCGGGCACGACGACCAGCTCGGCGTAGGAGCCGGGCGCGTCGGACCACGCGACGTGGTCGCCGACCTCGACGTCGCTCGCGTCGTCACCGATCCGCTCGACGACACCGGCCCCCTCGGAGCCGACGACGTGCGGGAACGGCATCGGGTAGACCCCGCCGCGGCGGTAGGTGTCGATGAAGTTGACCCCGGCCGCCGCCACCCGGACGAGCACCTCGCCGGGCCCCGGGACCGGGTCCGGCAGCTCGACCAGCTCGAGGACGTCGGGACCGCCTGCCGTGGTTGCCTGGATCGCGCGCATGCCTCGAACCTACCCGCGGAGCCGGCCGCCGTCCGGTGGTTCACGCGTCCGCCCGGTCAGCACTATGTATAGTTATGCGGGTGACTGTATCCGTTGCCATCGCCGGCGCGAGCGGCTACGCGGGCGGCGAGCTCGCTCGCCTCGCGCTCGACCACCCCGGGCTGACGCTCGGCGCCCTCACGGCGCACTCGAACGCCGGGGAGCCGGTCGCCGCCCAGCAGCCGCACCTCGCGGCCCACCCGGCGATCGCCGGCCGCGTCTTCGCCCCGACGACGCCCGAGGCGCTCGCGGGTCACGACGTCGTGTTCCTCGCGCTCCCGCACGGGGCCTCGGGCGAGGTCGCCGCCGCGCTCCAGGCCGTCGACCCGGACGTCCTCGTCATCGACGTCGGAGCCGACCACCGGCTCGTCGACCCCGACGACTGGCGGCACTACTACGGCAGTGAGCACGCCGGCACCTGGACCTACGGCATGCCGGAGCTGCTGCACGCGGGGGAGTCCTCGGCCTCGGCCCAGCGCGCCGCGCTGGCCGCGACCCGTCGCGTCGCCGTCCCCGGCTGCAACGTCACCGCCGTCACGCTCGCCCTCCAGCCGGGCGTCGCCGCCGGGCTCGTCGACCCGGGCGACGTCGTGGCCGTGCTCGCCGTCGGCTACTCCGGCGCGGGCAAGACGGCCAAGACCCACCTGCTCGCGAGCGAGGCGGCCGGCGCGGCGGTTCCCTACGGCGTCGGCGGCGGGCACCGGCACAACCCGGAGATCGTGCAGAACCTGCGCGTCGCCGGCGCGGGGCGGGACGGGCTGGCGGACGTCCGGCTCAGCTTCACCCCCGTCCTCGTCCCCATGTCGCGCGGCATCCTCGCCACGGTGACGGCCCCGATCCGGCCGGGCGTCACCGAGGCGGACCTGCGGGCCGCCTGGGGTGCCGCGTACGACGACGAGGCCTTCGTCCACGTCCTCCCCGCCGGCGCGCAGCCGACGTCCGCGAGCACCCTCGGCGCCAACACCGCGATCATGGCGGTCGAGGTGGACGAGCGCGCCGGCCGTGTCGTCGTCACCTGCGCCATCGACAACCTCGTCAAGGGGACGGCCGGCGCCGCCGTGCAGTCCCTCAACCTCGCCCTCGGGCTCCCCGAGACCGCCGGCCTGCCGGTCACCGGAGTCGCCCCGTGAGCACGTCGAGCCCCGTGAGGAGCACCGCATGACCGTCACCACCCCCGCCGGCTTCCGCGCCGCCGGCGTCACGGCCGGCCTGAAGCCGTCCGGCCGCAGCGACCTCGCGCTCGTGGTCAACGACGGCCCGCTGGCCGTCGCGGCCGGCGTCTTCACGACCAACCGTGTCGTCGCGGCACCGGTCGTCTGGTCGCGCACGGCCGTGGCCGACGGTGTGGCCCGCGCGGTCGTCCTCAACTCCGGCGGCGCCAACGCGTGCACGGGTCCCGAGGGCTTCGCCGACACCCACCGCACCGCCGAGCACCTCGCCGCCGCGCTCGGGATCGACTCGCAGGACGTGCTCGTCTGCTCGACCGGGCTCATCGGTGAGCGCCTGCCGATGGAGAAGCTCCTCGCGGGCATCGACGCCGCGGTCGCGGCCGTCGCCGACCGCTCGACGGACGGCGGCGACGCGGCGGCCGCCGCCATCATGACGACCGACACCGTCGCCAAGACCGTCCACGTCCCCGGCCCCGACGCCAGCGACGACGCCACCGGTCCCGCCTGGAGCGTCGGCGGCATGGCCAAGGGCGCCGGCATGCTCGCGCCCGGCCTCGCCACCATGCTGGTCGTCCTCACGACGGACGCCGTCGTCGACGCCGAGCGCGCCGACGCCGCCCTGCGCGGCGCCACCCGGCGCACGTTCGACCGAGTCGACTCCGACGGCTGCATGTCGACGAACGACACCGTCCTGCTCCTCGCCTCGGGTGCGAGCGGCGTCACCCCCGGTGCCGGCGAGCTCGAGGCCGCGCTCGAGCTGGCCTGCGCCAAGCTGGCCCGCGCGCTCGTCGCGGATGCCGAGGGCGCGAGCCACGACATCGCGGTCACCGTGCGCAACGCCAGCAGCGAGGACGCCGCGGTCGCGGTCGCGCGCGCCGTCACCCGGTCGAACCTGTTCAAGGCCGCGATCTTCGGCAACGACCCGAACTGGGGCCGCGTCCTCGCCGCCGCCGGCACGGTGCCCGAGAGCGTCGCGCCGTACGACCCGCTGACGCTCGACGTCAGCATCAACGGCGTCCAGGTCTGCCGCGCCGGCGGCGTCGGCGAGGACCGCACGCTCGTCGACCTGGCCGGTGCGCGCGAGGTGCGCGTCGAGCTCGACCTGCACGCCGGCGACGCCGAGGCGACCGTCTGGACCAACGACCTCACCCACGACTACGTCCACGAGAACAGCGCGTACTCCACATGAGCGAACCGACCCACGACCCCATCGACACGCTTGGGCTCGACACCGCGCGCGACCTGCGCGCCTTCCAGAAGGCCGAGGTCCTCATCCAGGCCCTGCCGTGGCTGGAGAAGTTCGCCGGCGCGATCGTCGTCATCAAGTTCGGCGGCAACGCGATGGTCGACCCCGACCTGGAGCGCGCCTTCGCCGACGACGTCGTGTTCCTGCGTCGCGTCGGGCTTCGACCGGTCGTCGTCCACGGCGGTGGCCCGCAGATCAGCGAGATGCTGAGCCGGCTCGGCATCGCGTCCGAGTTCCGCGGAGGCCTGCGCGTCACGACGCCCGAGGCGATGGACGTCGTCCGGATGGTGCTGACCGGCCAGGTGCAGCGCCGCCTCGTCACGATGCTCAACGAGCGCGGCCCCTACGCGGTCGGCCTGTCCGGCGAGGACGGCGGCCTGTTCCTCGGCACGCCGCGCGGCACGGTCGTGGACGGCGTCGAGGTCGACCTCGGCCAGGTCGGGGACGTCACGTCGGTCGATCCCGCCGCCGTCCAGGACCTGCTCGACGCCGGCCGCGTCCCCGTCGTCTCGACGATCGCGGTCGACGCCGCCGACCCGAGCCAGGTGCTCAACGTCAACGCGGACACCGCGGCCGCAGCCCTGGCCGTCGCGCTCGGCGCGACGAAGCTCGTCGTGCTCACCGACGTCGAGGGGCTCTACGCGAGCTGGCCGGACCGGTCATCACTCGTGCGCCGGCTCGGCGAGGTCCAGCTCGCCGACCTGCTGCCGGGCCTGCAGTCCGGCATGGTCCCGAAGATGGAGGCGTGCCTGCGCGCCGTCCAGGGCGGCGTGCCGCAGGCGCACGTCATCGACGGACGCAGCCCGCACGCCCTGCTGCTGGAGATCTTCACCTCCGACGGTGTGGGCACGATGGTGCTGCCCGGCTCGCGCGAGCCGGAGTTCGACGCCGGGGGCGGGCGGCACGCCGCGCCCGTCGTTGGCGGCGCGGGAGCTGCGGGAGGGAACGCATGACCACCATGACGACGACGCAGGGCGCCACGGGCCTCGAGCTCGCCGAGCGGTACTCGGGCGCCCTGATGAACACGTTCGGCGCACCCCAGCGCGTGCTGGTGCGTGGCGAGGGCGCGTACGTGTGGGACGCGGACGGCAACCGCTACCTCGATCTCCTCGCGGGGATCGCGGTCAACGCGCTCGGTCACGCCCACCCGACGCTGGTCTCGGCCATCGCGGCGCAGCTCGGCACGCTCGGCCACGTCTCGAACTTCTTCGCGACGCCGACGCAGGTCGCGCTCGCGGAGCTGCTGCTCGAGCTGTCCGTCGTCGAGGGGGCCCAGCCGCCCGCTGGGACGCGCGTGTTCTTCACCAACTCCGGCACCGAGGCCAACGAGGCCGCGCTCAAGATGGCCCGGCTGCACGGCCGTGCCACGGGCGCGACGCGGGTGCTCGCGCTCGAGCACTCCTTCCACGGCCGCACGATGGGGGCGCTCTCGCTCACCTCGAAGGCCGCCTACCGCGAACCGTTCGAGCCGCTTCCCGGCGGGGTGGAGTTCATCCCCGCCGGCGACGTCGAGGCGCTCCGGACGGCGCTGGAGGCCGGGGGCGTGGCCGCGCTGTTCGCCGAGCCGGTGCAGGGCGAGGCCGGCGTCCGGCCGCTCCCGCCCGGCTACCTCGCCGCGGCGCGCGAGCTGACGCGGCAGCACGGGGCGCTCCTCGTGCTCGACGAGGTCCAGACCGGCATCGGACGCTGCGGCGCGTGGCTCGCGCACCAGCTCCCGCAGCTCGGCGGCGGGATCGTCCCCGACGTCGTCACCCTCGCCAAGGGCCTCGGCGGCGGCTTCCCGATCGGCGCGGTGATCGGCTACGGCGAGGCCGGTGCGCTGTTCGGCCCCGGCAACCACGGCACGACCTTCGGCGGCAACCCCGTGGCAGCCGCGGCCGCGCTGGCGACGCTCCACGTCATCGAGCGGGACGGCCTGCTCGCGCACGTCGCGCGGCTCGGCGAGTCCTGGCGGGCCGCGCTGGCCGCGGTGCCCGGGGTGGCCGAGGCCCGCGGCGAGGGGCTGCTCGTCGCGGTCGAGCTGACCGAGCCGGTGGCGGCCGACGTCCAGCGTCGCGCGCTGGACGCGGGCTTCGTCGTCAACGCCCCCACGCCCACCTCGCTGCGGCTCGCGCCGCCGCTCGTCCTCACGGCGGAGCAGGCCGAGAGCTTCACGGCGGCCCTGCCCGGTTTCGTCGACGCAGCAGTCCGGGCGGCGTCGGCCGCCCCCTCCCGGGAGACCCCAGCATGAGCACACCGACCACGACCAGCCCGGCGCCGCGCGTCCGCTCCTTCCTCGCCGACGACGACCTGACGAGTGCCGAGCAGCGCGAGGTCCTCGAGCTCGCCGCGGCGCTGAAGGCCGACCGGCACGCGGAGCAGCCGTTCGCCGGCCCGCGATCCGTCGCGATCATCTTCGACAAGCCGACGCTGCGCACCCAGGTCTCGTTCACGACCGGCGTCGCCGAGCTCGGCGGCTACCCGCTCATGGTGGACGGCAACCTGGCGAAGATCGGGACGCGCGAGTCCGTCGCCGACGTCGCCCGCGTCCTCGGCCGCCAGGTCGCCGCCATCATCTGGCGGACCTTCCACCAGAGCGACCTCGAGGGCATGGCGGCGTGGTCCGGCGTCCCGGTGGTCAACGCGCTCACCGACGACTACCACCCGTGCCAGGTGCTCGCCGACCTGCTGACGATCGCGGAGCACGCGGGCGGGTTCTCCGCGAGCGGGCCGGCGCTCGCGGGCCGGACGCTCGCCTACGTCGGCGACGGCTCGAACAACATGGCGCACTCCTACCTGCTCGGCGCCGCGCTGGCCGGGATGGACGTCCACGTCGGCTGCCCGCCGCAGTTCGGGCCGCGCGCCGACGTCCTCGCCCGCGCGCAGGCGATCGCGGCCGAGACGGGCGCGCACGTGAGCGTGCACGACGACCCGCGGCTCGCGGTCGTCGGGGCGGACGCGGTCGCGACCGACACCTGGGTGTCGATGGGCCAGGAGGGCGACGCCGACAAGCGCGAGGAGGTCTTCGTCCCGTACCAGCTCGACGCCGAGCTGCTGGACCTCGCCGACCCGTCGGCCGTCGTCCTGCACTGCCTGCCCGCCTACCGCGGCAAGGAGATCACCTCCGAGGTGCTCGACGGGCCGCGCGCCGTCGTCTGGGACCAGGCCGAGAACCGGCTGCACGCCCAGAAGGCCATCCTCACGTTCCTCGCCCGCGCCGGCGAACGGACCTAGCGGTGAACGGGGTCCCGGCGACGAAGGCCGCCCGGCACGCGCTCATCGCGACCGCGATCAGCCGCGGCACGATCCGCTCGCAGGGCGAGCTGTCGGAGGTGCTCGCCGCCGACGGTGTCAACGTGACGCAGGCGACGCTGTCCCGCGACCTCATGGAGCTGCGCGCCCTCAAGGTCCACACGACCGAGGGCCTCGTCTACACGCTGCCGCCCGAGGGCGGTGGCTACCACGCCCATCGGCAGGTCGAGCAGCCGACCATGCTCGCGCGGCGGCTCGAGCGGCTGGCGGCCGAGCTGCTCCTGTCGGCCGAGTCGAGCGGCAACCTCGCCGTCCTGCGCACCCCGCCCGGGGCCGCCCACTTCTTCGCCTCCGCGATCGACCAGTCGATCCTGCCCGGCGTCCTCGGCACGATCGCCGGCGACGACACGGTCCTCGTCATCTCGCGCGACGTCGACGGGGCCGGCGGCGTCGTCGAGCAGCTCCTCGAGCTCGCCTCGCGCGGCGAGACGTGGGGCGAGACCGAACCACCCCACCCCGAGGAGAACCCAGCGTGACTTCCCAGATCGACGGCACCGGCGCGCCCGACGGCGCCAGCGGCGGCGGCACGACGAACACCGGCGCCCTGTGGGGCGGCCGGTTCGCCTCGGGGCCGTCACCGGCGCTGCGCGAGCTCTCGCGCTCGACGCAGTTCGACTGGGCGCTGGCCGAGCTCGACCTCGCCGGCTCGCGGGCCCACGCCCGGGCGCTGCACCGGGCCGGCCTGCTCTCCGACGCCGACCTGACGACGCTCGTCGACGCCCTGGCCGGGATGGCCTCCGACGTCGCGGCCGGCACGCTCCTGCCCGACCCGGGTGACGAGGACGTCCACGGCGCCCTCGAGCGCATCCTCATCGAGCGAGTGGGGCCGGAGGTCGGCGGCCGGCTGCGGGCCGGGCGCTCGCGCAACGACCAGATCGCCACGCTGGTCCGGCTCTACCTGCGCCGGCACGCGCGCGCCGTCGCCGGGGGCGTGCTCGACGTCGTCGACGCCCTCGTCGACCAGGCCGCGGCGCACGGCGACGCCCCCATGCCGGGGCGCACCCACCTCCAGCACGCTCAGCCCGTGCTGCTCGCCCACCAGCTCCTTGCGCACGCCTGGCCGCTCCTGCGCGACGTCGACCGCCTGCGCGACTGGGACGCGCGGGCCGCGCTCTCGCCCTACGGCTCGGGCGCGCTGGCCGGGTCGTCGCTCGGGCTCGACCCCGCCGCCGTCGCCGCCGACCTCGGCTTCGCCGGGCCCGTCGAGAACTCGATCGACGGGACGGCCTCGCGCGACGTGGTGGCCGAGTGGTCGTTCGTCGCGGCGCTGATCGGCGTCAACCTCTCGCGGCTGTCGGAGGAGGTCATCCTCTGGGCGACCAGGGAGTTCGGGTTCGTCACGCTGCACGACGGGTACTCGACGGGGTCGAGCATCATGCCGCAGAAGAAGAACCCGGACATCGCGGAGCTCGCGCGCGGCAAGGCCGGTCGGCTCATCGGCGACCTCACGGGTCTGCTCGCGACGCTCAAGGGCCTCCCGCTCGCGTACAACCGCGACCTGCAGGAGGACAAGGAGCCGGTCTTCGACGCCGCGACGCAGCTCGAGGTGCTGCTGCCCGCCGTCGCGGGGATGGTCGCGACGCTCACCTTCCACACCGACCGGCTGGCGGCGCTCGCGCCGGAGGGCTATTCGCTCGCCACCGACATCGCGGAGTGGCTCGTGCGCGCGGGCGTGCCGTTCCGCGAGGCGCACGAGCTTGCCGGTGCCTGCGTGCGGGCGTGCGAGGCGCACGAGCCGGCGATCGGGCTCGACGAGCTGACCGACGCCGAGCTGGCCGCCATCTCACCGCACCTCACGCCGGCCGTGCGCGAGGTGCTCACGGTCGCCGGCTCGATCGCCTCCCGCGACGGCGCCGGGGGCACCGCGCCCGTCCGCGTCGCGGAGCAGCTCGCCGCCGCGCGCGAGCGCGCGGAGCTGCTGCGCGCCTGGGCCGTCGCCGACGTCGGCGCGGGCGTCGGCGCGGGCGTCGGTGCGGGACCCGACCCGGCGTGAGCGCTCCGGACGCCGGGGACCGCGCCGTCGTCGCCGACCTGCTCGACCGCGCTCTCGCCGGCCGCGTGCTCGCGCCCCGGGGCGACGGCGACGCCGCCGGGACCGGCGACACCCGGCTCGTCTGCGTCGACGGTCTCGCGGGAGCCGGCAAGACGACGCTGGCGAGGCGGATCGCCGAGGAGGCGGCGCGACGCGGGCTCGGCGCCACCGTCGTGCACGTCGACGATCTCCTCGCCGGGTGGGGCGGCCTCCTCGACGTCGGCGCGACGCTCGCGCGTGACGTCGTCGCGCCCCTGCGGGCCGGCCGGCCGGGGCGGTACCGGCGCTACGACTGGCTCGCCGGCGCGTTCGAGGACGCGGTCACGACCGTCCTGCCCAGCGACGTCGTCGTCCTCGAGGGCTGCGGCAGCGCGCCTCCGGAGGTCGGTGAGCTGGCCGCGCTGGTGATCTACGTCGAGGCGCCCGACGACCTGCGGCTCGCGCGAGGCCTGGCGCGCGACGGCGAGGAGGCGCGCGCTCACTGGCTCGGGTGGATGGCGGACGAGCTGCGCCTCGCGGAGCGCGACCGGACGCGGGAGCGCGCCGACGTCGTCGTCGACACGACCGCGCCCGGGACGACGTCTCGTCCCGACGACGGCGCCTCCCCGGGGTGACGCGGTGACCGACTACGACCCGCGCCTCGTGGCGCTCTACGACGAGGACAACCCCGCCGGTGAGGACCACGACTTCTACCGCGCCCTCGCGCGGCGGATCGGCGCGCGGCACGTGGTCGACCTCGGCTGCGGGACCGGGCTGCTCACCGTCGCGCTCGCCGCGGACGACCACGACCGCCGCGTCGTCGGTATCGATCCGTCCCGGGCGATGCTCGGGGCGGCGCGCGCGAGGGACGGCGCGGACGCCGTCACCTGGATCGAGGGGGACAGCGGCGTCCTGCGCCGTGACCGGGCCGGTGGCGACCGCGCGGGTGGCGACCGCGCCGGTGGTGACCCGGTCGACCTGGCCGTGATGACCGGCAACGTCGCCCAGCACATCCTCGATCCTGCGTGGGAGCTGACGCTCCTCGACCTGCGCCGCGCGATGGCGGACGGCGGCGTCGTGGCGTTCGAGTCGCGCAACCCGGCGCGGCGCGCGTGGGAGGAGTGGGCGACGTGGCCGATCACGACGCGCGCGACGCCCAGCGGACGGCTCCGCGAGGGTCTCGACGTGACGGATCTGGGCGGCGGGCTCGTCCGGCTCGTCTGGCGGAACGAGCTCCTCGACCTCGGCGAGACGCTCACGCGGGAGGAGACGCTCGTCTTTCGCGACCGCGCGACCATCGAGCGGCAGCTCGCCCGCGCGGGGTTCGGTGCCGTGCGGATCGACGGCGACTGGGCCGGGACCGCGTTCACGGGGGACGAGCGCCTCATGGTGGTGACCGCCACGGCGGGACGCGACTGACCAGGCGCGACGGACGGTGCGCCGCGGTGTCGGGGCGGGCGAGGCGGGGAGGCCCGCCGCGTGCCCGTGTGGGAGGATCGGGGGCGTGCCCAACCTCTCGCTCGACGTCACTCCGCTGCCGGCGGAGTGGTTCGCGCGCGACGTCAACGAGGTGGCGCGCGACCTGCTCGGCGCCGAGCTGAGCGCGACGACGGCCGAGGGAACGGTGACCGTACGCCTCACCGAGGTCGAGGCCTACGGCGGTGCCGAGGACCCCGGCTCGCACGCGCGGCGCGGGCCGACCGCCCGCAACGCCTCGATGTTCGCCTCGGCCGGCCGCGTCTACGTCTACTTCACCTACGGCATGCACTGGTGCGCCAACCTCGTCACGGGTCCCGAGGGCGAGGGGTCGGCCGTGCTGCTCCGCGCCGGCGAGGTGATTGAGGGACTGGAGCTCGCGCGTCGTCGTCGGCCGTCCTCGCGGTCCGACCGCGACCTCGCGAGCGGCCCCGCGCGACTGGCCAAGGCGCTCGGCCTGACCGGTGAGCACGACGGTCTCGAGATCGGCGGCGCGGCTGCTGCTGGGACCGGGTCGATGGTCGTGGAGCTGCGGGCGGCGCCCGCGGGCGTCACGGCGTGGGAGCGCGGGCCGCGCACCGGCGTGAGCGGTCCGGGCGGATCGGCCGCGGAGTTCCCCTGGCGCTACTGGATCGCCGGGGACCCGACCGTCTCGCGATATCGCGCCGCGTGAGCCCGGCGCCGCGGGACGCGGCGCGCACCAACCCACCTCTTCCGAACGACCCAGCCGAGGATCCACCATGTCCGACATCACCACGGAGACGACCGAGGTCAGCGAGGCCGACGTCCTGCCCGGCGACGACCTCGTCGACGAGCTGCGCTGGCGCGGCCTGCTGCAGCAGCACACCGACATCGACGCGCTGCGCACCGCGCTCGCCGCGGGTCCGGTCACCTACTACTGCGGGTTCGACCCGACGGCCGCGAGCCTGCACCACGGCCACCTCGTCCAGCTCATCCTGCTGCGCCACCTCCAGCTCGCCGGACACCGGCCGATCGCGCTGGTCGGCGGGGCGACCGGGCTCATCGGCGACCCGCGCCAGTCGGGGGAGCGCGTGCTCAACTCCGAGGACGTCGTCGCCGACTGGGCCGAGCGGCTGCGCGCGCAGATCGAGCCGTTCCTCTCGTTCGAGGGGGAGAACGCCGCGCGGATGGTCAACAACCTCGACTGGACGGGCGAGCTGACCGCGATCGACCTCCTGCGCTCGATCGGCAAGCACTTCCGGCTCGGGACGATGCTCGCCAAGGAGACCGTCGCCCGCCGGCTCGCGTCCGACGAGGGCATCTCGTTCACCGAGTTCAGCTACCAGCTCCTCCAGGGCAACGACTTCCGGGAGCTGCGCAACCGGTACGGCGTCACGCTGCAGACGGGTGGCAACGACCAGTGGGGCAACCTGCTGGCCGGCGTCGAGCTCATTCGCAAGGCCGACGGGGCGAGCGTGCACGCGTGGACGACGCCGCTCATCACCAAGGCCGACGGGACCAAGTTCGGCAAGACCGAGGGCGGTGCCGTCTGGCTCGCGCCGGACATGATGACGCCGTACGCCTTCTACCAGTTCTGGGTGAACGCGGCCGACGCCGACGCCGTGCGCTGGCTGCGGACGTTCACGTTCCGCTCGCCGGAGGAGATCGTGGCGATCGGGCGCCAGCACGGCGAGGCGCCGCACCTGCGGCTCGCGCAGCGCACGCTCGCCCAGGACGTCACGACGCTCGTTCACGGCGCCGCCGCGACCGAGGCCGCGATCGCCGCGTCCGCCGCGCTGTTCGGGCGCGGGGAGGTGTCGGAGCTGGGCGCCGACGTGCTCGACGCGGCCGTCGCCGAGCTGCCGTCCACGCCGTACCAGCCCGGCATGACCATCGTCGACGCGCTCGTGGGGACCGGTCTGGTCAAGGGCCGCAACGAGGCTCGGCGGGCCATCGGCGAGGGTGGCGCGTCCCTCAACAACGTCAAGGTCGGCGACGAGGAGCGGGTCATCGAGACCGGCGACCTGCTGCACGGCCGGCACGCGCTCGTGCGCCGGGGCCGGCGGACGCTCGGGGTCGTGACGGCCGAGGGCTGAGCCGGGGCGGGGGAGCGGCGGCACGCAGGTCCCGTTCCGGGTCGGGGTCTCGCTCCGGGGCGGATGCTGGTGACCCGACGAGGCGGTTCCTCGGGCGCGCTCGGCGCGACCCGCGGCGCTGCGCCGGTCGGCTGGCGGTTTGCCCCGGGTCGCGGTCCGTCGCCCCTCTACCCGCCCGGTCGGCCGAGGCGGGCGCGCTCGGTGATGAGGTCCGCCACGGCGTCGGGGTCGTACGCACCGGGGCCGGAGCGCAGCGCCTGGACGTACCGGATGACGCCGAGCTGGTACCGGAGGTCGCCGGCCGCGATGCGGTCGGCGACCTCCGGGTGGCGCGAGAGCGCGAGGTCGATGACCAGGGTGAGCTGCTCCGCCGGGTCGGTGGGGTGCGCGGCGCGGGCCGCGTCGGCGGCGTGGCGCGCCTCCGGTCCGTACGTCCAGTAGTGGCTCCACGGCACCCGGCTCGCCAGGATCTCCGGTGGGGCCGGTGGCGCGGGCCAGAGCTGGAGCACGCAGGTGCCCGGGTACTCCTCGCCGCGCTCGTCCGCGTCCTGCCACGCCTGTCCGTCGGGCACGACGTAGCGCACGCGGTACCAGCCCGGCTCCACGTCGGGAAGCTCCAGCACGCCGCCGCCGGCCCACCCGGTGACGACGATCCTCGGGTCGGCCAGCACGGAGAGCTCCACGGCGCACTCCCAGTCCTCCGGCGGTGGGGGCGACGAGGTGAGGACACCGGTGACGCGCACGGTTGCGGTGTGGACGGGGACCAGGAGGGTGACGTAGGGCGCCTCGCCCATCGTCGTCGCCAGTCCCACGTCGAGTCCGACCGGTGCCGTCCCGTCGTCCCCCGGGTGCAGCTCGATCTGCTGGTAGCTCGCGAACACGTCGCCCTCGACCGTCGTCATCCCGTCACGGTACCGACGGGACCCGTCGAGCTGGGTGTGTGGGGCGGCGCGCGCGGGCTAGCTGCCGGTCGGAGGTACGTCGCGCGGGGCGCGGAGAGCCCGGTGCAGCGGTCGTGGTCCTCGGATCGCGGCGTCGCCGGTGACGACGCGTGGGAGTCGGCAGGACGGGGGCGGGCACCGTGGCGCCCGACGTCCTCGTACTGCCGGCGCGGGGCGTCGTAACGGGCCGGTGCCCGACTACCTGCAGCAACCGCGGGCCGTGGCGTGCGCGGGCGTGCTCGCAGCGGTCCGGAGCCGCCGCGGGCAGGTGGTCGCGCGGGGTGTCGTGGCGGGTCCGCGCTCGGTTGCCCGCATCAATGGCGGGCCGGGGTCCACACGGGTGTCCCGACGACGGTGGTCACAGAAGCGACCGCGGGGCGGTGGTCGCGTGGGGTGTCGTGGCGGGTCCGCGTTCGGTTGCGCGCAGCGACGCGGGCCGGGGTCCGCACGGGGTGTCACGCAGTGGTCCGGAGCCGCCGCGGGCCGGTGGTCGCGGAGGCGTTCTGACGAGCCCGTGCTCGGCCACCTGCAGCAACCACGGCCGTGGTCCCCGCGGGGGGCGCCACGACGACGGTGCTCGCCGCGGCCTGGAGCAGCCGGGGGCCGCCGGGTGCGCCGGGGTCGGATCGGCCGTCGTCGGCGGCGGGTTCGGCGGGTGCCCGTCTCCGCCTCCCCACGTCCGCCCGCCCGCAAGGAACCGCACGGGAGAGGTGAAGCGTCGGACGTGGTCCAGGCCACACCGGGAGGAACTCCGACCGGTCGGCCCCCGGCTGGAGCTCAGAGGGCGCTCCGGTAGCGTTGTCGCAGGTCAAAGGCGCTTCGACGGGTGCGACACGCCCGGGCGTCAGCCGATTTGCGCCGGACGCCGAGACCCGCGTAAGTTATCTACCCGTTGCCCCGCGAGGCCGAGCGAAAGCCGGAGAGCGAGTGGCGGCGGGGGATCGGAACGAACGGCCATCGAGCCGGTCGGAGATCCCAGACCACTCCCTCCTGCGAGACGGTCGATTTGCCTAGAGCGAGTCGAGTGTGTAGGGTGGAGAGGTTGCCCCGGGTGGGTCTGGCTGGCTTTGGTTGGTTGGGTTTGTCTGTGTGGGGTGTGTTGTTTGAGAACTCAACAGTGTGTTTGTGACGAATGATGCCATTTGATCATGCTCATGTTTTGTCGTGGGTGTGGTTGTTTGTTGTTTTGCTTGTCTGCCTGGTTCCTCGTTTCTGGGTGGATGGGTTTGGAGCTTGTTTTCTTGCTCTCTTTTGTTGAATGTTTTTGACGGAGAGTTTGATCCTGGCTCAGGACGAACGCTGGCGGCGTGCTTTACACATGCAAGTCGAACGGACTGGCTCAGCTTGCTGGGTTGGTTAGTGGCGAACGGGTGAGTAACACGTGAGTAACCTGCCCCAGACTCTGGGATAACTACCGGAAACGGTGGCTAATACTGGATATGACACATTATCGCATGGTGGTGTGTGGAAAGGCTTGTCTGGTTTGGGATGGACTCGCGGCCTATCAGCTTGTTGGTGGGGTAGTGGCCTACCAAGGCTTTGACGGGTAGCCGGCCTGAGAGGGTGACCGGCCACACTGGGACTGAGACACGGCCCAGACTCCTACGGGAGGCAGCAGTGGGGAATATTGCACAATGGGCGAAAGCCTGATGCAGCGACGCCGCGTGAGGGATGACGGCCTTCGGGTTGTAAACCTCTTTCAGTAGGGAAGAAGCCTTTGGGTGACGGTACCTGCAGAAGAAGCGCCGGCTAACTACGTGCCAGCAGCCGCGGTAATACGTAGGGCGCGAGCGTTGTCCGGAATTATTGGGCGTAAAGAGCTCGTAGGCGGTTTGTCGCGTCTGCTGTGAAATCCTCAGGCTCAACTTGAGGCGTGCAGTGGGTACGGGCAGACTAGAGTGCGGTAGGGGAGACTGGAATTCCTGGTGTAGCGGTGGAATGCGCAGATATCAGGAGGAACACCGATGGCGAAGGCAGGTCTCTGGGCCGTTACTGACGCTGAGGAGCGAAAGCATGGGGAGCGAACAGGATTAGATACCCTGGTAGTCCATGCCGTAAACGTTGGGCACTAGGTGTGGGGTCCATTCCACGGGTTCCGCGCCGTAGCTAACGCATTAAGTGCCCCGCCTGGGGAGTACGGCCGCAAGGCTAAAACTCAAAGGAATTGACGGGGGCCCGCACAAGCGGCGGAGCATGCGGATTAATTCGATGCAACGCGAAGAACCTTACCAAGCTTTGACATGCACGGGAAGCCACCAGAGATGGTGGTCTCTTTGGACACTCGTGCACAGGTGGTGCATGGTTGTCGTCAGCTCGTGTCGTGAGATGTTGGGTTAAGTCCCGCAACGAGCGCAACCCTCGTCCCATGTTGCCAGCACGTAGTGGTGGGGACTCATGGGAGACTGCCGGGGTCAACTCGGAGGAAGGTGGGGATGACGTCAAATCATCATGCCCCTTATGGCTTGGGCTTCACGCATGCTACAATGGCCGGTACAAAGGGCTGCGATACCGTAAGGTGGAGCGAATCCCATAAAGCCGGTCTCAGTTCGGATTGGGGTCTGCAACTCGACCCCATGAAGTCGGAGTCGCTAGTAATCGCAGATCAGCAATGCTGCGGTGAATACGTTCTCGGGCCTTGTACACACCGCCCGTCAAGTCATGAAAGTCGGTAACACCCGAAGCCAGTGGCCCAACCCTTGTGGGGGGAGCTGTCGAAGGTGGGATTGGCGATTAGGACTAAGTCGTAACAAGGTAGCCGTACCGGAAGGTGCGGCTGGATCACCTCCTTTCTAAGGAGCCATCATGTCGCATCCATGCGTTCTGGGTCCTGCTGTTGCGGGGGTCGGGGTGGTGGGTGTGTCGACCGAAGCATGACGCGTTGTGTGTTGTGTGGGGTGTCGTGGCTTTCCTCTTTGGGTGGAACATGGTTCGTCATGAGCATGCTGTTGGGTCCTGAGGCAACACGCCTCTGGGTGTGCCCCGGCCGCTTCCAGGCTGTTGTGTCTGGTGGTGTGTTGGTGGGGTGGTTGTTTGAGAACTGCACAGTGGACGCGAGCATCTTTGATCTTTTGTGGTCAAGTGTTTAAGAGCAGTCGGTGGATGCCTTGGCATCAGGAGCCGAAGAAGGACGTGGTAGCCTGCGATAAGCCTCGGGGAGTTGGCAAACAAGCTGTGATCCGAGGGTGTCCGAATGGGGAAACCCCGCACAAGTCATGTTGTGTGACCCGCACCTGAATATATAGGGTGTGTGGAGGGAACGCCGGGAAGTGAAACATCTCAGTACCGGCAGGAAGAGATATTCCGTGAGTAGTGGCGAGCGAAAGCGGATGAGGCTAAACCGTGCGCATGTTCAAGCCGGCAGGCGTTGTGTGTGCGGTGTTGTGGGACCTTCTGACAGTCGCTGCCGTGACTGTAGGGAGTGAGAAAATCGTGTCGTAGTCGAACGGTCTTGAATGGCCGACCGTAGAGGGTGGTAGTCCTGTAGACGAAACGGCATGGTCTCCTTGGAGTGTTCCCGAGTAGCACGGGGCCCGTGAAATCCCGTGTGAATCTGGCAAGACCACTTGCTAAGCCTAAATACTACCTGATGACCGATAGCGGACAAGTACCGTGAGGGAAAGGTGAAAAGTACCCCGGGAGGGGAGTGAAATAGTACCTGAAACCGGCTGCTTACAATCCGTCGGAGCCTCCTTAGCAGGGGTGACGGCGTGCCTTTTGAAGAATGAGCCTGCGAGTTAGTGGTACGTGGCGAGGTTAACCCGTGTGGGGAAGCCGTAGCGAAAGCGAGTCCGAATAGGGCGTTTCAGTCGCGTGCTCTAGACCCGAAGCGGAGTGATCTACCCATGGGCAGGTTGAAGCACTGGTAAGACAGTGTGGAGGACCGAACCCACCAGGGTTGAAAACCTGGGGGATGACCTGTGGGTAGGGGTGAAAGGCCAATCAAACTCCGTGATAGCTGGTTCTCCCCGAAATGCATATAGGTGCAGCGTTGCGTGTTCCTTGCCGGAGGTAGAGCTACTGGATGGCCGATGGGCCCTACCAGGTTACTGACGTCAGCCAAACTCCGAATGCCGGTAAGCCAAGCGCAGCAGTGAGACTGTGGGGGATAAGCTTCATAGTCGAGAGGGAAACAGCCCAGAACACCAGCTAAGGCCCCTAAGCGTGTGCTAAGTGGGAAAGGATGTGGAGTTGCCCAGACAACCAGGAGGTTGGCTTAGAAGCAGCCACCCTTGAAAGAGTGCGTAATAGCTCACTGGTCAAGTGATTCCGCGCCGATAATGTAGCGGGGCTCAAGCACACCGCCGAAGCTGTGTCATGCGAACTTTGCTAAGCCTTCGTGGTTCAGGCGTTCGCATGGGTAGGGGAGCGTCGTGTGGGCAGTGAAGCCGCGGAGTGATCCAGTGGTGGAGCCTACACGAGTGAGAATGCAGGCATGAGTAGCGAAAGACGGGTGAGAAACCCGTCCGCCGAATGACCAAGGGTTCCAGGGCCAGGTTAATCCGCCCTGGGTAAGTCGGGACCTAAGGCGAGGCCGACAGGCGTAGTCGATGGACAACGGGTTGATATTCCCGTACCGGCGAAGGACCGCCCATACCGAGCTCAGGTGTACTAACCACCCAAACCGTGCCCATAGGGTTCCTTCGGGAGCCCACCGGGCACGGGGCGCGTGGGACCTCGCCTGGTAGTAGGTAAGCGTATTAACAGGGGTGACGCATGAAGGTAGCCAGTTGGAGCGATGGTTGTCTCCTTCCAAGCCCGTAGGAGGTTTCCCAGGCAAATCCGGGAAACATGTACTCCGAGAGGTGATGGTGACCACGTATGTGGGAATATGGTGATCCTATGGTGCCAAGAAAAACCTCGACGCGAGGGACTAGCCGCCCGTACCCTAAACCGACTCAGGTGGTCAGGTAGAGAATACTAAGGCGATCGAGTGAATCGTGGTTAAGGAACTCGGCAAAATGCCCCCGTAACTTCGGGAGAAGGGGGGCCCGGACCGTGACACCCACTTGCTGGGTAGAGCGGGCAAGGGCCGCAGAGACCAGGGAGAAGCGACTGTTTACTAAAAACACAGGTCCGTGCGAAGTCGCAAGACGATGTATACGGACTGACGCCTGCCCGGTGCTGGAAGGTTAAGAGGACCGGTTAGAGCCTTCGGGTTCGAAGCTGAGAATTTAAGCCCCAGTAAACGGCGGTGGTAACTATAACCATCCTAAGGTAGCGAAATTCCTTGTCGGGTAAGTTCCGACCTGCACGAATGGCGTAACGACTTCTCCGCTGTCTCAACCGCGAACTCGGCGAAATTGCACTACGAGTAAAGATGCTCGTTACGCGCAGCAGGACGGAAAGACCCCGGGACCTTTACTATAGCTTGGTATTGGTGTTCGGAGCGGCTTGTGTAGGATAGGTGGGAGACTGTGAAGCAGCCACGCCAGTGGTTGTGGAGTCGTCCTTGAAATACCACTCTGGTCGCTTTGGACATCTAACTTCGGACCGTAATCCGGTTCAGGGACAGTGCCTGGTGGGTAGTTTAACTGGGGCGGTTGCCTCCCAAAATGTAACGGAGGCGCCCAAAGGTTCCCTCAGCCTGGTTGGCAATCAGGTGTTGAGTGTAAGTGCACAAGGGAGCTTGACTGTGAGACCGACAGGTCGAACAGGGACGAAAGTCGGGACTAGTGATCCGGCGGTGGCTTGTGGAAGCGCCGTCGCTCATCGGATAAAAGGTACCCCGGGGATAACAGGCTGATCTTGCCCAAGAGTCCATATCGACGGCATGGTTTGGCACCTCGATGTCGGCTCGTCGCATCCTGGGGCTGGAGTCGGTCCCAAGGGTTGGGCTGTTCGCCCATTAAAGCGGCACGCGAGCTGGGTTTAGAACGTCGTGAGACAGTTCGGTCCCTATCCGCTGCGCGCGCAGGAAACTTGAGAAGTGCTGTCCTTAGTACGAGAGGACCGGGACGGACTAACCTCTGGTGTGCCAGTTGTTCCGCCAGGAGCACTGCTGGTTAGCTACGTTGGGAAGGGATAACCGCTGAAAGCATCTAAGCGGGAAGCCTACTTCAAGATGAGGTTTCCATCACCCCTTTGAGGGTGGAGAGGCCCCCAGTAGACCACTGGGTTGATAGGCCGGAAGTGGAAGCAGGGACTAAAGACCTGTGGAGCTGACCGGTACTAATAGGCCGACCACTTACCCACAACCAAAGATCAAGAGTTGTGCTACGCGTCCACTGTGCGGTTCCCGAACCACCAACCCACCCCCTGGGGTGCACGGGTTGAGAAGTTCATACAGTCGTGGCGGCGGCCACAGCGAGGCGGGAAACGCCCGGTCCCATTCCGAACCCGGAAGCTAAGCCCCTCAGCGCCGATGGTACTGCACCCGCCAGGGTGTGGGAGAGTAGGACACCGCCGCCACCCCAACCACGAAAGACCCCCAGCACCACGCGTGCTGGGGGTCTTTCGCATTCCCCAGGGCACCCAGCCCCACGATCGACGAGCCCGATCCGCACCGCGGTCACGTGACCCACACGACCACGCCGACCGAGGTCGGATGCGATGCCCGGCGGCAACGCCCGGTATCGTGGAGCGGTCCTGTTGATCCCAGCGGGAAGTACGTGCAGGCTCGAGCCGATCGGTTCGCCTGGAACAGGAGAAGACGTGTCAGACCGTACCGGTGACCCCGGCAAGCGCCGCGACGGAGCCGATCGCCCCAAGCGTTCCTACGACGACCGACCGCAGCGGTCCTCGGGCGAGCGTCCGAAGCGCTCCTACGACGACCGCGGGCCCCGCCGCGAGGGTGACCGAGCCGGCCGCAGCTACGACTCGCGACCGCGTCGCGATGGTGACGAGCGTCCTCGTCGTTCCTACGACGACCGGGCGCCGCGTCGCGAGGGTGACCGTCCCGCGCGTTCCTACGACGACCGTCCGAAGCGTCCGTACGAGGAGCGCGGTCCGCGTCGTGACGGTGCTGACCGTCCGAAGCGTTCCTACGAGGACCGTGGTCCTCGCCGCGAGGGTGACCGTCCCGCGCGTTCCTACGACGACCGTCCGAAGCGTCCGTACGAGGACCGTGGTCCGCGTCGTGACGGTGCTGACCGTCCGAAGCGTTCCTACGAGGACCGTGGTCCTCGCCGCGAGGGTGACCGGCCCGCGCGTTCCTACGACGACCGTCCGAAGCGTCCGTACGAGGACCGTGGTCCGCGTCGTGACGGTGCTGACCGTCCGAAGCGTTCCTACGACGACCGCGGTCCCCGTCGCGAGGGTGACCGGCCCGCGCGTTCCTACGACGACCGTCCGAAGCGTCCGTACGAGGACCGTGGTCCGCGCCGCGAGGGTGACCGGCCCGCGCGTTCCTACGACGACCGGCCCAAGCGTCCGTACGAGGACCGCGGTCCGCGTCGCGACGGTGCTGACCGGCCCGCGCGTTCCTACGACGACCGCGGTCCGCGCCGTGAGGGCGAAGACCGGCCGCGCCGCTCGTACGGTGATGACCGCCCCAAGCGTCCCTATGAGGACCGTGGCCCGCGTCGCGACGGTGACGAGCGTCCCCGTCGTTCTTACGACGACCGGCCCAAGCGTTCCTACGAGGACCGTGGTCCGCGTCGTGAGGGCGAGCGTCCCGCGCGTTCCTATGGTGATGACCGTCCGCGTCGCTCGTACGGCGACGACCGTGGTCCGCGTCGTGACGGTGCTGACCGACCCGCGCGCTCCTACGGTGATGACCGTCCGAAGCGTTCCTACGACGACCGCAGCCCTCGTCGTGACGGTGACGAGCGTCCCCGTCGTTCCTACGGTGATGACCGTCCGAAGCGTCCGTACGAGGAGCGCGGCCCTCGTCGTGAGGGTGAGCGGTCCGCACGTTCCTACGGCGATGATCGTCCGAAGCGTTCTTACGACGACCGCGGCCCGCGTCGCGGCGGTGACGAGCGCCCCCGTCGTTCGTACGGCGACGACCGTCCGAAGCGTTCCTACGACGACCGCGGCCCACGTCGTGACGGCGATGATCGTCCGCGTCGCTCCTACGGCGACGACCGGGGGCCTCGCCGTGACGGCGACGACCGCGGCCGGCGCCCGTCCGACTCGCGCCCGCCTCGTTCGTTCGACGAGCGGGGTCGCCCGGACCGCAACCAGCGCCCGGGCCAGGACCGTCGCGCCGAGCGCGTCGACGACCCGTTCCTCCCCGAGGAGATCGAGTTCTCGATGCTCTCGCGCGAGGCTCGCAAGGCGCTGCGCGGCCTGACGAAGGACAACGCGGAGACGGTCGGACGACACCTCGTCATGGCGGGCCGGCTCATCGACGTCGACCCGGAGCTGGCCTGGGAGCACGCCCAGGCCGCCGGACGACGCGCCGCCCGGATCGACGTGGTGCGCGAGGCTCTCGCCCTGACCGCGCACGCCAGCGGCCGGTACGCCGAGGCCCTGCGCGAGATCCGGACCGCTCGCCGGCTCTCCGGCGTCGACGCCTACGCCACCCTCGAGGCCGACAGCGAGCGTGGGCTCGGCCGGCCGGAGCGGGCCCTCGACGTCATCCGGGCCGCGCGACCGCGGGTGACCCCGCTGGAGCTGGCGGAGCTCGCCGTCGTCGAGGCCGCCGCCCGGGTGGACCTGGGCGAGGCCGAGGCCGCGCTGATCCTGCTCGACGAGCTCGACGTCCCGGAGGGACTGCCCGACCTGCCCGGTCGCATCCGCGAGGTGCGTGAGCTCGCGCTCCGCGCGCTCGGCCGCAACGCCGAGGCGGATGCACTGCCCGAGGAGGAGGACGAGCCGGCCGCGGAGCTCGACGAGGACCCGATCGTCGTGTTCGACCTCGACGAGGACCCCGACGAGCCCGCCGCGGACGGTGAGCCGGCCGTCGAGAGGGCCGAGCGCGCGGCCGAGGAGGTCGACCGTCATGGCGGCGGCACCGCTGCCGCGGCTGGCGCCGCTCAGGCGATCGCCATCGCCGACCTGGCGGCCGAGGTCGAGGCCGAGCTGGCCGAGATCGAGTCGGTCGAGGCTGCCGCGACCCTGGACGAGCAGATGCTCGAGGGGCTCGACCCGGCCGAGCCGGAGTCCGATCCGACGGGCGCGGAAGATCCTGAGCCCCGGGACGAGGAGGGCGCGGAGCCTGAGAGCGCCCCCGCCGCCGAGGGCGGCCAGGAGGGTACGGGGGACGAGGAGGCCGACGCCGCTCGGGAGCCCGCCGTGCACGACGTGGACGAGGTCGAGGACCAGGCCGCTGAGGATGTCTCCCTCGACGCCGAGATCAGTCCCGACGCCGAGGCCTCCGAGGCTGAGGACGACGCTGAGGCTGAGGACGACGCTGAGGCTGAGGACGACGCTGAGGCTGAGGACGACGCTGAGGCTGAGGACGACGCTGAGGCTGAGGACGACGCTGAGGCTGAGGACGACGCTGAGGCTGAGGACGACGCTGAGGCTGAGGACGACGCTGAGGCTGAGGACGACGCTGAGGCTGAGGACGACGCTGAGGCTGAGGACGACGCTGAGGCTGAGGACGACGCTGAGGCTGAGGACGACGCTGAGGCTGAGGACGACGCTGAGGCTGAGGACGACGCCGAGGCCGAGGCCGAGACTGACGCTGACGCCGAGATCGCCGAGGACGACACCGACGGGATGCTGTTCTGACATGTCCGACGCCACGCTGTCCTCCTGCGACGTCCCGCTCGCCGAGACGGCGGACGCCGTCCTGCTCGATCTCGACGGTGTCGTCTGGCGGGGAGCCGAGGCCGTCGAGCACGCGTCCGAGGTCCTCGCGACCCTGACGCGCGCCGGCATCCCCCCGGTCTACGTCACGAACAACGCCTCGCGGCCGCCGAGCGTGGTCTCCGACCAGCTGACGAGCCTGGGCATCCCGACCGATCCCGCCCACGTGATGACGGCGTCCCTCGCGGTCACCACGATGCTGCACCGCGAGCTGTCCCCGGGTGCCCGCGTCCTCTGCGTCGGCGGGGCCGGCCTGCACCAGGCGGTCGCGAACGCCGGCTTCGAGGTCGTGACGTCCGCGGACGACGGCCCGGTCGCGGTCGTCCAGGGCTACGGTCCCGACGTCGGCTGGTCGCAGCTCACCCAGGCGGCCTACGCGATCGAGGACGGGGCGGCCTACTTCGCCACGAACCTCGACGCGACACTGCCGACCGAGCGCGGCATGGCGGTCGGGAACGGCTCGCTCGTGGCGGCCGTCGTCAGCGCGACCGGCGTGCGGCCGATCTCGACGGGCAAGCCGCAGCCCGGCATCTTCCACGAGGCGGCCGAGCTCGTCGGCGCGACGCACCCCGTCATGGTGGGGGACCGCCTCGACACCGACCTCGCGGGCGCCCGCAACGCCGGCTACCCCGGCCTGCACGTGCTCACCGGCGTCAGCCAGGCACCGGCGCTCCTCGCGGCGACGCCGGCGGAGCGGCCGAGCTTCCTCGGCCTCGACCTGCGGGCCCTCCTCGAGACCCACCCGGCGGTCACGACGGCGGACGGCCACACGGTGTGCCGGCAGGCCCGGGTCCGCGTCGACGGCGACGGCGTCGTGCTCGTCCGGGACGACCAGGACGTCCAGCTCACCTCGGGCCTCACGGTCACCCTGGACGAGCTGCGCGCCCTGTGCGTCGCGTTCTGGAGCCGTGCCGACGCCGGGGCGCCCCTGCCGGTCGGCACGCTCGCACCCGACCTGGTCGTCGCCGGCACGCGCGAGGCGGAGGCGGTCGCGTGAGCGCGCCGCGACCCGGACCGACGCCGGGCCAGCACGAGGGGCCACGCCCGCTCGACGTCGACGGCCTCCTCCCGGACCCGGTCGACCTGGAGGAGATGCCGGTCCGCCAGCACGTCGCCGTCTTCGAGACGCTGCACGCCCGGCTGGCCGAGCAGCTCGACGACCAGGCCTGACCCGGCGCCCATGACCACGCCGGCCCGGCCTCCGGCGCCCGTGCGCGCCGACGTCGCCCTCGTGGAGCGAGGCCTCGCGACGTCCCGCACGACCGCGCGCCGCCTCATCGAGGCCGGACGCGTGCGGAGCGGCGGCGCCGTCGTCGACCGTCCCTCGCGTCCGATCGGGGCCGAGGACCCGCTCGACGTCGCGCCGGCGCCGGGCGGCGCGCGCGACTACGTCTCTCGGGCGGCCCTCAAGCTCGTCGGCGCCCTGGACGCGCTGGCGGCCACACCGCTCGGTGCCCCGTCCCTCGCCGGGCGGCGGGTGCTCGACGCGGGCGCGTCGACCGGCGGCTTCACCCAGGTGGCGCTCGAGCGGGGCGCCGCGCACGTCGTCGCCGTCGACGTCGGTCACGACCAGCTCGCCGCCGTCCTGCGCGACGACCCGCGCGTCACCAGCCTCGAGGGCGTCAACGTGCGCGACCTCGACCCCGCCCAGGTCGCGCCGGCCCCCGACGTCCTCGTCACCGACCTCTCGTTCATCTCGCTCACGCTCGTCCTCGCCCCGCTCGCCCGGGCGCTTGCGCCTAGGGCCGACGCCGTCGTCCTCGTCAAGCCGCAGTTCGAGGTCGGTCGCGCGGCGCTCGGCAAGGGCGGTGTGGTGGACGACGACGGGGCGCGCGCGGCCGCGCTCGCCCGGGTGCTGCACGCGGCCGGGGCGGCCGGGTTCGACGTGCGCGCGGTCCTGCCGAGCACGGTCGCGGGCGAGCACGGCAACCGCGAGCTGCTGGCCTGGCTGCGGCTCGCGGACGGACCGTCGAGCGCCGCCGCCCCGCCCGTCGGCACCACCGGGCCGGCTGCGGCGGACTGCCGGCTGACCGAGGCGGCGGCTGCTGCGGCGGCGGGGGAGACCGTGCTGCTCGCGTCCGGCGAGCCGGGATCGCCGGCGGCCTCCGGCGATCCGCTCGGCGCGTTGTCCACAGACCTGGGCCCCGCGTGTCGGTGCCGTGTCGGAGAATGGGGCACGTGACTGCGTCGACCCCACCCCGCCGTGTGCTCCTGGTCTCCCACGTCCACGAGCGTGCCCGCGTCGTGCGCGACGAGTTCACGGAGCTGCTGCGCGCCCGGGGGATCGAGATCGTGGGCGAGGCCGAGCTCGAACGGGACCGCGACGGCGGGGTGCTCCTGCCCGGGGGCGTCGAGATCGCCGTCGTCCTCGGCGGCGACGGGACGATCCTGCGCGCGGCCGAGCTGGTCCGCGGCCACGACGTGCCCGTCCTCGGGGTCAACCTCGGCCACGTCGGCTTCCTCGCCGAGCTGGACGAGGGGGACGTGCGGGACGCGGTCCGCCAGATCGACGAGCGCGCCTACGACGTCGAGCGCCGGATGACCGTCGACGTGCGCGTCGTCGAGCCGGACGGCACGGTGCGACTCGGCTGGGCGATGAACGAGGCGAGCGTCGAGAAGGACGCGGTCGCCCGGATGGTCGAGCTGGCGATCGGCGTCGACGGCCGGGAGCTCGAGAGCTTCGGCTGCGACGGCGTCGTGCTGGCCACACCGACCGGCTCGACCGCGTACGGCTTCTCCGCCGGCGGCCCGGTCGTCTGGCCGGACGTCGAGGCCCTGCTGCTCGTCCCGCTCAACGCGCACGCGCTGTTCGCCCGCCCGCTCGTCGTCGGCCCGTCGTCGGTCCTGGAGGTCGAGCTGCTCCAGCGCAACCGCGGCGGCGCCACGATGTGGTGCGACGGTCGGCGCACCATCCACCTCGCCCCGGGCGCGCGCGTCGAGGTGCGCCGCGGCGCCCAGCCCGTCATCCTCGCCCGCCTGCGGCCGGGGCCCTTCACCGCGCGTCTCGTGCGCAAGTTCGCGCTCCCCGTCACGGGCTGGCGGGGGGAGGACGACACGTGATCGAGGAGATCGAGATCCACGACCTCGGCGTCATCGCCGAGGCGCGCCTCGAACCGGCCGGCGGGTTCACCGCCGTCACGGGCGAGACCGGTGCCGGCAAGACGATGCTGCTCACCGCGCTCGAGCTCCTCCTCGGGGGCCGAGCCGACGCCGGCCTGGTCCGGCCGGGCGCCGAGCGCGCCCTCGTCGAGGGCCGGTTCGCCGACCTGCCCGGCTCCGTCGTCGAGCGGGTGGGCGAGGCCGGAGGCGACCTCGACGACGGGGTCCTCATCGTCGCCCGCACCGTGCCGGCCACCGGCCGCTCGCGCGCGCACCTCGGCGGGCGCTCCGTCCCGCAGGGCGTCCTCGGCGAGCTCGCCGAGGACCTCGTCACCATCCACGGCCAGTCCGACCAGACGCGGCTGCGCTCCCCGTCGCGGCAGCGGGACGTCGTCGACACCTACGGCGGGCACGCCGACCTGCTCGCGCGCATGCGCGGCGCGCACGCTCGCGCGCGCGACCTCGAGCAGACGCTCGCGCGCGTCCGCGCCGGCGAGCGGACCAGGGAGCTGGAGATCGCGTCCCTCACCTCGGCCCTGGCCGAGATCGACGATGCCGAGATCCAGCCGGGGGAGGACGTCGCGCTGCGCGACGAGGCCGCCCGGCTGGACAACATGGAGCACCTGACGCAGGCCGCGGCGCTCGCCGGGGCGGCTCTCGGTGGCGACCCGGCCGGCGGGGAGGGCGGCTCGGGCGCCATCGCGCTGCTGGAGCACGCCTCCCGCTCGCTCGCGCGCGCCGGCGAGCACGATCCCGCCCTCGCGACGCTCGCGTCGCAGCTCCTCGACGCCGCCTATCTGGCCGCGGACCTCGAGGGTGAGCTGGGCCGCTACGTCGCCGCGCTCGAGGCCGACCCCGACCGGCTCGACGCCGTGCACTCCCGCCGCGCCCGGCTCGCCCAGCTCGCCCGGACCTACGGGACGGCGTTCGGCGAGCCCGGTCCGGACGACCCGCCGCCCGGCAGCAGCGACGCCGTCCTCGCCTGGGCGGTCGGGGCGCGCGAGCGGCTGGCCGAGCTGACCGACCCCGGCCAGGACGCCGAGGCGCTCCAGGAGGCGCTGACGCAGGCCCTCGCCGAGCGGGGCGCCGTCGCGGCCGAGCTGACGGCCGCCCGGCGCACCGCCGGGGCCGACCTCGCCGCCGCCGTCACCGCCGAGCTGCACGGGCTCGCCATGCCGGCGGCTCGGGTCGACGTCGAGGTCGCGCCGGCCCAGCCTGGCCCGACGGGCGACGACGCCGTCACCCTCGTGCTCACCGCCTACCGGGGCGCGGCTCCGGCGCCGCTGGGCGTCGGCGCGTCCGGCGGCGAGCTGTCCCGCGTCATGCTGGCCCTGGAGGTCGTGCTCGCGGAGCGGCACGGGCGCGCCACCACGTTCGTCTTCGACGAGGTCGACGCCGGGATCGGCGGGCGGACGGCCGCGGCCGTGGGCGAGCGGCTCGCCCGGCTCGCGACCGGCGCCCAGGTGCTCGTCGTGACCCACCTCGCCCAGGTCGCGGCGTTCGCCGACCGCCAGATCGTCGTCGCCAAGGGCCCGGACGACGGCGGGGTCGCCACGACCGTCCGGATCGTCTCCGGCGACGAGCGCACGGCCGAGCTGGCCCGCATGCTCTCGGGTGAGGAAACCGACACCGCGCTCCAGCACGCCGCCGACCTCCTCGACAGGTCCCGCGTGCAACGATGGTCGGCGACATGAGACTGCGACCACACCGTTCCACCGCCGACCCGGGCACCGGCCTGGTCGGTCCCGCTCGCGTCGACCGACGCACGAAGGCGCTCACGAAGCGGCTCTCCTCCGGCGACGTCGCCGTCATCGACCACCGCGACATCGACCGTGTCTCGGCCGAGGCGCTCGTCGCCTGCCACCCGGCGGTCGTCCTCAACGCCGCCGAGTCGACCTCCGGGCGCTACCCGAACCTCGGTCCGCAGATCCTCCTCGACGCCGGCATCCCGCTCGTCGACCACCTCGGCGCCGACGTCATGGCCGTCAAGGAGGGCACGACGCTGCGGGTCGACGGGAACAGGGTCTACGCGGGCTCGCAGCTCGTCGCCGAGGGCGTCCTGCAGGACGAGACCACCGTGACGGCCGCGCTCGACGAGGCGCGCGAGGGCCTGTCCGACCAGCTCGAGGCGTTCGCGGCGAACACGCTCGCGTACATGGTCTCCGAGCGCGACCTGCTGCTCGACGGCATCGGCGTCCCCAAGGTCTCGACCCCCATCGAGGGGCGCGGCGTCCTCATCGTGGTGCGCGGGTACCACTACAAGGAGGACCTCGCGATGCTGCGCTCGTGGATCCGCGAGAGCAAGCCGGTCCTCATCGGGGTGGACGGGGGAGCCGACGCGATCATCGAGGCTGGCTGGACGCCGGACCTCATCGTCGGCGACATGGACTCCGTCTCGGACAAGGCGCTCACCTGCGGCGCCGAGATCGTCGTCCACGCCTACCGCGACGGCCGCGCGCCGGGGCAGGCGAGGGTCGAGCGGCTCGGCGCACCCCACGTCGTGTTCCCGGCGACCGGAACGAGCGAGGACGTCGCGATGCTCCTCGCCGACGACATGGGCGCCGAGATCATCGTGGCGATCGGCACGCACGCGACGCTCATCGAGTTCCTCGACAAGGGCCGCAACGGCATGGCCTCGACGTTCCTCACCCGGCTGCGCGTCGGCGGGAAGCTCGTCGACGCCAAGGGGGTCTCGCGGCTGTACCGGCCGTCGATCTCCAACTGGCAGCTCGTGCTGCTCGTCCTCGCGGGGCTCGCCGCCCTGCTCGTCGCGCTGGCGGTCACTCCGGCCGGCCAGGCGGCGACCGAGATCACCCTCGCCCGGTGGGACGACCTCGTCTCCTGGGTGTCAAGACTCTTTCAAGGAGGGTGACGCGTGATCGACTTCCGCTACCACCTCGTCTCGCTCATCTCGGTGTTCCTCGCGCTCGCCGTCGGCATCGTGCTCGGCGCCGGGCCGCTGCGCGACACCATCTCGGACCAGCTGACGGGCCAGGTCGAGCAGCTGCGCCAGGAGAAGGACGGGCTGCGCGTCGAGCTCGACAGCGTCCAGCGCCAGGCGGCCGACTCCGACGCGTTCATCCAGGCCACGGCCGAGCGGCTCGTGTCGGGCGCGCTGCCCGAGTACCGCGTCGCCGTGGTCCGCTCGCCCGGTGTCCCCGTCCTCGCCGCGGGCACGGACACCCCGACCGGGGGTGCCCCCCAGGTGACGGACGACGTGGTGGCGGCGGTGACGGAGCGGATCGAGCAGGCGGGCGGCGAGGTCGTCGCCGACGTGACGCTCGGGTCGCTGTGGGCCGACCCCGCGCAGGAGGCCTTCCGGGCCAAGGCGGCGCGGGAGCTCGCGTCGATCCTCGCGGAGCCGGCGCCATCGGGTGACGACGGGAGCGAGGACCGGACGCTGCTGGCGCGCGGGCTGTCCGAGGCGCTCCGCGGCGCGAGCGCCGACGACCCGCGCGTGCCCGGCACGGTGGCGAGCGAGATCTTCGCCGCGCTCAGCAGCGGCGCCGACCCGCTCGTGACCGGTGAGATCTCCCAGCCGGCCGACCTCGTGCTCGTGCTGACGCCGGCCGGCGGCGACCCGGCCGACGGCTACACGGCGGACGCGGACAGCCTCGCCGCGTGGAGCTCCGTCATCGTCGAGATCGCGAAGACCGGGCCCTCGGTCGTCGCCGGCGACGTCGGCACCGCCACCGACCTGCTGCCAGCGGTGCGCCAGATCGGCGGCGTCACCACGACCGACGACCTCGGCTCCGCCTCCGGCCGGATCATCGCGGTGCTCGCGCTCGCGGGCGTCGCGGCCGGCGACGAGCCCGCGGCCTACGGCTTCGGGAGCGGCGTCGCGGGCGTCGTCCCGGGGGCCAAACAGCTCGAGCCGCCCCTCGTCCTCCAGCCGACGCCGACGCCGACCGACGCCGGGACGGACGGCACTGCGCCCACGGAGGATGGTGCGACCGACGGCGCGACGGACCAGTCAACCGACGGCTCCACGGACGGCGCGACGGACCAGTCCACCGACGGCTCCACCGACGTCGCGAGCGACGAGCCCCAGGAGGAGGCGGCGTGAGCCGGCTCGTCCCCGCGGTCAACGCGGCCGCCATGACCGTCGGTGCCCGGCTGCAGCTCCACGTCCTGTCGGACGACGCGGTCCAGCGGCTCGAGCGGACGAACTTCGCCGGCCGCACCGTCAGCCTCGCCGGCGGGATCGCGGCCGCGGTCGGCGCCCTCGCCGGCGTCGCCTCCGCCGGCGGACGGCCCGGGCTCGCCGCCGTCGTCGCCGTAGCCCCGGCCGGGGCCCTCGGCGCGCTCGACGACCTCGGCGAGCAGCCGGAGGACCGCTCGACCAAGGGGCTGCGCGGACACCTGAGCGCCCTGCGCGACGGCCAGGTCACCACCGGGTTCCTCAAGCTCGCCGGCATCGGGCTCGCGGGCCTCGCCGCCGGCACGATCCTCGCCGGCGCCCGCGGGTCGACCCGCACCTGGCGCGGGATCGCGGACTCCGTCGCCTCGGGCGCCCTCGTCGCCGGGACCGCCAACCTGGTCAACCTGCTCGACCTGCGGCCGGGACGCGCGCTCAAGGCGGTGGCCGCCGTCGCGCTGCCGCTCGCCGTCGTGCCCGGGCCCGCCACGTCCGTCGCCTCCGGGGTCCTCGGCGCCACCGCGGCCGCCGCTCCCGGCGACCTCGCCGAGTCGACGATGCTGGGCGACACGGGGGCCAACGCCCTCGGCGCCGGTCTCGGCGTCGCGCTGGCCGCCTCGCCCCACCCCGCCGTCCGGCTGGGCGCGCTCGCCGTCGTCGTCGCGGGGACGCTCGCCAGCGAGCGGGTCAGCTTCTCGGCCGTCATCGAGCGGACGGCGTGGCTGCGCGCGCTCGACCAGGCCGGCCGGCGCACCGGCTGAGTCGGCCATGAGCACCTCCCGGCTCGCCCGGATCACGGCGGGCGTCGCCGGCGCCGCCGCGGTCGTCACGGTCCTCACGCTGGCGACCCGCCTGCTCGGGTTCGGCCGGTGGTTCGCGCAGAACGCGTGGGTCGGCCCGAACGAGATCGGCACGGCGTACGCGACCGCCAACATCGTCCCCAACGTCCTGTTCGAGGTCGCGGCCGGCGGCGCTCTCGCCGGTGCGATCGTCCCGGTGCTCGCCGGCGCGATCGCGAAGGACCTGCGCGGCGACGTCGACCGGACCTCCTCGGCGCTGCTGACCTGGGCGCTCGTCGCGCTCGTGCCGCTCGGCGCCCTCACCTGGCTCGCCGCGCCCGCCATCATGCGCGCCATGCTCGGCGGCGGGGCGGCCGCGGCCCAGGTCGACCTCGGCGCGAGCCTCCTGCGGATGTTCGCCCTGCAGATCCCGCTCTACGGGGTCGGCGTCGTGCTCTCGGGCGTCCTCCAGGCGCACCGCCGGTTCATCGGCCCCGCGCTGGCGCCGCTGCTGTCGAGCGTCGTGGTCATCGGCGCCTACTACGCCTACGGCCTCCTCACGGCCGACGGGGTCACCCCGGCCACGCTCACCCCGCAGGCCGTGGCATGGCTCGGCTGGGGCACGACGGCCGGTGTCGCCGCGCTCAGCCTGCCCCTGCTCGTGCCCGCCTGGCGTGCCGGCGTCCGGCTGCGTCTCACGCTGCGCTTCCCGCCCGGGGTGGCCCGGCGCGCGCGCTCCCTCGCGCTCGCCGGCGCCGGCGGCCTCCTGGCCCAGCAGCTCAGCGTGCTCGTCGTCGCCCGGCTCGCCAACGGCTCGGGTGGGGCCGGCGTCATCAACATCAACCAGTACGCGACGGCCGTCGTCATGCTGCCGTACGCGGTGCTCGCGGTGCCGCTCGCGACGACGCTGTTCCCGCGCCTGGCCGAGCACGCCAGCACCGGCCGGCACGACCTGCTGGCCGCGCGGACGGCGACCTCGACGCGCGCGATCGTCGCCGTCTCCCTCGCCGGTGCCGCGGCGCTCGTGGCCGCGGCGTGGCGGATCGAGGGCGTGTTCGAGCTGTTCGCGCGCGGGGGAGCCGTCGAGGGCATGGGCGTCTCGATCGCGGCCGCCGCGCTCAGCGTGCTCGGCCTCGCCCTGCTGTTCCACCTGGCCCGCGTGCTGTTCGCGCTGGAGCGGGGCCGCCTCGTCCTCGTCGCCACGTCCGCCGGCTGGCTGCTCGTGGCGCTGCTGGCGCTCGTCCTGGTCGCGACCAGCGGTGGGGGAGCCGTCGCGGTGCTGCGCTCGCTCGGGCTCGCCACGAGCATCGGGACGCTCGCCGGCGGCGTCCTGCTGGCCCTGTTCATCCGGCGCGAGGTCGGCTCGCCCGCCCTCGCGGGGGTGGCGCGGACGACGGCCGTCGCGCTCGCCGGGGCCGTCGTCGGTGCGCTCGCCGGGCTCGGGGTCGCGGGGCTGGACGGCGGCGGGCTCGCGGCCGACCTCGGGATCGGGGCCGCCGCCGGGCTCGTGGCGCTCGGCGTCACGGGTGGCGTGCTCGCGCTCGGGGACCGGCAGCTCCTGCGCGTCGTGCTGCGCCGCCGTGCCCCGGCCGCGGCACCGCAGGCCGTGCCAGCGCCGACAGCGCCGACAGCGACGACAGCGACGACCACGCCGCCACCCACCGTGGCGGCCCCCGGGACCCCGGACGGGGACGAGAGACCGTGACCAGAGCGACGACGGCGACGAGGGAGCGACATGACACGTGAGGCTGGCGGGTACGTCCTGCAGGTGCTCGGATCGAGCGCGGGCGGCGTCGTGCGGCACGTCGCGCAGATCGCCGCGGGAGCGCGTCGACGCGGACGCGACGTCCGGGTGGCGGGACCGCTCGACCTGCACGAGCAGATCCTCGCGCCCGGTCGCGTCCCGGTCGCGCGGCTCGAGATCTCCGACCGGCCGGGGAAGGACGACGCGGCGGCCCTCCAGCGGCTGCGGGTCCTCGCCCGGCAGGCGGACGTCGTGCACGCCCACGGCCTTCGCGCCGGCGCGCTGGCCGTCCTCGCGGCGCGCAGCCTCGGGGGCGACCGGCCGGCCGTCGTCGTCACGCTGCACAACCTGCCGGTCGGCGGGAGGAGCGTGCGCGCCATCGCGCGCGGTCTGGAGGAGCTCGTCGGCCGGGGCGCCGACGTCGTCCTCGGCGTCTCGGGCGATCTCGTCGAGCTGGCCCGGCTGCGGGGTGCCCGGCACACGACGCGCGCCCTCGTGCCAGCCCCGCCGCGGCCGGTGCCGCAGCGAACGGCCGCGCAGGTGCGCGACGAGCTCGGCGTGCCGCGGGACGCGGCGCTCCTCGTCACCGTCGCGCGGCTCGCCCCGCAGAAGGGGCTCGACCTGCTGCTCGACGCGGCCGCCCTGCTCGAGGCAGGCCCGCGCGAGGTCGTCTGGGTCGTCGCCGGCGACGGGCCGCTGCTCGGCGACCTGGAGCGCCAGGCCGCCGACGAGGCGCTGCCCGTGCGCTTCCTCGGCCGGCGCGACGACGTCGCGGACCTCGTGGCGGCGGCCGACGTCGTCGTCAGCACGGCCCGCTGGGAGGGGCAGCCGATCGCCGTCCAGGAGGCCCTGCACCTGGGCGCCGCGGTCGTCGCCACCGACGTCGGCGGCACGCACGAGGTGACCGGCGACGCGGCCGAGCTCGTCCCGCCGCGACCCGACGCGCTCGCCTCGGCCGTGCGCGGGCTGCTCGCGGACCCCGAGCGGGTCGCGGTCCTCCGCGAGGCCGCGCTGGCGCGGGCCGCGACGCTGCCCACCCTCGAGGACACGCTCGACCAGCTCGAGGAGTGGTGGTCCCGGGCCGAGCTCGCGCGCGACGCGCGGCGGGCGCGGGAGGCGCGGCACGAGCGCCGCTCCTCGCGCTCGGGGTGAGGGCCTGTTAGGGTCGAACTCCGTGGTGGATCCCTCTCGCAGAAGCGCCCTCGGTCACAACGACATCACGAAGCACATCTTCGTGACGGGGGGTGTCGTCTCCTCGCTGGGCAAGGGACTCACGGCCTCCTCCCTCGGTCAGCTCCTTCGTGCGCGCGGCCTGCGCGTCATGATGCAGAAGCTCGACCCCTACCTCAACGTCGACCCCGGGACGATGAACCCGTTCGAGCACGGTGAGGTGTTCGTCACGGAGGACGGCGCCGAGACGGACCTCGACATCGGTCACTACGAGCGGTTCCTCGACGTCGACCTCGACCGCGGCGCCAACGTCACGACCGGTCAGGTCTACTCGACGGTCATCGCCAAGGAGCGCAAGGGCGAGTACCTGGGCGCGACCGTCCAGGTGATCCCGCACATCACCGACGAGATCAAGCGCCGGATGCGCGCGCAGGCCGACGGGCCCGGCGCGCCGGACGTCATCATCACCGAGATCGGCGGCACGGTCGGTGACATCGAGTCGCAGCCGTTCATCGAGGCCGCGCGCCAGGTCCGTCAGGACGTCGGCCGCGACAACGTGTTCTTCCTCCACGTCTCCCTCGTGCCGTTCATCGGCCCGAGCAAGGAGCTCAAGACCAAGCCGACGCAGCACTCCGTGGCCGCGCTGCGCAGCATCGGCATCCAGCCCGACGCCATCGTGTGCCGCTCCGACCGGGCGCTGCCCGAGGGGGTCAAGCACAAGATCGCCGCGATGTGCGACGTGGACCGCGACGCCGTGGTCAACGCCGTCGACGCGCCGTCGATCTACGACATCCCGAAGGTGCTGCACGAGGAGCGCCTCGACGCGTACGTCGTGCGCCGCCTCGACCTGCCGTTCCGCGACGTCGACTGGTCGAGCTGGGGCACCGTGCTCGACGCCGTCCACCACCCGCGCCACGAGGTCGAGATCGCGCTCGTCGGCAAGTACATCGGCCTGCCCGACGCCTACCTGTCGGTGACCGAGGCGCTGCGCGCGGGCGGCTTCGCCAACGAGGCCCGCGTCTCGATCCGGTGGGTCGAGTCCGACCGGTGCGAGACGCCCGACGGCGCCCGCCGCGCGCTCGAGGGGGTCGACGCCGTGCTCGTGCCCGGCGGCTTCGGCGTCCGCGGCATCGAGGGCAAGCTCGGCGCGCTCACCTGGGCGCGTCGCAACCAGGTCCCGACGCTCGGGATCTGCCTCGGCCTGCAGTGCATGGTCATCGAGTACGCGCGCAGCGAGCTCGGCCTCGCCGACGCCAGCTCGACCGAGTTCGACGCCGCGACCCCCGACCCCGTCGTCGCGACCATGGCGGAGCAGCTCGACATCGTCGACGGCGCCGGCGACCTCGGCGGGACGATGCGTCTCGGCTCCTACGAGGCGGAGCTGACGCCGGGCTCGGTCGTCGCTGACGTCTACGGCGCCACGACCGTGACCGAGCGGCACCGGCACCGCTACGAGGTGAACAACGCCTACCGTCCGCGGCTGGAGGAGGCGGGCCTGGTCGTCTCCGGGACGTCGCCGGACTCCTCGCTGGTGGAGTTTGTCGAGCTCCCGCGCGAGGTCCACCCGTACTACGTCGCGACGCAGGCCCACCCCGAGTTCAAGTCGCGGCCGACGAAGGCGCACCCGCTGTTCGCCGGGCTCGTCGCGGCCGCGCTGCAGCGTCAGCGCGAGTCGCGCCTGCTCGAGGTCGAGCCGACCCGATGAGCGCCACCGGGTCGCCCGCCTGGGGTGACGAGCTCGCACCGCGGCCGGTCCTCGCCGAGCGGACGATCCACGACGGCCGGGTCTTCGACCTGGTCTCCCGGGACGTCGACCTCGGGGAGGCCGGCGTCGTGACGCGCGAGTTCACCCGGCACCCCGGGGCCGTCGCCGTCGTCGTGCTGCGCGAGCGGGCGAGCCTCGAGGTGCTCCTGCTGCGCCAGTACCGCGTGCCGGTCGGCGCCTACCTGTGGGAGATCCCGGCCGGGCTGCTCGACGGGGGAGCCGAGGAGACTCTCCTGCTCGCGGCGCAGCGTGAGCTGGCCGAGGAGGCCGACCTCGTCGCGAGGCGGTGGGACGTCCTCGTCGACTTCGCGACCACGCCGGGTGCGACGGACGAGGCCATCCGGGTCTTCCTCGCCCGCGACCCCCAGGCGGCACTGCGCTCGGACTTCGTCCGCGAGGGGGAGGAGTCCGAGATCGAGCTCGCCTGGGTGCCCCTCGCGGAGGCGGTCGAGGCGGTGCTCGCCGGACGGATGCACAGCCCGAGCGCCACGCTCGGCGTCCTCGCGGCCGCGGCGAGCGAGCGGACGGGGTTCACCTCGCTGCGCGACGTCTCCGCGCCGTTCGTGCTGCGTCCGGACCGCACGCCCGCCTGATCCGCGCCGCGGCCCCGCCGGCTCGCGCCCGCCACCGTCGCGGCGCCCGGGCCGGACGCCTCAGCGGACGCGGAGGGAGAGCACGGCCGCCGTCACCGCCGCGACGAGCAGACCCGACCCGACGAGGTGGAGCGCCACGAGCGGGACGGGCAGTCCCGAGAAGTACTGCGCGTACCCGATCAGCCCCTGGGCGAGGGTGACGACGACCAGGACGCCCCAGGCGCGCCGGGCGTGCCGGACCGGGGCGAGCGAGGTACCGCCGGGGACCGCGCGGGCGATGAGCCAGAGCGTCAGCAGCACGGCCGCGACGAACGCCCACACCGCCATCGCGTGGCTCTTCGCCAGGTGGGCCGGGTCGAGCGCGAACCGGTAGCCGACCTCCTCGTCGCCGGAGTGCGGGCCAGCACCCGTCGTGAGGATCCCGAGGACGACGACGAGCGCCGTGAGCACCGCGAACGTCGCGGGAGCCCAGCGCAGCCACGCACCGCTCCAGCCGGCGGCCGCGAACGTCTGCCGCGGCGGGGCGTCGCCCTCGCGCAGCCGGACGAGGAGCAGCGTCGAGACCCACACGAGCACCGCGGAGATGAGGAAGTGGAAGCCGACGACGGCCGGGTGCAGCTCCACGAGCACGGTGATCCCGCCGATGACGGCCTGCGCGAGGACGCCGGCGAGCGGTGCGATGGCGAGCAGCCTGACGGGTCGGCGCTCCCGCGTCCCGGGGGAGGTCCACACCGCGACGAGGAGGCCGACCGCGACGAGGCACACGATGACGGACACCGCCCGGTTGCCGAACTCGACGAACGGGTGGTAGCTCGCCGCCTCGTGCAGGACGGGCGAGAACTGACCGGGCTCGCACTGCGGCCACGTCGAGCACCCGAGGCCCGAGCCCGTGAGACGGACGAGCCCTCCGGTCAGGATGATGAGGAGCTGCAGCGCCAGGTTGCCCCACGCGAGCGACACGACCAGGCGCGTGGGCCGAGCCGGACGGGGCGTCTCGTAGCCGAACGGGGAGCCCCCGGCGTCGGTGGCGTCGGCGGAGCCTGAGGGCGCGGGGACCGGGTGCGGGGGGAGCGCGGACACCAGCACAGCCTAGCGACGGCGAGGGCCGGGTGCCCGGGTCCTGCGACCCGGGCACCCGGCCCTCGCTGTGTCCGTCCGTTACGAGGTCAGGCCCCGCCGCCGGCGCACCAGCAGGAGCACCGCACCGCCGAGCAGGAGCGCGACGGCGGCGATCACGGCGCCGATGACCGGAGCACCCGTGCTGCCGAGCGGCCCACCGGAGCTGGCGGACGGCGACGGTGAGGAGCTCCCGCCGTCCGTCGGCGTCGTCGAGGCCGTCGGGGACCCGGTGTCCGACGGGTCGGTGGAGGGCGAGACCGTCTCGCTCGGCTCCTCGCTCGGCGTCTCGTCGGCCAGCTCGAGCACCGGCACGATCTGCGCCGGCCCCGTCTCGCTCGTGGAGACCCCGTTGTGCAGGTGCAGCAGGAGGAGGTCGCCGACGTGCGTGGCCTCGCCCGGCTCCGCCGCCGCGGCGGCGGCCAGCGGGACGATCGGCGCGGCGGGGGCCGCGGCCGGACGCGTCACCGGGATGGACGTGCCCGGGGTGTCGAGGTAGACCGCGTTGTAGCCGTTACCGAAGGTGTACGCCGAGGCGAGGTCGAACTCGAGGTCCTCGACCGTGTCAACGCACTTGGTCTGCGGGTCGCTCGACCACTCCGAGTAGCCGCAGACGTCGAACGTGAAGCTGACGTCGCCCGCCTCGATCTGCTCGGGGGTGAACCCGAACGCCGTGAGGTCCACCGGCAGGAAGGCCTGCCGCTGGTCGAACACGTTCGTGTCGATCGAGCCGTCGAGCGTGTTGAGCAGCTCCAGCCCGGTGTTCCTGCCGTCCGGGGCGTAGACCGAGACGACGGACGTGTCGACGTAGTCGCCCGTGTTGCTGAGGTACTTCTCGACCCAGACGACGTACGGCTCCTCGGCACCTGGCACGTAGACGTCGATGGCGATGGTGGCGAACTGGGTGCCGAGGTAGGACCACGGGTTCCAGGTCTCGATGCCGAAGCCGACGTAGGAGCTCGTCCGGAGGATGCCCTGGTCGTCCTCCCACTCCGCCAGGAACGCCGTGGTGCCGACGGAGGCGATGTCGACCGTCGAGGCCGTCGTGTTGAGCAGCCCCTCGACCTCCTCGGTCGTCGGGTCGTCCATCGGCAGCCGCGGGGACTGGGCCACCAGCTGGGTCGGCACGATCACCGACTGGTAGTGCTGGGGGTCCTCCGGGTCGCCGCTGCCCTGGTCGAGGCCGCGGCCCGACAGGTCGATCTGCGACGTCGTGGCCTCGGCGTCGGCGAAGACGACGTCCGAGCCGGACATGTCGGCGTGCGGCTTGACCGCGGCCGCGACCGGCACCAGGAGGCTCTCCTGCTCCATCGGGCTCAGGACGAGCCAGCCGGACGGCGTCGCCAGGAAGTCGCGGACGAGGCCGATGCCGGAGTCGAGATCCATGGTCGGGTCGAGGTCCTTGGCGAGCTGGGTCGGGTCGGCCACCGTGAGCGTCACCGTGACGTCGGCGGTCGTGCCGGGTGCGACGCTGACCTCGGACGGGCTCACCGTGTACTCGACCCCGGTGACGTCCGACTGGCTCTCGAAGGAGACGGCCACGGACTGCTGCTGACCGCTGAGGTTGCGCACCGCGACGGTCCGCTCGACCGTGAGCGCGGCCTCGCCGACCTCGAGGACGCCGAACGTGACGCCGACGGCCTCGGGGGCAGCCTTGTCGTACGCGACGACGGGCGTCGTGGCGGCCCGCTCGGCGTCGACGCGGCCGGACCCGACGCGACCGGGCCCGAACGGGATCCCGTCGATCGTCACGTCGTGCGTTGCCGTGTTGACGATGGCCGCCTTGACGGCCTCCCTCGGCAGGTCCGTCCTGGCCGCGCGGACGAGTGCCGCGATACCGGCGACGTGCGGCGAGGCCATCGAGGTGCCCGACATGATCGCCAGGTCGTCGCCCGAGCCGACGCCGGCCGACGCGATGAGCGTTCCCGGGGCCGCGACGTCCGGCTTGACGGCGCCGAAGGTGCCGTGGCTGCCGCGCGAGGAGGACGCGTTGAGCGTGTCGGCCTCGTCGTCGAACTGCTGGACGACCGTCGGGCCGTAGGCGAACGTGACCGTCCGGCCCTCGGCCGGCAGCGTGATCGCACCCGTGGCCGGGTCGTAGGACTCGACGAAGCCCGCGGTCGCGTCGGCCGTCAGCTGAAACCCGGGGAGGCCGGCGTTGCCGCCGATCCCGGCGAGGAACACGTTGGTCGTGCTCGTCAGCAGGACGCCCGTCGCGCCGGCCGCCGCGGCGTTGTTGAAGCGCACCAGCGACCCGCACGGGAGGGCGGCGGCGTCGTCCCAGGCGAGGATGACGACCTTGCCCGCGACGAGCGCGGCGTCCGCGGCGTCGAACGCCTCGCAGCCCGAGAGGTAGCTGACCGACTTGCCGGCCGAGGGCAGCGCGACGACCTCGAACGTCTGGTCCGGGTAGGTGCCGGCGAAGTTGACGCTGTACTGGCCCGCGAGCAGCTCGCTCACCTCGTCCTCCGGGGCGCTGGCGTCGACGGTCTCGTAGACGAACGTGTCGCCGATCGAGTTCGCGACCGTGAGCGCTGCGGGGGAGTTGCCGTTGGAGCCGCCGACGTCGAAGACGTCGCCGTCGTTGCCGGCGGAGATGACGACCGTGACACCGTCCTGCGTGAGCTCCTCGACGAGCAGGTTGTCCGGGTCGTCGGGCGAGGCGTAGGTCCAGCCGACCGACATGTTGACGACGGTGACCTTGGCGGCCGTCTCGTTCGTCGGGTCGAGCAGCCAGTCGAGCGCGGCCGCGACGTACTCGGTCGAGCCGGCGCAGCCGAAGACCTTGAGCGCCACGAGGTCGGCCCCCGGGGCGGAGCCGGGGCCGACCTTCATCGACCGGAGCTCCTCGTCGTCCAGGTCGGCGTAGCTGCCCTGGAACGTGCTGCCGTCGGCGTTGACGCCGTACCCGGCCGCCGTCCCGGAGACGTGGCTGCCGTGGCCGCCGCCGCGCGGAATGCTGGGGTCGATCCCCGGGCACATCGCGGCGCTCTCGTCCATCGGGTTCGGGTCGGGCCGGGCCGCGGGCGAGCCGTCGGTGCCGGTGTAGAGGTGGCCGACGAAGTCGTAGCCGCCGATCACCTTGCCCGTGTCCTCGCCCCACGACGGCTGCGACTCGAAGAAGCCCGCGTCGTAGGAGGCGGGGTAGCTGCCCTCGAACGAGGGGTTGAAGTCGCGGTGGGAGAAGTCGATGCCCGTGTCGATGACGGCGATGGTCTGCCCCTCGCCCGTCACGCCGACGTAGTCCCACGTCGCGGCGGCGCCGGTGAGGAGGTTCGAGCCGGAGTTCGAGGTGAGCTGCTTCGGCGAGATCGGCGTCACGGAGATGACGTCGTCGCGCTCGGCGATCTGCGCGAGATCGGCCGAGTCCGCGCGCACCGCGACACCGGCGAGGCCGTTGACGGTGGTGTAGAGGACGTCGTCCTCGCCGATGCCGAGCTCGTCGACGACCTCCTCGGCCGCGCTCTCGATCGCCTCGGTGGTGCGGTCGACGACGGCGGCCTGGGAGACGCGCTGGTTCTTGGTCGCCTCGAGCTCCTCGCGGACCGACGGCAGGTCGAAACGCACGTAGTAGCTCGACACGCCGGTGCGCTCGTGGAGCGACTGGCCCGCGTCGACGTGCTGCGGGTGCTGGAGGGGGATCGTCGGGGCTCGCCCGCCCGAGCCGTCGTCCGGCGCGGCCTGGGCCGCCGCCACCCCGACGGCGGTCAGGGACAGCGCCGTGGCTGCCGCGGCCGTGGCGGCCAGGACGGTGCGCCTCGCGCGATGGGACTGGTGTTTCTTCACTTGACCTGCGGTCACTGGGTGCTCCTCGGTGTCAGGTGACGGGAGGGGCCCCCTCCTGCCCGTCGAGGCCGCCCGCCGCATCGACGCCGCGGGCAGTGGGACCAACCGTAAGGGACGTTGGTCCCAAGCAACAGCCCGGTTTTCCTGTTAGCGGACCTGGCGCTACTCGGAGGGCCGGAACCAGCGCGTCGCCGCGAGGACGAGGGCGAGCGCCCACACCCCGAGGACGACCAGTCCGACGCCCGGGACCGCGCCGGCGCCGAGCGTCTCGCGCAGCGCGTCGCCGAGCGCTCCCGTCGGCAGCCAGGCCATCGCCGGCACGGGCACGGGGGTGTCGCCCGACGTCGGGAGGAGGAGTCCGCCGACCCCCGCGAGCACGACCCAGGCCAGGTTGGCGACCGCGAGGACCGCTTCGGCCCGCAGCCGCCCCGCGAGGACGAGGCCGAGCGCCGTGAAGGACAGCGACCCGAGCCACCACGCCAGCACCGCCGCCCACAGCGCGCCGGTCTCCGGTCGCCACCCGAGCGCGAGACCGAGGCCGGTCAGCAGCGCGATCTGGATCACCTGGACCGCGAGCACCGCGAGGCCCTTGCCGAGGACGATGCCGGGGGACCCGAGCGGCGTCGTCGCGAGCTGGCGCAGGACGCCCCAGCGGCGGTCGAACGCCGTCGCGATGGCCTGGGAGGTGAACGAGGAGGAGACGATGGCGAGGGCGATGACGCCGGGTGCGACGACGTCGATCCGGGCGGCGTCACCCGGCAGCCGCACGATGTCGGCCGCGCCGAGCCCGACGAGCGCCAGCGCCGGCAGGACGACGGCGACGAGGAGCTGCTCCCCGTTGCGCAGCATCCCGACGGTCTCGAACCGCGCGTAGGCGAGGACGCGGCCGACGGCGGACGCCCTCCGCGTGGCGGGTGCGGCGGTCGCGGCGGTCGCGGTCGCGCCGGACGCTCGCCCCGTCGCGCTCATCGGGACACCGTCGCGGCGTCGGCCGTGAGGGCGAGGTAGGCGTGCTCGAGCGTCCCGCCGCCGGCGCGCAGCGTCACGATCTGGACGCCCGCCTCGTCGCACCACGTCGCGATCGCGCGGGTGATCGCCGTGGAGGAGCCGGCCCGCGACGCGTCCGGCGGCGCGTCCGGGCCCGAGGCGGACCCGGAGGCGGGCTCGGCGCCTCGGACCACGTACGCCCCGGACTCCCGCTCGAGCCGGCACGGCGCGAGGGTGGCGGCGAGCGAGCGCTCCTCCTCGGGAGCGAGCTGACGGCGCAGCGTCACCCGGACGGTGTCGGAGCCCGCGTAGCGCGCGATCAGCTCGAGGGGGCTGCCGCTGGCGACGATCCGGCCACCGTCGAGCACGTGGACGACGTCGGCGAGCTCCTCGGCCTCCTCGAGCAGGTGCGTGGTGAGGACGACGGCGCTCCCGGCCGAGCTGCGCTCGCGGACGAGGTCCCACACGTCGCGCCGCCCGTGCGGGTCGAGCCCGGCCGACGGCTCGTCGAGGAAGAGCAGCTCCGGGCGCGAGCAGAGTGCGACGGCGAACGCGAGGCGCTGCCGCTGGCCGCCGGACAGCCGGCGCACGGTCGTCCCGGCGACGGGGGCGAGCCCGACCCGGTCGAGCAGGTCGGAGCTCGTGGCACCGCCCGGGTGCAGGGCGACGGCGAGGGCCATGACGTCGCGCACCGTCCGGCCGAGGGGGAGGCCGCCGTCCTGGAGCATGACGCCCGTGCCGGCGCGGGCCGCGCGGGAGCCGGGCGCATGGCCGAGGACGCTGATGGAGCCGCCGTCCGGGCGGCGCAGCCCCTCGGCGCACTCGATCGTCGTCGTCTTGCCCGCGCCGTTGGGGCCGAGCACCGCGGTGACGCGTCCGCGCTCGGCGACGAGCGAGAGGCCGTCGACCACGGTCCGGGGTCCGTATCGGACGAGGAGATCCGTGATCTCGAGCGCGGCTGTTGGCACGGCTCCCGATCCTACGTGCCGTGGCCCGGAGGTGAGGCTCTCCTTGCTTGAAGGAATGGATTTACCGCATGACACTGTTACCTAAAGAGGCGTCGCGCGGGCGCCGTGATGCGGTCAGTGGAGGTGGCGGATGAACGAGTCGATCGCCGGTTCGGTCGTCACGGCCGGACCCGCCGGTGACCCGAGCCACACCGGTGTCGCGCCCCACCACCTCGTCCCGGCCCCGGACGCGGACAGCACGCGGACCCGGGTCCGTGCGCTCGTCGTCTCCCAGGGACCGATCGACGCGGCCCGCCTGGCCGCGGAGCTCGACCTCACCCCGGCCGGCGTCCGGCGCCACCTCCAGGCGCTCGTCGCCGCCGGCGAGATCGCCGAGCGCCTCGTCCCCGTCACCGGGCCGCGCGGGCGCGGTCGGCCGCCGCGTGAGTACGTCGCGACGACCGGAGCCCAGGAGCACCTGCCGGACGCGTCCGGCGAGCTCGCGGTCGAGGCGCTCGACTTCATCGCGGCGGCGCTGGGCGAGCCCGGCGTCGCGACGTTCGCCGACGGTCGGCTGGCCGAGCTCGAGGCCCGCTACCTCACCGTCGTCGAGGCCGCGGGCGACGACATCCCGGCCCGGGCGCGCGCCCTCGCCGACGCGCTCACCGCCGACGGCTACGCCGCCTCGACCCGCCGCCCGGCGGGTGAGCTGCCCGTCCTCCAGCTCTGCCAGGGCCACTGCCCGGTGCAGCAGGCGGCCGAGCGCTACCCCGAGCTGTGCGAGGCGGAGACCCGCGTCATCTCCCGGCTGCTGGGCGTCCACGTCCAGCGGCTCGCCACGATCGCTGCCGGCGGGCACGCCTGCACCACGAGCGTCCCGCTCGGGCTGTCGGCGCCGCCTCCGCCCTCGGCGCCGGCGTCGATCGCGCACGCCACCTGACCGACGCCGCGCGACGCCTCGGCGCCGCGCCCGACGAGCGGGTCGCCGTCCACCGGACGGACCGACCCGACGACACAGACCACCGGACCACCACCTGAGCGCGAAGGAAGGACTCACATGACCGCTCCGCTCACCGACACCGGGAGCAGCCCGGGCGAGCCGATGACGCAGGAGGAGACGATCGCCTCCATCGGCAACTACAGCTTCGGCTGGCACGACACCGACACCGCCGGCGCGACCGCGCGCCGCGGGCTCAACGAGGACGTCGTGCGCGAGATCTCGGCCCTGAAGGGCGAGCCGGAGTGGATGCTCAAGCGTCGCCTGCGCGCCCTGCAGCTCTTCGACCGCAAGCCGATGCCGACCTGGGGCGCCGACCTCACGGGGATCGACTTCGACCAGATCAAGTACTTCGTGCGCTCGACCGAGAAGCAGGCCCAGACCTGGGACGACCTGCCCGAGGACATCAAGAACACCTACGACCGCCTCGGCATCCCCGAGGCGGAGAAGCAGCGTCTCGTCGCCGGCGTCGCCGCGCAGTACGAGTCCGAGGTGGTCTACCACCAGATCAACGAGGAGCTCGAGCGCCAGGGCGTCATCTTCCTCGACACCGACACGGCGCTGAAGGAGCACCCCGAGTTCTTCGAGGAGTACTTCGGCTCCGTCATCCCGACGGGTGACAACAAGTTCGCCTCGCTCAACACGGCCGTGTGGTCGGGCGGCTCGTTCGTCTACGTGCCGAAGGGCGTCCACGTCGAGATCCCGCTCCAGGCCTACTTCCGGATCAACACGGAGAACATGGGCCAGTTCGAGCGGACGCTCATCATCGCCGACGAGGGCTCCTACGTGCACTACGTCGAGGGCTGCACCGCGCCGATCTACTCGAGCGACTCGCTGCACTCCGCCGTCGTCGAGATCATCGTGAAGAAGGACGCCCGCGTCCGCTACACGACGATCCAGAACTGGTCCAACAACGTCTACAACCTCGTGACGAAGCGCTCGACCGTCGAGCAGGGCGGCGTCATGGAGTGGATCGACGGGAACATCGGCTCCAAGGTGACGATGAAGTACCCGGCGGTCTACCTCATGGGCGAGCACGCGCGCGGCGAGACGCTCTCGATCGCGTTCGCCGGCGTCGACCAGCACCAGGACACCGGCTCGAAGATGGTCCACATGGCGCCGCACACGTCGTCGTCCATCGTGTCGAAGTCCGTCGCCCGCGGCGGTGGCCGCGCGTCCTACCGCGGCCTCGTCCAGGTGCTCGAGGGCGCCGACGCGAGCAAGTCGAACGTGCTGTGCGACGCGCTGCTCGTCGACACCGTCTCCCGGTCCGACACCTACCCGTACGTCGACGTCCGCGTCGACGACGTCGAGATGGGCCACGAGGCCACCGTCTCGAAGGTGAGCGAGGACCAGCTGTTCTACCTGATGTCCCGGGGCATGCCCGAGACCGAGGCGATGGCCATGATCGTGCGCGGGTTCGTCGAGCCCATCGCGCGCGAGCTGCCGATGGAGTACGCGCTCGAGCTCAACCGCCTCATCGAGCTGCAGATGGAAGGGGCCGTCGGCTGATGACCGCCACCGATCTCTCGACCGACCACAGCCGCGCCGTCGCCGACGGCGCGCACACGCACTCGAGCGACCCGGGCGGCGTCGGGGAGGCCCCCGAGTCCTCCCGCGCCGCGCGCCTGCGCTCGTTCGACGTCGCGGACTTCCCCGAGGTCACGGGCAGCGAGGAGGAGTGGCGGTTCTCCGCCGTCGACGTCCTCGCCCCCGTGCTCGCGGACCGCGCGGCCGACGGCCACCTGGAGTGGACGACGACGCCGCAGGAGCTTCCGGTCGGCGTCACGCTGACCCGGCTCGACCCCGCCGCGGCCGTCGCCGCGAGCGTCCAGGCGCCCGGCGACCGGGCGGCGGCCATCGCCGTCGCGCGCTCGGGCGGTGCGACGGCGCTGTCCGTCGCGCGGAACACCGTGGTCGACGAGCCCGTCGAGATCACGCTCACCGGCCGGGGCGACGACGTGCGCGGTCACCTCGTCATCACGGTCGGGGAGAGCTCCGAGGTCACGGTCATCATCGACCGCGTCGGGAGCGCGACGTACTCGGAGTTCGTCTCCGTCGACGTCGCCGACAACGCGCACCTCAACCTCGTGCTCCTGCAGTCCTGGGACTCCGACGCCGTCCACGCGGGCGAGGTCGTGGCGCGGCTCGGCCGTGACGCGCGCCTGCGCGGCACCGTCGTCAGCCTCGGCGGCAGGGTCGTCCGGCTCAACACCTCGGCGGCCTTCGCGGCCCCCGGCGGCGACATCGAGCTGTTCGGGCTCTACTACTCCGACGCCGGCCAGCACCTCGAGCACCAGCTCTTCGTCGACCACGCGGCGCCGAACTGCCGCTCGCGGGTCACCTACAAGGGCGCGCTCCAGGGCAAGGGCGCGCGCAGCGTCTGGATCGGCGACGTCCTCATCCGCAAGGAGGCCGAGGGCACCGACACCTACGAGCTCAACCGGAACCTCGTGCTGACGGACGGCGCCCGCGCCGACTCCGTGCCGAACCTCGAGATCGAGACCGGCGAGATCGAGGGCGCCGGCCACGCGAGCGCGACCGGTCGGTTCGACGACGAGCAGCTCTTCTACCTCAAGGCGCGCGGCATCCCCGAGGACGTCGCCCGCCGGCTGGTGGTGCGCGGCTTCTTCGCCGAGCTGATCCAGCAGATCGGCGTCGAGCGCGTCGAGCAGCGGCTCATCGAGGCCATCGAGGCCGAGCTCGAGGTGACGGGCGCGTGACCCCGTGACATTCCGTGACGCGGCCTTCCTCGACGACATCGCCCCCGGTTCCGCCATGACCATCTCGGTCGAGGCGGACGGCGGCGCGTCGCTGCTGATCGCCCTCGTCCGCTCGAGCGCGGGGGAGGTGTTCGCCCTGGACGACGAGTGCTCGCACGGGCGCGCCTCCCTCGGCGACGGCGACGTGGACGACCGCGGCGGTCCCGGGGGCGACTGCGCCGTGGAGTGCTGGAAGCACGGCTCGCGCTTCGACGCGCGGACCGGTCGCCCGCTCAACCTCCCGGCGACGCAGCCCGTCGCCACCTATCCGGTGCGGATCGCCGGCGAGATCGTCCAGGTCGACGCCGACGCGCCGGCCATGGCCGGCTGACCGGTCCCACCCGCACCACCCCAACGACACACGACGAACAGAACTGACGACAGGACGCAGATCCCATGGCAGAGCTCCAGATCAAGAACCTCCACGTGGACGTGGAGACCAACGACGGCCCGAAGAACATCCTCAAGGGCGTCGACCTCACCATCCGCTCGGGCGAGACCCACGCGATCATGGGCCCGAACGGCTCGGGCAAGTCGACGCTCGCCTACGCGATCGCGGGCCACCCCAAGTACGTCGTCACGGACGGGCAGATCCTGCTCGACGGGGAGGACGTGCTCGAGATGAGCGTCGACGAGCGCGCCCGCGCCGGGATGTTCCTCGCGATGCAGTACCCGGTCGAGGTCCCCGGCGTCACGGTGGCCAACTTCCTGCGCACCGCCAAGACCGCGGTCGACGGCGAGGCCCCGGCGCTGCGCACGTGGACCAAGGACGTGCGCGAGGCGATGGAGCGGCTGCGGATGGACGGCGAGTTCGCCACCCGCAACGTCAACGAGGGCTTCTCCGGCGGCGAGAAGAAGCGGCACGAGATCCTCCAGATGGAGCTCCTGCGGCCGAAGATCGCGGTGCTCGACGAGACCGACTCCGGCCTCGACGTCGACGCGCTGCGCATCGTCTCCGAGGGCGTCAACCGGCTCAAGGACTCCTCGGACGTCGGCATCATGCTCATCACGCACTACACCCGCATCCTGCGCTACATCCACCCGGACTTCGTCCACGTGTTCGTGAACGGCCGCGTGGCGGAGGAGGGTGGCCCCGAGCTCGCCGAGCGCCTCGAGGAGGAGGGCTACGACCGCTTCCTCTCCGGCGCGCGGGCCTGAGGCCCGGCGCACCACCGGACCGGATCGGATCGAGATGACGACGACGCAGCTGCCGCCGGCCCCGGGCGACCCCGGGGCCGGCGGCCAGGTGCTCAGCCCGGCGGAGCTCGCGCGCGTGCGGGCGGACTTCCCGCTCCTCGCGCGCGAGGTCAACGGCCGGCGGCTCGTGTACCTCGACTGGGGGGCGACCTCCCAGAAGCCCGAGGTCGTCATCGATGCGGAGCAGGACTACTACCTGAGCCGCAACGCCGCCGTGCACCGCGGCGCGCACACCCTCGCGGGCGAGGCGACCGAGCTGTTCGAGGCCGCCCGCGGTGACGTCGCGCGACTCGTCGGCGTCGGCGAGGGCGAGCTGGTCTGGACCTCGGGCGCGACCGCGGGGCTCAACCTGCTCGCCTACGCGATGCAGAACGCCTCGCTCGGCTCCGGCGGCGCCGCGGCCCGCCGGTTCGCGCTCGGGCCGGGCGACGAGATCGTCGTCACGGAGCTCGAGCACCACGCGAACCTCATCCCGTGGCAGCAGCTCGCCGCCCGGACAGGGGCGACGCTGCGCTGGATCCCCGCGACCGACTCCGGGCGGCTCGACCTGTCCGACCTGCCGGCGGTCGTGGGGGAGCGCGCCCGCGTCGTGGCCGTGACGCACGCGTCGAACGTCACCGGGGCCGTGACGGACCTGGCACCGATCGTCGCGCGGGCGCACGAGGTCGGGGCGCTCGTCGTCCTCGACGCCTGCCAGTCCGCGCCCCACCTGCCGCTCGACCTGACGGCGCTCGACGTCGACTTCGCCGTGTTCTCCGGGCACAAGGTGCTCGCGCCGCACGGCGTCGGGGCGCTCTACGGGCGGCGCGAGCTGCTCGAGGCGCTGCCGACGGTCTTCACGGGCGGCTCGATGGTCGAGGTCGTGACGATGGAGACGGCGACGTTCCTCCCCCCGCCGCAGAAGTTCGAGGCGGGGACGCAGCCGGTCGCCGAGGCCGTCGGCTTCGGCGCGGCCGCGCAGTACCTCACCGACCTGGGCATGGCGGGGATCGCGGCCCACGAGCACGAGCTGACGCAGCGGCTGCTCGCCGGGATCGCCCGGGTGCCGCACGTCCGCGTGCTCGGCCCGACCGACGCGACCGACCGGGTCGGCGTGGTCTCGTTCGAGGTCGCCGGCGTCCACCCGCACGACGTCGGCCAGGTGCTCGACGCCGAGGGCATCGCGGTCCGCGTCGGCCACCACTGCGCGCAGCCGATCCACCGGCGGCTCGGGGCGGCGTCGTCGGTCCGGGCGTCGCTCGGCGTCGCGAGCAGCACCGAGGACGTCGACGCGTTCCTCGCCGTCCTGCCGACCGTCCGTCCGTTCTTCGGTCTGGGAGAGTAGAGCCGTGTCCGGCCTCGAGCAGATGTACCAGCAGGTGATCCTCGACCATGCCCGGGAGCGGCACGGCGAGGGACTCGGTCGCGTCGCCGCCGAGCCCGGCTCGGAGGGCGTCGGCGAGTCGTTCCAGGTCAACCCGACGTGCGGTGACGAGGTGACGCTTCGCCTGCGCCTCGTCGACGCGCCCGACGCCGCGGCCGGTGGCTCCCCGGTCATCGCCGAGCTCGGCTGGGAGGGCGTCGGCTGCTCGATCTCCCGCGCGTCGCTGTCCGTCATGAACGACCTCGTGGCCGGCCGGAGCGTGCGCGAGGCCGACCGGGTCGCCGAGGACTTCCGCGCCCTCATGAACAACCGGGGGGCCGAGCTCGGCGACGAGCGCGACGAGCGTCTGGAGGACGCCATCGTGTTCGCCGGGACGGCCAAGTTCCCCGCCCGCATCAAGTGCGCGCTGCTGGGCTGGATGGCCCTGCGCGACGCCACGGCCAAGGCCCTCGTGACCGGGCCGGACACGACGAGCTCTCAGGAGGAGCGATGACCGAGACCACCGGGATGGCACCGACCCCGCCGACGCCCAACGTCGCCGACGTCGAGGAGGCGCTGCGCGACGTCATCGACCCCGAGCTGGGCATCAACGTCGTCGACCTCGGCCTCGTCTACGGCGTCTACCTCAACCCCGACGGCACGGGCACGGTCGACATGACGCTGACCTCGGCCGCGTGCCCGCTCACCGACGTCATCGAGGAGCAGGCGATCCAGGCCGTCGACGGGCTGCTCACCGGCCTCACGATCAACTGGGTCTGGATGCCGCCGTGGGGCCCGGACAAGATCACCGAGTCCGGCCGCGACCAGCTGCGCGCCATCGGCTTCAACGTCTGACCTGCCCCGCGCCATGGCTGAGGCTGTCGTCGTCGTCGGCGGCGGGATCGCCGGGCTCGCCTCAGCGGTCGGGCTCGCCCGTCGCGGCTGGCACGTCACCGTGCTCGAGCGCGCGAGGGTCGTCCGTGAGCTCGGGGCGGGTTTCGCGCTCTCCCGCAACGGGCTGGCGGCGGCCATCGCGCTCGGGATCGACCCCGAGCGCGTCCGCGCGATCGGGCACCCGACGTGGGCGTCCGGCACCTGGGACCTGCACGGCCGCGAGATCCTGCGGCTGCCCGGCAGCGGCCCGGCCCGCACCGCGACGGCCCTCGTCGGGCTGCACCGCGCGCGGCTCCACGCACTGCTGCTGGAGGCCGCGCGGGAGGCCGGCGCGACGGTGACGCCGGGCGTCGTCGTCGACCGGGTCGAGACCGGCGACGCGCGGGGCGCGCGGGCGAGCGTGCGGGCGGGGGAGCGCACATGGACGGCCGACCTCGTGGTCGGGGCCGACGGTGTCCGCAGCACCGTTCGCGGTGTGGTCCAGCCGGGCAGGGACGCCGGCTACAGCGGGTACTCGAGCTGGCGCGCGATCGCGCCGGGCGCGGTCGGCGAGGGGGAGCTGCGACAGTACTGGGGGCCGCACGCGGAGTTCGGCCACCTCGGCACCGGGGCCGAGGAGACCTACTGGTACGGATACGTCCGAACCGCCGCGGGCGCGCGGTTCAGCTCGGAGCACGCGGCCGCCACGAGGCGGTTCACGACGTGGGCCGAGCCGGTGCGCGACCTCGTCGCCGCGACCCCGGCCGAGGCGGTGATCCGGCACGACGTCGACGCGCTGCCGGTGACGGACCAGCCGTACGCGCTGGGCCGCGCGGTCCTGGTGGGTGATGCCGCCCACGCCATGCTGCCGACGATGGGGCAGGGCGTGGCGACGGCGATCGAGGACGCCGCGACGCTGACGCTGCTCGTCCCCGACGGCGAGGCCGCGGGCTCGCGGGGTCCGCGCGCGGCCCTCGCCGAGGCGCTGGCCCGGTACGACGACGTGCGACGGCCGCGGTGCGCGGCCATGTCACGGATGTCGGCCGCGTCCGGAGCGATCGGGGCGCACCTCGGGCCGGGGCGCCGCCAGCGGGTGCGGAACGCGGTCATGGGAGCCGTGCCGCCGGGGCTGACCTCGCGCGGGGCGGAGTCCGTTACGTCGTGGGAGCCACCGGCGTAGGGACCGCCCGCGGCCTCGGGCGCCGCCGTAGGGTGATGGGGTGAGCGAGACCCTGAGGCTGTCCGACGTCGTCGCCGATCTCGAGCTGCGTTACCCGCCGGCGGCCGCGGCCGCCTGGGACACGGCGATCGGGCTCGTGACCGGCGATCCCGGCCGGCCGGTGCGCCGGGTCCTGGTGGCCGTCGAGTGCACGGAGGCGACCGCGGCCGAGGCCGTCGAGCTGGACGCCGACCTCCTCCTCGTCCACCACCCGTTCCTGTGGGGCGGGGTCACCTCGATCGCGGAGACCACGACGAAGGGGCGCGTCCTCACCGGTCTGGTCCGCGGCGGCGTCGCGCTCTACTGCGCCCACACCAACGCCGACGACCCGCCGGGCGGTGTCTCCGACTCGCTCGCCCGCACCCTCGGGCTCCTCGACGTCGAGCCGCTCGTGCCGAGCACGTCGCCCGCAGCGCCGCCCGGTTCCGGGACGGGGCGGATCGGCTCGCTGCCGCGGCCGGTGACGCTGGCCGCGTTCGCCGAGGAGGTCGCCGCCGCGCTGCCGGCGACGGCCCAGGGGATCCGCGTCTCGGGCGAGCTCGACGCCGAGATCGCCACCGTCGCCGTGTGCGGCGGGAGCGGCGACTCCTACCTGGACGACGCGCGGCTCGCCGGCGTCGACGCCTACCTCACCGCCGACCTGCGCCACCACCCGGCCACCGACTTCCGCGCCGTGGCGTCGCGGCCGTTCCTGCTGGACGCCGCGCACTGGGCGAGCGAGTGGACGTGGCTGCCGTTCCTCGCCGAGCAGCTCGTCGCGGACGCGGGGGCGCGGGGCGCTACGGTTGAGGTGCACGTCTCGGACCTGCGGACCGACGCCTGGTCGGCAACGTTCGGGGCGCGGGCCTGACGTCGTCGGCGCGTCCGGTCACCCTGGCTCCACCGCTCCACCCGTCGTTCCACCATCGATCGCGAGGTCCCCGTGCCCCCTGCTCCCCACCTCGACCAGCGCCGGCTCCTGGACGTGCAGGCGCTGGACACCCAGCTCGCGAAGCTCGCGCACGCCAAGCGGACCCACCCGACGATCGCCGCGCTGGCCGAGCTCGACGGCCGTGCCGCCGACCTGCACCGCGCCGCCGTGCTGCAGACCTCGACCGTCGCCGACCTCAAGCGGGCGCTGACGAAGGCCGAGGACGACGTCGCCCAGGTGCGCACGCGCCGCGAGCGCGACCAGCAGAGGCTGGACGCCGGGGCGTTCGACGCCAAGACGTCGCAGGCGGTCACGGCCGAGCTGGGCTCGCTCGCGCGCCGGCAGAGCGACCTCGAGGACGTCGAGCTGGAGGCCATGGAGGCGCTCGAGGCGGCCGACGCCGACCTGGCGAGCATCCGCGAGCAGGAGGGGGCGATCGACGCGGACGTCGCGCGCCTGACCGCCGAGCGGGACGAGGCGCTGGCCGAGCTGACCCGCCAGGAGGAGGAGATCGCCGCCCGCCGCGCGGTCGCGGTGGACGGCATCGACGCTGCCCTGCTCGCCCTGTACGAGAAGGTGCGCCGCCAGAACGCCGGGCTGGCCGTGCTGGCCGTCCGCGGCTCGACGACGGAGCCCGTGCGGCTCGACCTCTCGCTGTCGGAGGTGGCCGCGATCAAGGCCGCCGGCCCCGACGAGCTGCTGCGCGACGAGGAGCACGGCTACATCCTGGTGCGCCTGGACGACTGACGATCGGGTCTGGACGACCGAACCGGAGCCGGCCGGTCGACGCCGGCCGGGTCGAGGCCGCAGCCCCGCGCCCGCGGGCTCAGGGAACGACGAGCGTGAGGACCGCCGGGCTGCCGGGGCGGGCGGCGTCCTCGTGCTCGACGCCCGTGATCGCGCCCGAGGTGACGAGACCGCGCGCGGCGCGCACGAGCGAGCGCAGGTCGGTCGGCTCGGTCCCGCGGCGCGTGAGCAGGTGGTGCACGAGCATCCCGCGCCAGTGCTTGGCGAAGTGCGAGACGACGCGCCGCTCGCCGTCGGCCTCCTGCACGACGCGCACGCTCACCCACGCGGCGTCCGCCGGCGGCCGCCACAGTGTGAGGAACTCGCTCGACCGGACGTCGACCACGACGCGACCCGCCGCGCGCGGGTCGAGCGCCGCCTCGAGATGGGGGCGCCAGAACGGGCCGAGGCCGCCCACGCCGTCGACCGTCCCCATGGCGAGACGCGAGGCGGGGATGCGGTCGGTCGGCGTCACCGCGCCGAGCAGGGGTGAGGCGATGAGCACGCTCCGCCGCGTCCGCTCGGGGGCGGAGCCGCGCCGGCGCAGGAGCCCGGGGAGGTCGGCCGCGGCGTAGAGGACGCCGGTGAGGACGTCGGCCGCGCGGGCCGTCGGCGTGGAGGCCGGGTCGTGCGGCGTGCCGGCGAGCGCGGCGAGGAGCCTGGTGCGAGCGGTCAGGAGCTCGGGGAGCGCGAGGGAGGCCGGGTCGAGCGCCGGCGCACCGTCGGGGCCGGGCGTCTGTCCGCGCGACGGGGGAAGCACGAGAAGCACCGGTCGATTCTACGAGCGGTGCCGGCCGCTCGGCTGGTGGGCGGCGACCGGCCGGCCGGGTGCTGGCCGGTCGGTGGCCGACCGGTGGAAATGCGCTCGCCGGGGGGCGCGGTCGCTCGGTAGGTTCGCGATGTGCCGGAAGCCCTGCCGTACCGCCCGATGCCCCTCGACCTGGACGACGTCCGGTACGAGCACGGGCCGGACTCCTCTCCTCGTCCCGGCGTTGCGGCGGGGACGACGATCGAGCTGCCGTGGCGGAGCGAGGTCTTCCCGGGCACGATCCGGACGATCTGGATCCACGTCCCCGCGGCGTACGACCCGGACGAGCCGGCCGGTCTCCTGGTGTTCCAGGACGGGTGGTGGTATCTCGACCCGGAGGGCGAGATCCGGGCGGGGATCGTGCTCGACAACCTCGTCGAGCGCGGGGAGATCCCGGTGACGATCGGCGTGTTCGTCGACCCCGGTGTCGTGGAGGCGGCCGAGGATCCGACCCTCCGGAAGAACCGGAACGTCGAGTACGACGCGTTCGACAACCGGTACGGCAGGTTCCTGCTCGAGGAGGTCGTCCCCGAGGTGCGGCGCAGGCTCGCGATCACCGACGACGCCGAACGCTGGGGGATCGTCGGCGGGAGCAGCGGCGGCAACTGCGCCGTGACGGTGGGCTGGCACTTCCCTGAGCGGTTCCGTCGCGTGCTGGGGTTCGTGTCGAGCTTCGCCCAGATCCCCGGCGGCAACCCGTACCCGGAGCTCGTCCGAGCGACGCCGCGCAAGCCGCTGCGGATCCTGCTCCAGGCCGCCCACCGCGACCTGCACTGGAACGAGCCCGACCACAACTGGCTCGCCGAGAACCTCCGGGTGGCCGCCGCGCTGGTCGAGGCCGGCTACGACCTCCGGTTCGTCCTCGGCGACGGTGGGCACAGTCCCAACCACGCCGGCGCCCTCATGCCCGACGCGCTCCGCTGGCTCCTGCGGGAGCGGTGAGGCCGAGATCGTCCGCGCGTCGCTCGCGATCGGTCGGGCCGGGCGTGCAGTAGAGTGGGGAGCGCTGGTTGTCGGCTCCGGTCGGCCGACCAGTTTCATCTGCCTCATCCACCCGGCCGACCTCGCACTCGACGCGGTCGCCGAGAATCGACTCACCATCACCGTCTCATCCGGCCTCACGGCCACCCTCCGCTGGCAGCGGGCCTCCGACGATGTCGTCGTGGCCACCCGAGCCGCGGTCCCGGTCCGGCACACGCTGGAGCGACACCCCCTCAGACCCGCGGGGGCGTTCGCCTCCGCCCCGCCGGCGGCGACCGTCGTCGGCCACCCAACGATCGTTGCCTCACACGTTGTCGCGATCAGCAAGGAGAACACCATGGCCACCGGAATCGTGAAGTGGTTCAACCCCGACAAGGGCTTCGGCTTCATCGCGCCCGACGACGGCACCCCCGACGTCTTCGCGCACTACAGCCAGATCGCCGGCAGCGGGCACCGCAACCTCACCGACGGCCAGGCCGTCGAGTTCGACATCGAGAAGGGTGACCGCGGCCCGGCCGCGACGAACATCCGCGGGATCTGATCCCAGGTTCGATCTCGGCGCCGTGTCGCCGCTCCATCAGTTCTCACGAGTGAGAACCGGGGCGGCGGCACGGCGCTTTGCTGTCACCGGCGTGCATCGCCGCAGGCCGGAGCCGTGGTCGGGGGATGAGCCGGCCGGTACGCCGGGTTCTGTCCCGCGGCGCCGTCGCCGGCGCCGCGGTGGCGACCATCCATCTACGACGCACGTTGCCGTGCGCCTCCAGCGGCCTACCCGGGAGCATCGAGCGGGCAGCTCGCTCCCTGTCTGGCCTTGCTCCGGGTGGGGTTTACCTAGCCGCGCCGGTCGCCCGGCACGCTGGTGGGCTCTTACCCCACCGTTTCACCCTTACCGCCGGCGCCCGAGAGCGTCGGCGGCGGTCTGTTCTCTGTGGCACTGTCCCGCGGGTCGCCCCGGGTGGGCGTTACCCACCACCCTGCCCTGTGGAGCCCGGACGTTCCTCGGCCGTCGGCCTCGCGAGCGACGCCGGCGGACGCGGCCGCCTGGCCGGCTCATCCACCCCAGAGTCTAGTCGGCGTCGACCCGCGCGTCGGTCCAGGCGACATCGTCGCCCCCGTCGGGGAGGGTTCCGGCGGGCGGCGTGCCGAGGACGACGGCGTCGGCCCGCTCCCACGGGCGGTCCGCCGCGAGGAACCGGATCTCGTGCGCATCCCACTCGTGCCAGAACGCGGTCGACTGCTCCAGGTCCCCGTTCGTCCCGTCGGCCACGTCGCGGGCGATCCCGCGGCGCTGCGCCTCCTCGTAGTCGGACTGGACCCACACGGTCGCGTCGACGAGGTCGGCGACGGCGGCCTGGGACGAGCCGACGCCCTCGACGACGAGCAGCTCCAGCCCGGCCGGGAGCTCGATCGCCCCCTCTCGGCCGCGCTGCTCCCACGCCGGCGGGCGGAAGGCGACCGCGTCCCCGGTCCGGACGGCCTCGAGCACCTCCCGCAGCAGGCGCTCCCACCCGAACATCGGCTCCCACCAGGCGAGGTCGTCGGTGTGCAGGACGGCCGCGGTGCCGGCGGGCACGGCCTCGGACAGGCGTCGGGAGAGCGTCGTCTTGCCGCCGGCGCTCCGCCCGTCGACGGCCACGACGAACGGCCCGCGCCGACTCGCCGCGGCATCGGCGGCTCCGTCCGGACGTGCCGCGGCGCGGGAGCGCAGGACGTCGAGCAGGCCGGCCGGCGTCGTCACCTGCCACGGGCCGAAGGGCGGCTCACCCTCGCGGAGGCGAAGCTGTGTCATCGACATTCCCATCATCTTGACGATTTGTTTGCGAAAAACGAAGGTCCAACGTACTGTCGGAGGCAGACTCTTGAACCACCCGGGAGGAAGCCATGGCCGTACCCGTCGTCGACGTCCACGTCGAGGATGCCCTCCGTCGGCGGCTGACCGCGCTGCGGTCCCCGCGGCTGTCCGTGGGGGAGCGGCTCATCGAGCTCGACGACCTGCGCAGCAGCGGCGCCCTCACCACCGAGCAGTACCTCGACGAGCGCGCCGCCATCCTCGCGGGCGCCTAGGACTCCTCGCCCGTCGCGCCCTCGCCCGGCGCGTCGTCCGCCGCCGCGAGCGCGAGCTGCTCGACGTGCGGCAGCGCGGCGAGCATGACGGCGGCGTCCGTCGTCCCGGGGTCCAGCACGGCGGCGCTGACGCCGTCGTCCACGAACTGCAGCAGCCACTCGACGCACGAGGTCCGCGGGATCGCGAGCTGGAACCCGGCCTCCTCCTCGGGCAGCCCGATCGCCAGGCCGAACTCCAGCGCCAGCTCCTTCGACGTGAAGACGGCGATGACGCCACCCTCCGGCGTCTCGAACGCGAGCGGCGTCACCTGGTCGCCGACGCCGCGCGCGATGAAGATCCAGTCCTCGAGCCGGAACGCGTCCTGCCAGGCGGCCTGGAGCGCAAGCTCCTCGGCCGGCGTCAGCTCCTCGGCCCCGTCGTCGATCTCGTCGTGGTCGTGCGGCACGGACGGACCGGTGCTCACCGCGCACCGGCCGCGGCGAGCGCCGCGGCGCCGGCGATCCCGGCGTTGTTGCGCAGGGCGGCGGGGATGATCGGCGTGCGCAGGTCCAGCAGTGGGAGGAACTTGTCCGCCTTCTTGCTGATGCCCCCGCCGACGACGAACAGGTCGGGGGAGAACAGGAACTCCACCGTGGAGAAGTAGCGCTGCAGCCGCGGCGCCCACTCCTCGTACGTCCAGCCCTCGCGCTCGCGCACACCGGAGGACGCCTGTGTCTCGGCGTCGTGCCCGTCGATCTCCAGGTGGCCGAGCTCCGCGTTCGGGACGAGCACGCCGTCGTAGATCATGGCCGAGCCGATACCCGTGCCGAGCGTCACGACGATGACCAGCCCCGAGACGTCCCGCGCGGCCCCGTAGGCGACCTCGGCGAACCCGGCGGCGTCCGCGTCGTTGACGACGACCGCGTCGTGCCCGGTCGCCTCGCGCGCGACGTCGGCGATGTTGGTCCCGATCCACGACTCGTCGACGTTCGCGGCTGAGTAGGCGACGCCGTGCTTGATGATCGCCGGGAAGGTGAGGCCGATCGGCGCCTTGCCCGGCAGGTCGAACCGTCCGACCAGCTCGGTCAGCACCTTCGCGACGGCGTCCGGCGTCGAGGGCTGGGGAGTCTCGATGCGCACGCGGTCCTGCGTGAACTCACCACTGGCCAGGTCGACGGGTGCGCCCTTGATGCCGGATCCGCCGATGTCGATGCCGAAGGCGACCGCGGGGGCCGTCGAGGCGTCCCTGTTCGACTTCTTTGCCATGGTGTGCGCCTTCCGTGTGCGAGCGGTGCCAGGATGGGAGTCTAGGAGAAAGAGCCCGGCGCGTGCTTCCACGCGGGCGGAGAGGCAGGAGAGACATGACCGACGACGTCACGCCCGGCCCGATCGAGGAGCCCGACGCCCGCCTCAAGGACGAGGGCTACTACTACAACCTGTCCACCGGCGAGGTCGAGAAGGGCCAGCGGTCCGTCTGGACGAAGCGGATCGGTCCGTACGCGACGCGTGAGGCGGCCGAGCACGCGCTGGCGACCGCGCAGCGGCGGACGGAGGCCTGGGACGAGGAGGACCGCCGCTGGCGCGAGGGCGACTGACGACCCGACCGTCGGGGTCCTGCTCGTCGTCCTACTCGTCGAACGTGTGCTCCGGCCCGGGGAAGATCCGCTCCCGCACCGCACCGACGTAGTCGCCGGCCGCGGCCGACAGCGCTGCCCCGACCTGGCCGAACGCGCGGGAGAACTTGGGAGCCCAGTCGGCCATGCCGGCCATGTCGGTCCAGACGAGCACCTGCCCGTCGCACTCGACACCGGCGCCGATGCCGATCGTGGGGATCGCGAGCTCCTTCGTGACGCGCGTCGCGAGCGGTCCGGGGACCATCTCCAGGACGATCGCGACGGCCCCGGCGGCCTCCAGCGCGAGCGCGTCGGCGAGGAGCTTCTGGGCCGCGGCCTCGCCCCGGCCCTGCACCTTCATGCCGCCGAACACGTTCTCCGACTGCGGGGTCAGGCCGAGATGGCCGACGACGGGGATGCCCGTCGTGGACAGCAGGCGTACCTGCTCGACCATGTGCTGCCCGCCCTCGAGCTTGACCGCGCCCGCGCCGCCCTCCTTCATCAGCCGGACGGCCGTGGCGTGCGCCTGCGCGGCGCTCGCCTCGTAGGAGCCGAACGGCAGGTCGGCGACGACGAGCGCGCGCGCCGCGGCGCCGGCGACGGCCCGGGTCGCGACCACCATCTGGTCCACCGTCACGGGCAGCGTCGACGGGTAGCCGAGCATGTTGTTCCCGATGGAGTCGCCGACGAGCAGCGAGTCGACGCCGGCGGCGTCGAAGATGCGCGCGGTGACGGCGTCGTACGCCGTGAGCATCGTGATCGGGCGGCCCGCCTCCTTGGACGCGCGCAGGTGCGGCACGCGGTACCGCTTCGGCTGCGTCGGGACGGGCGTTGACTCCTGCGGTGCGGGCATGCCTCAACTGTAGGACGGGGCGGCCGCCGGGCCGCCGGGACCATGGGTCCACGGCCGCGGGAGGCCATCGAACGGCCGATGGGCCGCCGGTCGGGTAGGTGATCGGCGCGGGATTCGCCATGATAGGAGCAACGCGTTGTCGTCCGGACGAGGAGAGCCATGGACAAGCAGCAGGAGTACGTGCTTCGTTCGATCGAGGAGCACGACATCCGCTTCATCCGACTGTGGTTCACGGACGTCCTCGGCTTCCTCAAGTCGGTCGCGATCGCGCCGGCCGAGCTGGAGAGCGCCTTCGCCGAGGGCATCGGCTTCGACGGCTCCGCGATCCAGGGTCTCTCGCGCGTCTCCGAGGCGGACATGCTCGCGCGGCCCGACCCGTCGACGTTCCAGATCCTCCCGTGGCGCGGCGACCACCGCGGCACCGCCCGGATGTTCTGCGACATCCTCACGCCCGACGGTCAGCCGGCCGCGGCGGACCCCCGCAACGTGCTCAAGCGCGCACTGGCCAAGGCGAGCGACGCCGGGTTCTCCTACTACACCCACCCCGAGATCGAGTTCTACCTCTTTCACGAGCCCGCGACGCCGCAGGGCCCGCTCGTCCCGATCGACGACGCCGGCTACTTCGACCACGTGGCGCGCGGCACGGGCCACGACTTCCGCCGCGCCGCGATCGGGCTCCTGGAGTCGATGGGGATCTCCGTCGAGTACTCCCACCACGAGGGCGGCCCCGGCCAGAACGAGATCGACCTGCGCTACGCCGACGCCCTGTCCACGGCCGACAACATCATGACGTTCCGCACGATCGTCAAGGAGGTCGCGCTCACCCAGGGGATCATGGCCTCGTTCATGCCCAAGCCGCTCTCCGGCGAGCCGGGGTCGGGGATGCACACGCACCTGTCCCTGTTCGAGGGCGACACGAACGCGTTCTACGAGGCGGGACGCGAGTACGAGCTCTCGACGACCGCCCGCAAGTTCATCGCCGGCCTCCTGCGCCACTCCGCCGAGATCACGGCCGTGACGAACCAGTTCGTCAACTCCTACAAGCGCCTGTGGGGCGGCGGCGAGGCCCCGAGCTACGTGTGCTGGGGGCACAACAACCGCTCGGCCCTCATCCGCGTCCCGATGTACAAGCCGGGCAAGGGGCAGTCGGCGCGCGTCGAGTACCGCGCGCTCGACTCCTCCGCCAACCCCTACCTCGCCTACGCGCTCCTGCTCGCGGCGGGTCTCAAGGGCATCCAGGGCGACTACGAGCTTCCGGAGGAGGCGGAGGACAACGTCTGGAACCTCTCCGACGCCGAGCGTCGCGCCCTCGGGATCGCGCCCCTGCCCAACAACCTGCAGGACGCGCTGGAGATCATGGGCTCCTCCGAGCTCGTCGCCGAGACCCTCGGGGAGAGCGTCTTCGAGTTCTTCCTGCGCAACAAGCGCCGGGAGTGGGAGGAGTACCAGGCGCAGGTCACGCCGTACGAGATCTCCAAGTTCCTTCGTGCGCTCTGACCCGCCGAGGCGATGACGCGGCGACCCTCGCCAACGACCCGGCTCCTGCGGTCCGGGTTCCACGAGCTCGCCCGGGCCGAGGCGATCCTCGCCGGCGACTGGCTGCAGCCCGTCCTCGCGGACGACGACGCGGCCGGCCTGCTCGCCGCCCTGGGGGAGAGCGCCGACCCCGACCTCGCGCTGCTCGCGCTCGACCGCATCCACGACCGCGCCGACGAGGACGTGCGGCGCGCGCTCGTCGCCGTGCTCGGCGACGGTGGCGGCCCGCGGGAACGGCTGCTCGCCGTCCTCGGGGCGTCGGAGGCGCTCGGCGACGCGCTCGTCAGCCACCCGGGTGATCTCGCGGTCGTCACCGGGGTCGTCGCGGGCGACGACGTCTCGACGGACGCCCCGGACGACGCCGACGACGTGCGGGGGCGCCTGCTTCGCGCCGTCGGCGCCGACCCCGGGGCGCCGGGACCCCGGGCGAGCGTCGAGGCGGCGACGGCGCGGATGCGCCGCGCCTACCGTCGCGAGCTCCTGCGGATCGCCGCCGCCGACCTGACGCAGCCCGACCCGCTCGCCGGGTTCTCCTGGGTCGCCGCCGCCCTGGCCGACCTGGCCGCCGCCGCGCTCGAGGCCGCCCTCGCCATCGCGCGGACCGAGGTGCCCGACTCCGACTCCGTCCGCCTCGCCGTGCTCGGGATGGGCAAGACGGGCGGACGTGAGCTCAACTACGTCAGCGACGTCGACGTCGTCTACGTCGCCGAGCCGGCCCTGGACGCCGACGGGGAGCCGGTGGCGTCGGAGCAGCAGGTCGTCCGCGTCGGGACCCAGCTCGCCAGCGCGCTCGCCCGCGCCTGCTCCGGTCCAGGGGTCGAGCCGGCGCTGTGGGAGGTCGACGCCGCGTTGCGCCCCGAGGGCAAGAACGGTCCGCTCGTGCGCACGCTGGCCAGCCATGTCGCCTACTACGAGCGCTGGGCGAAGACCTGGGAGTTCCAGGCGCTGCTCAAGGCGCGCCCCGTCGCCGGGGACCGCGAGCTCGGCGAGCTGTACGTCGAGACGCTCCGGCCGCTCGTGTGGACGGCGGTCCAGCGCGAGCGGTTCGTCGAGGACGCCCAGGCCATGCGCCGCCGCGTCGAGGCCCACATCCCGCGCAAGGACGCGGACCGCGAGCTCAAGCTCGGCACGGGCGGCCTGCGCGACGTCGAGTTCACCGTCCAGCTCCTCCAGCTGGTCCACGGCCGGCTCGCGCCGGGGATCCGCTCGCGGACGACGCTGGAGGCGCTCGACGCGCTCGCGGCCGAGGGGTTCGTCGGTCGCGGCGAGGCCGAGCGGCTCGCGGCTGACTACCGCTTCCTCCGGCTCATGGAGCACCGCATCCAGCTCCAGCGGCTGCGCCGGACCCACCTCGTGCCGACCGCCGAGCAGGACCTCGTGCGGGTCGCCCGGTCGATGCGCCCCCCGGGCGCGGACGGCGCCGGCGGCGGTGAGGCGACGGGGGAGACGGGCGACCTCGTCGTCGACCTCCTCGCGCGGTGGCAGCGGACGCGACGCGACGTGCGCGGGCTCCACGAGGACCTGTTCTACCGGCCGCTGCTGCCCGCGACCGCGCGGCTGTCGGCGGAGGACGCCGCGCTCTCGCCCGAGGCGGCGTACGCGCGGCTCGCGGCCCTCGGGTACCGCTCGCCGGAGCAGGCGCTCGCGCACATCACGGCGCTGACCGAGGGCGTCTCGCGGCGCGCGGCGATCCAGCGTCACCTCCTGCCCGTCCTGCTCGGCTGGTTCACCCAGGGCGCCGACCCCGACGCCGGCCTGCTGGCATTCCGGACGCTGTCGGAGGAGGTCGGCGGGAGCCACTGGTACCTCAAGCTGCTGCGGGACTCCGGCGTCGCGGCCCGCAACCTCGCGCGCGTGCTCTCCTCCTCGCGGTATGCCGCCGACGCGCTGCGTCGCTCGCCGGAGTCGGTCCGCTGGCTCGCCGAGGACGGCGACCTGCGACCGCGCTCGGTCGCCGCACTCGACGCGGAGATGGATGCCGTGCTGCGCCGTCGTGAGGGCGACCCGGCGGCCGGAGCGACGTTCGTGCGCTACCTGCGGCGGCGGGAGCTGGCGCGGACGGCGGTCTCCGACGTCCTGACGAACCTCGAGGCCGACCTCACGCCGGGCATCTCCTCGGCGGCCGACGCCGCGCTGCGCGGGGCCCTGCGGATCGCAACCGAGCAGGTGGGCGCCGAGCAGGGGTACGGGGACGAGCCGCCGACGCGTCAGCTCGTCGTGGCGATGGGACGGCTCGGCGGGCACGAGCTGGGCTACGCCTCCGACGCCGACGTGATGTTCGTCCACGACCCGCTCCCGGGGGCCGATCCCGTCCGGGCGCAGCAGTTCGCGCTGGCGGTGGCGCAGCGGGTGGGGCAGCTCCTCGGGCAGACCGGCCCCGAGCCGGCGCTCCGGGTCGACGCTGACCTGCGCCCCGAGGGACGCAGCGGACCCCTCACCCGGACGCTGGCGTCCTACGAGGAGTACTACGACCGCTGGTCGGCCCCGTGGGAGCGGCAGGCCCTGCTGCGGGCGCGTCCGGTCGCCGGCGACGAGGGCCTGGCGATCGCGTTCCTCGAGCTGGTCGACCCGCTGCGGTACGCGGGCGGCGGGCTGAGCGAGAGCGAGCTGCGCGAGTACCGGCGGATCAAGGCGCGCGTGGAGCGGGAGCGGATGCCGCGCGGCGTCACGCCGACCCGGCACCTCAAGCTGGGCCCCGGGGGGCTGGCGGACGTCGAGTGGACGGTCCAGCTCCTCCAGCTCCTGCACGCCCACGACGTTCCGGCTCTGCGCACCCCGTCGACGCTCGCGGCGCTCGACGCGGCGGCGAGCGCCGGGCTCCTCGGGGCGACCGACGCCGAGCTGCTCTCGCGGGCGTGGCGCTCCAGCAGTCGCACGCGCGACGCGATCGTGCTCGTCACCGGCCGGACGAGCGGGACGAAGGTCGACGTGCTGCCGGCCGAGCACCGCGAGCTGACCGGGACGGCCGCCCTGCTCGGCTACGTCCCGGTGAGCGGCGCGGCGCTCGAGGACGACTACCTGCGGACCGCGCGGCGGGCGCGGATGGTCGTGGACCGGGTCTTCTACGGCGAGTAGCCGAGCGAGCGGGGCCGTGCGCGTCGGCCCGGCCGGAGCCGTTCCGGCTCAGCCGGCGAGTGCCGCGACGACGGCCTCGACGAACGCGTCGACGTCGGCCTCGGTCGTGTCGAACGAGCACATCCACCGCACCTCACCGGTGGCCTCGTCCCAGTCGTAGAACCGGAACCGCTCACGCACCGCGTCGGCGGCGGGCCGCGGCAGCGTCGCGAAGACGGCGTTGGCCTCGGTGGCCTGGGTGAAGGCCAGCCCCGGCGCGCGGCCGGCCGCCGCCGCGGCCTCGAGGCCGCCGCGCAGGCGGGTGGCCATGGCGTTCGCGTGGGTCGCGCTGCGCAGCCACAGGTCGCCGTCGTGGAGCGCGAGGAGCTGCGCCGAGATGAACCGCATCTTCGACGCGAGCTGCATGGACAGCTTGCGGACGTAGCGGATGGCGTCGGGACCGCCGACGAGCGCGTCGTGGTCGAGGACGACGACGGCCTCCGCCCCGAGCGCCCCGTTCTTCGTCCCGCCGAGGCTGAGGACGTCGACGCCGACGTCGCTCGTGAACGCCGCGAGCTGGAGGCCGAGCGATGCCGCGGCGTTGGCCAGGCGGGCGCCGTCGACGTGCACGCGCATGCCGCGGGCGTGGGCGTGCTCGGTGATCGCGGCGATCTCCTCCGGCGTGTAGCAGGTCCCCAGCTCCGTCGTCTGCGTGAGGGACACGACGAGCGGCTGGGCACGGTGCTCGAAGCCCCAGCCCCAGGCCTCGCGGTCGATGAGCTCGGGGGTGAGCTTGCCGTCGGGGGTCGGCACGGGCAGCAGCTTGATCGCGGCCATCCGCTCGGGGGCTCCACCCTCGTCGACGTTGATGTGCGCCGTGTCGGAGCAGATGACCGCGCCCCAGCGCGGCAGCAGGGACTGGAGGGCGACGACGTTGGCCCCGGTCCCGTTGAACACGGGCCAGACGGTGGCGGCCGGCCCGAAGTGTCCCGCCATGACCTCGCCGAGCCGCTCCGTCCAGGAGTCCGCGCCGTAGGCGACGTCGTGACCGCCGTTCGCCTCGACGACGGCCGCGAGGACCTCGGGGTGGACGCCGGCGTAGTTGTCCGATGCGAAGCTGGTGCGGGGCGAGGGGAGGGGCGTGTCGGTCACCCGGACATTCTCCCTCGCCGGCCCTGGGCCGGCGTCGCGCCGATGGTTCAGCCGGCGAACCGGTCCGTCGCCCGGACCAGGGCGTCGAGGATGCCCGGCTCGTCGAACGCGTGGCCGGCGTCGGGCACGATGACGAGCTCGGCCTCGGGCCACGCCCGGTGCAGGTCCCACGCCGTCATCGCCGGCGTGCACATGTCGTACCGCCCCTGCACGATGACGCCCGGGATGTCGCGCAGCAGCCCGGCGTCCCGCACGAGCTGGCCCTCCGTGAGCCAGCCGTGGTGGAGGAAGAAGTGGTTCTCGATCCGCGCGAAGGCGGTCGCGTGCGACGCCTCCGCCGACTCCGCGATCATCTCCGGCCGCTGCAGCAGCGTGACCGTCGCGGACTCCCACGTCGTCCACGCGACGGCCGCCGGACCGTGCACGGCCGGGTCGGGGTCGGAGAGCGCGCGGTGGTAGGCGGCGACGTAGGTCTCCCGCTCGCGACGCGTCACCGCGCCGGCGTAGGTCTCCCACAGGTCGGGGTACACGGCGGCGGCCCCGCCCTCGTAGAACCAGTCGAGCTCCGACTGGCGCAGCGTGAAGATGCCGCGCAGCACCAGCTCCGTCACCCGCTCCGGGTGGGTCTGGGCGTAGGCCAGCGCGAGCGTCGAGCCCCACGACCCGCCGAACACCTGCCACCGCTCGATCCCCAGGTGCTCGCGCAACAGCTCCAGGTCGGCGACCAGGGTCCAGGTCGTGTTGGCCGTCAGGTCGGCGTCCGGCTCGGCGGCGTGCGGGGTCGAGCGCCCGCACATGCGCTGGTCGAGCAGGACGATCCGGTAGCGCTCGGGGTCGAACAGCCGGCGCTGGCGCGGGTTCGTCCCCCCGCCGGGACCCCCGTGCAGGAACACGACCGGCTTCCCGTCCGGGTTCCCGGAGACCTCCCAGAAGATCGCGTGCCCGTCGCCGACCGGCAGCAGCCCGGTCTGGTGGGGCTCGATCGGCTGGTACAGCGTGCGGGGAGTGTCGTCGGTCATGCCGTCACCGTACGCGGCGACCTCGCCGCGACACCGGGACCGCCGTCCCGGGAGGCGTACCGTGGCGACATGGATGCCCTCTACGTCGCCGAAGCCCTGTCCACCGGTCCCGGTCGCAACGGCCACGTCCGCACGAGCGACGGCCGCATCGACACCGCCATGGCCTCCCCGGTCGAGCTCGGCGGCTCGGGCGACGGGCTCAACCCCGAGCTGTTCTTCGCCGCCGGGTACGCCGCGTGCTACCACAACGCGCTGCAGCGCGTGGCCCGGGAGCAGGGGGTCGCGATCGCCGACACCGCGGTCGGAGCGAAGGTCGGCCTCGACCGTCGGCCCGAGGGCGGGTTCACGCTGCAGGTCGAGCTCGAGGTCGTGATCCCCGACCTCGACCCAGCCACCGCCCAGCGGCTCGCCGACGACGCGCACCAGGTCTGCCCCTACTCCAACGCGACCCGCGGCAACATCCCGGTGACGATCCGCGTCGTCGAGGACTGACGTCGCTCACCCGAACGGGTGAGCGATGACCCCTCGCGCGCGGGTGGTGCGGGCGGCCTCGGCTCGGCAGGATCGACGACATGCCGGAGATGACGACGACGGGGGACGCCCCAGCCGGCGAGCTGGCCGTCCCGCGATGGCTCGCTCGCGCCTGGAGCTCGCTGGTCCGCGACCCGCTCGGTGGGCTCGCCTGGGTGCTGGCCGTCGGCGCGGCGGCCGTGACGCTCTCCCGTGCCGTCCCGAGCGGTGTCGTGACCTGCGACCAGGACGCCTGCGGGCCGCCACTGGCGATCCCGTACCCGCTCGATGCCTCGGCGGCCGTCGCGGAGCTGCTGGGCCCGACCGCCTCCGAGGTCCTCGTCGGCGTGTGGAACCCTCTCGGTCTCGTCCTCGGGCTGGTGGGGCTCGTCCTGGCGGCCCGCGGGTCGCGGTGGTCCATCCTCGCCGCGGCCGTCCCGCTGCTGTCGGTGGTCGTGCTCGGCCAGCTCGTCCTCGCGCACGTCGTGGCGCTCGCCGGGGTCTGCGTCGTCCTCGCGGTCCGCGACTGGCTCGGCGCGCTCGTGGCGGGAGCGCTCGCGCTGTTCGCGCTGCTCCTCGTCGCCCCGTGGCTGCCGACGGTGTCCGCCGCGACCTGGGGCCCGTACCCGCTGGCGTTCGGCACGGTCGTGATGATCGCGCTCCTCACGGTGGCGGCCGCGGCGCTCGCGGCTGCGCTCGGTGCGTGGTGGCGCTCGGTCGAGGCGACCCGCGCGGCCGGTCGGGCGCTGCGGCACGCCGTCGCCGCCGAGGTCGACGCGGCCGAGCTGGAGGCCAGGACGCTCGAACGCGCCCGCCTGGCGCGCGACCTGCACGACGTCGTCGCCCACCACCTCTCGCTCGTCGCGGTCCGGGCTGAGTCGGCTCCCTACGCGTACCCGGGCCTCGACCCGGCGGCGCGCGACGTGCTCGCCGCCGTGGCCGAGGATGCGCGCAGCGCCCTGACGGAGCTGCGTCAGGTCCTCGCGGTGCTCCAGCGGGTCGAGGGGGAGGACGCGCCGCGCGAGCCGCAGGTCGGCGCCGACGACGTCGACGGCCTCGTCGCGGGAGCGCGGGACGCCGGGCAGGACGTGCTCGACACGGGGGCGTGGGGCCGGGTCGACGACGCGGAGGGCTACGCCCTGTACCGGTGCGTCCAGGAGGCGCTGACGAACGCTCGACGCCACGCGCCGGGGAGCCCGGTGCGGATCAGGCGCGGCCGCGTCGGGCGGGAGCTGCTGCTCGAGGTGACCAACGCCCTGGTCGACGCGGCTGCCCAGGCCGACCCGGCCGACCCGATGGCCGCGGACCACCCGCGGGAGGCCCGGCCGGGCCGAGGGCTGGCCGGCATGCGCGAGCGCGTGGAGTCGCTCGGCGGGACGCTCGGGCACGGGCCGGCCGAGCAGCGCGGGGTGACGGTCTTCCGGCTCGTCGTCGAGCTGCCGGTCGATCGGGACGACGCGGAGCCGGCTTCGTGAGCCCGGATGCGGAAGCCGGGCGGCTGCGCGTGGTCGTCGCCGACGACCAGCCCGTGGTGCTCGCCGGGATCGCCGCCATGATCGGTGCGGACCCGGGTCTCGAGGTCGTCGCGACGGCCGGCGACGGCGTCGAGCTGGTGCGTGCGGTGGCGCGTCACGCGCCGGACGTCGCCGTCGTCGACATCCGGATGCCGCGGATGGATGGCATCGGCGCGACGGAGCGGATCGTGCGGGACCACCCCGGGACGCGCGTGCTCATCCTCACGACCTTCGACCTCGACGCCTACGTCTACGACGCGCTCCTGGCGGGCGCGAGCGGCTTCCTGCTCAAGGACGTGCGGGCCGCGCGGCTCGTCGAGGCCGTCCACCTCGTGGCCGAGGGGTCGATGCTGCTGGGGCCGTCGGCGACGCGGCGGCTCGTCGCCGACGTCGCACAGCGCGGCTCACGTGTGGCCAACCCCGGGATCGCCGAGCTGAGCGACCGGGAGCGCGAGGTGCTCGAGGCCCTCGCGCGGGGCCTGTCGAACGTCGAGATCGCCGCCGAGCTGGTCGTCTCGGAGAACACGGTGAAGACGCACGTGTCGCAGATCCTGCGCAAGCTCGGCTGTCGGGACCGGGTCCAGGCCGTCATCGCCGCCTACGAGGCCGGCCTCGTCGGCTGATGGTGCGGCAGGGTCCGCGCCGACGCGAGCGCGGAGCGGGACCTCCGGAGCGGCGCACCGCGCCGTCCGGGGGAAGAATGGCCGGGTGAACCAGCGCCGAGCCGCCGCCGTCCTGCTTCGACACGGGGAGAGCACCGCCAACGCAGCCGGCCTGTTCACCGGCGTGCTCGACGTCCCGCTGTCCCAGCACGGGATGGAGGAGGCGCGTGTCGCGGCCGGGCTGCTGCGCGAGACGGGTCTGCGGTTCGACGCCGCGTTCTGCTCCGAGCTGGCCAGGGCGTGGCAGACCGCCGACGTCCTCGCCGAGGAGCTGCCCGACCTCCCGCCGTTCGAGCGCGACTGGCGCCTCGACGAGCGCAACTACGGCGGGCTCACCACGCTGACCAAGGCGGACGTCAAGGCCGAGCACGGCGAGGAGCAGTTCCTCGCCTGGCGCCGCAGCGTCCGCACGCCGCCGCCGCCGATGGGCGACGAGCTGTACGACGCGCTCGCCGGGACCGACCTGTTCCGCCGCCTCCCGCCGGAGGCCCTCGTGCGGACCGAGTCGCTGGCCGACGTCATGGTCCGCGTCCGCGCGTTCTGGCTCGACCGGGTCGACCCCCTCCTGCGGCGGGGCGGCAACGTCCTCGTCGTCGCGCACGGGAACTCGCTGCGCGCGCTGTGCGCCGTCGTCGACCGGCTGCCGGACGCCGAGATCCGCGCCCTTGGCCTGCCCACCGGGCACCCGCTGCTGTACGAGGTGGAGCCGACCGGGCCGGAGCTGGACGGTCTGCTCGTGCCGCTGGTGCGCGGCGGTGTCTACCTCGACGAGGCCTCGGCGCACGCGGCGGCCGAGCGCCTCGCCCTCGAGGGCGGCACCTGAGACATTGCCACCGCCGGTTCGAGGAGGTCCGACATCGCTGGACACGCCGTCGCTGATGTGACATCGTTCGCGGATGTCCGACGACGCTCCGATCAAGGTTCGAGTCTTCGCGGATTACGGCGCGGAGAATCCAGTTTGGTGCCACGGCCTCGTGGAGGACCTCACGGCTTTCGGAGTCAGCGCGCCGCTGCAGGCAAAGATGGCAAGGCTCGTCGATGTCTTCGACCGTGGGGTGTACCCCGGGTTCGGTTGGCGAACCCCGGCGTTCGAACGCGAGTACATGGAGCTCCTGGCCGAGATCGTCGACAGCCTGCAGGCGGAACTTGGCCCGGGGTACGTCGTCACCACGAACGGCGAGGACGCATGATGCGTCGCAGAGGCCGCGCGATGAGTCTGGTCCTGTCGACGGCGGTGCTCGTTGGGAGTGTGGCGGTTACCTCGGCGGCCGACATCGGTCGGCCGGTGTCGGCCGCAGCACCCAGCACCCAGCTCGATGCTGGCGCATCGCCGGCGCAGGGCGGCGAGGGCCTCTCTCCCGCCGATATCGCGCGGCTGAACTCACTCGACCACTCCTCCGTCGGCCCTCTCGTGTCGGGTGGTCCACCCTCGTTGCGTCCCGGACCGTCGCCGTTGGCGGCCTCGATCTTCTGGTGTCCGTCGAAGGGGGGCGACCCCTACGAGACGATGGCGACCTACACGCGCACCAACATCCGGAACATTCCCAACGGGAAGAACACCCTCAGGTGCGGACGCCCGACCAAGGATGGATGGGGCTTTCTCCACATCCGTGACTCCCATGCCGCCGAGTGGGAAGCGCTCGACAGCTTCCTTGGCTGGGATGTGTCGATGGACAAGAACATCCGGAGCACTCTCCAGAGCAAGAATGCCGTCGCGCACTACAAGTCTGGCAACGACACCTACTCGATCCAGGCCCCCGGATACATCTACTCGAACAGGAAGATTGTCGCCACCTACACCGTCTTCGTGATCGTGGCCGGAAGCGACGGCCGGATCATCACCGCCTATCCCCGTGGCTTGCGGTGGGTCTAGGGCGGCACCTGAGACCCGAGACACGTGTGGGCGGTGACTCCCAGGGGAGTCACCGCCCACACGCGTAGGTCAGGCCGGGTCAGCCCTCGTTGATCGCCTCGTTGCCGGCCTCGTCGGCCTGCTTGAGCGCGTCGGCCACCGGGAGGCGGCCGAGGAACATCTCCTCGAAGTACGGACCGAATGCACCGAAGGCGGCGTTGATGTTCGGGCCGACGGGGGCGGGGATGGCCTCGCCGTTCGCGGCGTCCTGCAGGGCCGTGATGTCCACGCCCTTGCTCTCCCAGTAGGAGACGTAGGCGTCCTGCGCGTCGACCGCGCCCGGGAACGCGGCGCCGGCCTCGGCGAGCGGGAGCTGGCCCTCGGTCGAGCCGAGCCACTGGAGCACCTCGAGCTGCGCCTCCGGGTTCTCCGACGCCGCGTTCGCGACGGCGGCGACGCCGTGGACGAGACCGACGCGACCGGCCGGGCCCTCCAGCGGCGGGGCGATGGCCCACTCGAAGCTGTCGCCGATCTCCTCGAGCGCGGGCAGCGAGTACTGGCCGGACTGGAAGAGCGCGAGCTTGCCCTGGACGAAGTAGTCGCGGGAGAGGTCGCCGTTGGCGAGCGTGTCGGCCGCCGGCGGGGCGACGTGGTAGGTGTTGATGAGGTCGACCAGGTACTGGAACGTCTGCTCGTTCTGCGGCGAGTCGAAGGCGAGCAGGTCGCCGTCCTGCCAGACGCCGCCGTTGGAGCCGACGAACGGACCCCAGATGGCCTGCAGGTCGTTCTGGGCGTTGAGGCCGAACACCGCCGTCGTGGCCGGGTCGAACTCGGCGTCGCTCGCGGCGTGCCCAGCGGCGTCCGTCGTCAGTGTCTGGAGCGCGGGCAGCAGCGTGTCGTTCGCGCCCGTCGGGTCCCAGCGCAGCGTGGTCGGGTCGATGCCGGCCGCGTCCAGGAGCGTCTTGTTGTAGAACAGCGCGATCGAGTCCTGCAGCTGCGGGACGCCCCACAGGCTGCCGTCGCGCGTGTAGAGGTCGACGACGAGGTCGCTCCACGGGTCGTGGTCGTCGCCGATCGCGTCCGTGACGTTGAGCAGGTTGCCGTTGTCGACGTACTTGCCGAAGTTCGAGGTGTTGACCCAGAAGATGTCGGCGGCCTCGCCCGAGGAGAGGTCCAGCGGGAGCTGCTCCCAGTAGGTCGCCCACGGGATGGTCTCGATCTCGACCTTGATGTCCGGGTGGTCCGCCTCGAACGCGTCGAAGGACGTGCGGTACGCCTCGGCGGCCGCGTCGTCCCAGAGGCGGAACGTGACCGTCGTGGTGTCACCGCCGCCGGTGCCGTCCGTCGCCCCGTCGGTCGCGGACGACGACGCCGACGGCGTCTGGCCGCCGGAGTTGCTCGCCGGCGAGCACGCCGCGAGGGAGACGGCGACGGCCGTCGCGAGTGCGCCGACGACTGCGCGTCGGCGGGTGGTGCTGGTCGACATTCGGTACCTCCGAGTTCCGTGGGGGCGCTGGGGGCGCCGGTCCGACTCTAGAAGCCTCCCACCCTCCCGCCCCGCGGGAGGTGCCGCAACGCCCACATCGTGGGACGCGACGTACGGTCAGCGGACCCCGGTGACCCCGATCGCGGCGGTGATCCGCCGCTGGAAGACGAGGAACAGGACGATGAGCGGCGCGAGCGCGAGGACGGACGCGGCCATGACGAGCGTCCAGTTGCCCTCGTACTGCGTCTGGAGCGAGACCGTCGCGACGGTCATGACGTGCCACTCCGGCTTCGGCGCGGCGACGAGCGGCCACAGGAAGTTGTTCCACTGGCTCACGACGGTGACGAGCAGCAGCGTCGTGAGGATCGGCACGTTCATCGGGAGCATGATCCGCGTCAGGGTGCGGACGGGGCCCGCACCGTCGAGCGTGGCGGCGTCGAGGATCTCCTGGGGGACCATCTTGAAGTTCTCCCGGAGCAGGAAGATCGCGTACGGCCCGGCGAACAGGAACGGCACGACGAGCCCGGCGAACGTGTTGCGCCAGCCGAGCGTGGCGACCATCGAGTAGAGCGGGATGATCGTGACGACCGCGGGGATCATGAGGCAGCTCACGTAGACCCAGAACAGCGCGTCGCGGCCGGGGAAGTCGAGGACAGCGAACGCGTAGGCGGCCAGGACGCTGGAGACGAGCTGGGTCACGACGAGCACGACGACGACCTGGGCGGTCACGGCGAGCGGGACGACGAAGTCGTAGCGCTCCCCGAACAGGGCGGTGAAGTTCTCCAGCGTGAACGGGGCGGGCAGCGTCAGCGGCGAGGTCGTCCGGAACTGGTGCGCCGTCTTGAGCGACGTCATGACCGCGAGGAGGAACGGGCCGAGCACGAGGAGGGCGCCGGCGCCGAGGAACAGGTAGGTCAGGGCGTCGGCAACCCGGCGCGCGCCGGCCGCGGAGCCCGAGCGGCGCGACCGTGCACTCGTCGGCGTGGGCGTGGTGGACGGGGTCGCCGACGCGGCGGGCGTGGCGCTCGTCATGACAGGTCGTAGGTGAGTCGGGAGCGGAAGAACCGCTGCTGCAGGAACGTGATGACGACGAGGACGACGAACAGGATGACCGCCATCGCCGCCGCGCGGCCGAACCGCAGCGAGACGAAGGCCTCGTCGTAGATCCGGGCGGCGATGACGTCGGTCCGGCCGGGGATCCCGGGACCGCCGCGGGTGAGGGCGTAGATGAGGTCGAAGACCTGGAAGCTCGCGATGACGCTCGTCACGGTGACGAAGAACGTCGTCGGGTTGAGCAGCGGCAGCGTGATCGACCGGAGCATGCGGGCGGGGCCCGCGCCGTCGAGCCGGGCGGCCTCGGTGACGGCGACCGGGATCTGCTGGAGACCCGCGAGGTAGAACAGGCTGACGTACCCGACGGTGGACCAGACCTGGACGAACGCGACGGACGGCATCGCGAGCGACAGGTCCGTCAGCCACTCGATCCGGCGCCCGAGCATCGCGTTGAGGGCGCCGTTGGTCGGGTCGAAGATCCACTTCCACACGATGCCGAGCGTCAGCGGGGCGCAGACCCACGGCAGGACGTAGACGATGCGCAGGAGCGAGCTGCCCGGCAGCCGGCGGTTGAGCCCCACGGCGAGCAGGAGGCCGAGCCCGACCGTGAACGGGATGGTCAGCAGCGCGAACGCGACCGAGACCCAGGCGGAGTTGAGGAACCGCTCGGAGGTGAGGACGGCGACGAAGTTGTCGAGGCCGACCCAGCGTGCCGGGGAGATGAGGTCCCACTTCATGAGCGAGAGCACGAAGACGGCGACCACCGGCACGAGGAGGAAGACGAACACCCCGATGAGGCTGGGCGTGAGCATCGCGTAGGCGGGGACGGCCTGGCGGCGCCTCCGGACCCGGCGCGCGCGATCGCCGCGATCGGCGGGCGTCGGCCCGGGGCGACCGCGCGAACGGAGGGAGTCGTCGCGGCCGGTGCGGCTGCGACGACCCTCGGGGGAGGCGGCGTCGACGTCTGCTGCGTCGCCGGGGATCGACGTCACGGGGTGAGTCTAGGCAGTCGTTCCCCGGCCGTGACGCGACGGCACGCGGTGGCCGCCTGATGAGACGGGTCGCGCCGGCGCACCGGCTCCGGCGGGATCGCCACGGTTGCGCGGCCGTCGCCGGGACGCGTGCGCGGAGGGGCAGGTTGACACCTGACTGCTACGCATGAGTAGCATCGCTGATCTGTTTCATCGAGGTTGGGATGACTTGTGATGCATGGGGGTCGTGGAGATGCGTGACGCACGGGACGCGGGGCCGTCGTGACGCTGGTGGTGCTGCCGCGGCGCCCGCGGGCGGTCCCCGTGCTGACGGGGGACAGTGCGAGCGCGCGGGTGGTGGCCGAGGACGTTCGTCTTGCTGCGGTGCGGACGCAGGAGGCGTCGGACGAGGCGGATGCGGGGGCGATCGGGGCGTCGTGGTCGGGGCCGGCGAGTGTGCGGGCGGAGCATGCGATGACCCGGTTGGCGCGGGATCTGGACGATGCGGTCGCGGCACTGTGGTGCGGGGTGACGGCTCTGGACGAGTACGCCGAGGCGTTGGTGGGGCTGGAGCTGGAGCGGGAGCGGCTGGTCGAGCAGCGTTCGCTGATCGATGTGGAGCTGGACGAGCTCGAGCGGACGGTGCCGCTGATGGGTCCGGATCAGGTGGTGGGGGCTCAGGTGCGGGCGAACCTGCTGGGGGTTCGGGTCGTCGCGCACGAGGGCGAGGTGCGGCGGTGGTGGGGTGAGGTCGTGGTCGCGGAGGATCGGGCGATCGCCGCGCTCGCGGCCGTCGACACCGCGGCGGAGGCGCGGGAACATGCGGCGTCGCGGTCCGAGGCGGTCGACCGGGCGCGCGCGGGTCTGGTGGCGTCCGGGGTGCTGCCCGGTGAGACGGCCGGGATGGGGGCCGAGGAGCTGGCGGTGTGGTTGGAGGGCCACCCCGAGGTGGCGGCGGTGCTGGCCCGGGCCACCCCGATGTCGGGGGAGGGGCCGGTCGGAGAGCTCGCGGCGCTCGTGAGCGCGTCCGCGAGCAGCGCGGGGTCGCTGGTGTTCGGCGGGGCGGGCGCTGTCCTGGCCGGTGCCGCGGCGGGGGGAGCCGCCGGGGTGCGGGACCGGGCTCGGGCGCTGTTCGAGTCGCTGTCCGCGGAGGATGCCCGGATGCTCGCGCTCCTGTACCCGGGGGTGGTCGGTTCGCTGGGCGGGGTCCCGTTCGCCTACCGCGCCGACGCCAACCGCGTCCTGGTCGTGGACGCACTCGCCCGCGAGCGGGCGTGGCAGGAGGAGCTGGCCGATCGCCGGCTGGACGCGGACGGGGTCGAGGAGTGGCAGAAGTCCCAGCGTCGGATCGAGCTGTACGAGTCGGTCCTCGAGGAGGACCGCTCGATCCTGTACCTGGACCCGGCGCGCGTCCCCGGCACTGACGGCGCGATGGTCGAGCTGCACGGCAGGATCGACGAGGAGACGCGGAACGTCGTGGTGAGCGTTCCTGGGACGGGGTCGGAGCTGTCCAAGTTCCAGGGGTTCTCCGAGCGGGTCGAGGGTTTCTACCTGCAGTCGGAGGACGATAACCCTGGGTCGCTTGCGATGATCGCGTGGCTCGGGGGTGACTTTCCCGACGAGGTGTTCGTCGACGCGTTCGACCCTGGCTACGCCGAGCGGCTGGCACCCGAGCTGGCGGCGTTCTCCCACGAGCTGCGGCAGGAGATCGATCACGCATCCGGCCGGGTCGACCCGACCATCCGGCCCGCGATCACGGTCGATGGGCACTCCTACGGCGGGACCGTCGTCGGGCTGGCCGAGACCCACGGGCTGGACGCCGACCGGGTCGTCCACGTCGAGTCCGCCGGGATGGGCAAGGGGGTGTTCGCCCCCGACGACCTGCCTGCGTCCCAGCAGGGTGTGGACCGGTACGTCATGACCGCGCCGGGCGACCCGATCACGGTGGCCCAGGCGACCGGCCGGCACGGCGCCGACCCCGACGAGTTCGACGGCATCACCCGGCTCCACACCGGCTACTACAGGAACGACGACGGCAGCCGTGCTGGTGTCATCCTGGGTGGGGACGCCCACTCCGGCGTGTACGACGAGCACTCCGACTCCTGGGAGCAGCTCTACCGGGTCTACACCGGCGGGGTCGTGGAGACCTACCGCACACCGCTGTACCTGCCCTCCGCCACGATCAAGGCGTTCACCGGCGGGGTCGTGGAGCAGTTCGTCTCCTTGTCGGGCGTGGCCGGCTTCGCCGACGACGGCGCCCAGGTCGACATCCCATGAGACACGTCGCAAGAGCTGGGCTGGTGACACTCCTCTGTGGTCTCCTCGTGGGAGTCGGCGGCTGCACGGCACCTCGCGATGATCGCACCCGCGCCGAGATCGAGACCGACGTCCAGGCAAGGGTCGCCGAGGTGGCAGCGTTCTTCGGGGAGCTCGTGGAGGACCGGGCTACCAACTGGTACGAGTGTGATCCCGCGTGGGACCAGAGCGGCGAACGCTACTACTACACGGCGACCGTCCAGACCGAGTACGCGGTGTACGAGGACTTCATCGACGAGCTCTGGCCCCGTCTGGAGAACGACGGCTGGACCCTCCACGACGACCCTGAGGACCAAAGGAGACCCAAGAACATCACGCTCACGCGGAACGGTGTGGGGGCCGTGGTCCGCTTCATCGACCCCGCGCAGGAACGCGACGTGGTCTTCGTCAGCACTGGCGTCGGCTGCGTCCGCCCCGCGGACTACTGATGGACATCTCGCACCCTCGGCGGTCCTCGTCCCGCGGCAGGACGGTCCCTGGCCACGGCGCCGCCACGGTGGACGTCCCGTGAGGCGTGGCGCGGGGGTCGCGTTGGTGGCGCTCCTGGCGGGTCTCCTCGTGGGTGTCGCCGGCTGCTCCGCGCCTCGTGATGACCGCACCCGGGCGGAGATCGAGGCCGACGTCCAGGCGGAGATCGCTGAGGTCGCCGCGCTGTTCGGCGAGATCGTTCCTGGCGGTGGGGCTGGATGGTACGAGTGTGACCCTGCTTGGGACCAGAGCGGTGAGAACTACTACCAGATCGCGGTCGTCCAGACCGAGTACGCGCTGTATGAGGACTTCATCGACGAGCTCTGGCCCGGCCTGGAGGACGATGGCTGGACCCTTGACCAGGACGAGATCGACCCCAAGGACATTGGCCTCAGACGCCCTGGCGTGGGAGTGAGGGTCCGCTTCATCGATCCCGTGCAGGAACGCGACGTGGTGTCCATCAGCACTGGCGTCGGCTGCGTTCGTCCCGCGGACTACTGAGGCGCTCACCGAGCCCCGACCGGGTGGCGCGCGATGGCCACTGACGAGACGATCGGCGTCGCGCTGCTGTAACGTTAACGCTCACAGAACGCCGCCGTTCCGCACCGCGCCGACACCCGAGCGCCACCCCGCACCGGAGATGCCATGTCACCCCTGACGAAGCCGACCGACACGCCGACCCACGAGAGCGTCACGCCCCCGCGGGGCGTCCGTCCGGCCCGGTTCCGCCCGCCGGCCGGAGCGAGCGACGCCGGCGTCCTCGACCTCGACGGCGACTGGCGGTTCCGGCTGTTCCCCGAGGCGCTCACGGGCGCCGACCCCGGCGATGCGGGCACCGACGCCGACGACCCGTGGGACGTCGTGACCGTTCCCGGCCACTGGCAGCTCGCGGGTGCGCCGGACTCCTGGCCGTACGGCCGGCCCGCGTACACCAACGTGCTCTTCCCGATCCCGCTCGACCCGCCCCGCGTGCCGCGGGAGAACCCGACGGGGGAGTACCGTCGCGTCGTCGAGGTCCCTGCGGAGTGGTTGGCAACGCCCGGTCGGGTCGTGCTGCGGTTCGAGGGCGTCGACTCCTGGTTCGAGGTCGCGCTCAACGGCGAGGTCGTCGCGCAGAGCCACGGCTCGCGCCTGCCGACCGAGATCGACGTGACCGACCGGCTGCGCGCGGGGGAGAACCTGCTCGCCGTCCGGGTCACCCAGTGGTCCGCGTACACCTACGTCGAGGATCAGGACCAGTGGTGGCTGTCGGGGATCTTCCGCGGCGTCCGCCTCGAGCACCGGCCCGACGGCGGCCTCGACCACGTCGAGGTCAGCGCCGAGTACGACCACGTGACCGGCGAGGGCACCCTCCTGGTCACCGCGACCGACGTCGACGGCGCCCCCGTCGCCGCCCGGGTCCGCGTGCCGGAGCTGGGGATCGACGTCGAGACGGGCACCGGTGTGAGCGTCCCGGTCGAGCCGTGGAGCGCGGAGGTCCCGCGTCTGTACGACGCGGTCGTGAGCAGCGGCGCCGAGACGGTGACGCTGCGGATCGGCTTCCGCTCCATCGCGATCTCCGGCGGCGTGTTCCGCGTCAACGGCGTTCCGGTCAAGCTCCGCGGCGTCAACCGCCACGAGTTCGAGCCGACCACCGGGCGCACGGTCGCACCCGAGCAGATGCTCGAGGACGTGCTGCTGATGAAGCGCCACCACGTGAACGCCGTCCGGACGAGCCACTACCCGCCGCACCCGCACTTCCTCGACCTGTGCGACGCCTACGGCCTCTACGTCGTCGACGAGAACGACCTCGAGACGCACGGCTTCGAGCACGCCGGCTGGCGCGGCAACCCGACCGACGACCCGGCCTGGACGGACGTCCTCGTCGATCGCGTTACCCGGATGGTCCGCCGGGACGCCCACCACCCGAGCATCGTCCTGTGGTCGCTCGGCAACGAGGCGGGAACCGGACGCAACCTCGCCGCGATGTCGGCTGCGATCCGCCGGCTCGACCCAAGCCGGCCGATCCACTACGAGGGCGACTGGAGCTGCGAGAGCGCCGACGTCTACTCGCGGATGTACGCCGGCTCGGGCGAGGTCGAGCTCATCGGGCGCGGCGAGGAGCCCGCCCTGGCCGACGCCGAGCTCGACGCCCGCCGCCGCGGCCTGCCGTTCATGCAGTGCGAGTACGTGCACGCGATGGGCAACGGCCCGGGTGGCCTCACCGACTACGACCACCTGTTCGACGCCCACCCGCGCCTCATGGGCGGGTTCATCTGGGAGTGGAAGGACCACGGCATCCTGCGCCGGGAGGACCTCGACGCCGGGACGGGCGAGCTCATCCACGGCTACGGCGGGGACTTCGGCGAGACCTTCCACGACGGCACCTTCATCGCGGACGGTCTGCTGCTGCCCGACCGCACGCCGTCGCCCGGCATGCTCGAGGCCGCCGCCGTGTTCGCGCCGATCCGGATCGACCCGGTCGCGCTCGGCGGCTCCGCCGGCGACGGTGACGTGGCCGGTGAGCCCGACCACCTGCTCGTCCGCAACCGGTACGCCTTCCGCGACGCCGGTCACGTCGCGCTGCGGTGGAGCCTGCACCAGGGCCACGACGTCCTCGCGGCGGGCGATGTCGAGGTCGACGAGACGCTGGCGCCCGGCGAGCAGCTTCTCCTCTCCCCACCCGACGACGTGCTGGAGCTCGCCGAGGCCGCGCCGGGCGGGGCGCCCGTGTGGTGGACCGTGCGCGCCGTCCAGACCGACGCCGGGCCGGACGCCGCCTGGCTCCCCGAGGACTTCGAGCTGGGCGCCGGCCAGCTCCGGCTCCGGTCGGCCCGCCCCGCGTCGTCCGCGACGGAGCCGTCGACCGCGACCGCCGCCCTCACCGCGGAGGCGACCGACGACGGCTTCCGGGTCGGCCCCGCCCGGTTCGACCGGGCCGGGCGGCTCCTGGAGCTGGGCGGCCTCGAGGTCGACGCCGAGCGCGTCGACGCCTGGCGCGCCGCGACGGACAACGACCACGCGCGCGCCTGGGACGCCGAGCGCAGCGACGAGGACGTCTGGGCGCACCAGGGCCTCGCCCTGCTCGGCGAGCGGATCGACTCGGCCGAGATCGTCGACGGCGAGCTCGTCGTCACCGGACGCGCCGCCGGTCCGGCCACCGACGTCGGCCTCGCCTTCACCCGCACCTGGCGTGCCGCCGGCGCGTCCGGCGTCGAGCTCGACCTCACCATCGTCCCCGAGGGACGGTGGACGGGCAGCCTCCCGCGCCTCGGCCTGCTCCTCGGGGTGACGGAGCCGGATGCCGCCGCCGTCGAGATCGACTGGTGCGGACTCGGCCCCGAGGAGTCCTACGCCGACTCCACCAAGGCGGCGCTCGGCGGCGCCTGGCGTCACCGCGTGGCCGACTGGCAGACCCGGTACACGCACCCGCAGGAGAACGGGACCCGGCGCGGCGTCACGTCGGCGACGCTCACGCTCTCGGGCGGACGCTCGCTCACGCTGACGTCGCTCGCGACGCAGGTCGGCGTCGCCGAGGTCGAGGGTCTCGAGCTCACCGCCCGCCCCTGGACCGACCGGGAGCTCGCCGCGGCTCGGCACCCGCACGACCTGACGCCGGACGGGCGTCTCTGGCTGCACCTCGACGCGGCGTCGCACGGTGTGGGCACGGCCGCCTGCGGTCCCGGCGTGCTGCCGAACGCGACGTTCCGGCCCGCGCCGGTGCGGCTCTCCGTCCGGTTCGACCTCGCGTAGCCTCGCGGGGGTGACGTCCAGCGAGCGCGCGGCCATCGTCCGTCCCGACACCCGCGTCGCGGTGGTCGGGGGCTACACCGAGCCCGAGGCGGACCCCGGTCGGGTCGGCGTCGAGCTGTGGACGCACGACGCCCGCGACCGCGCCTGGCGCAGGGTCGCCGAGACGGTGGCCTCGCAGCCGTCGTGGCTCGTCGACCTCGGCGACGGGCGGCTGCTCGCCGTCGGGGAGGGTGACCCGTCGACGCTCGGCCTCGTGCGCGTCGCGTCGGACGGCGGTGCGCCGTCGCTCGAGCTGGACGACGTCCTGGCGCTGTCCGGCGTCGCGGCCTGCCACGCCGCGGTCGCCGGCCGGTTCGCCGTCGTGGCGCACTACGGCAGCGGCTCGGTCTCCAGCGTGCGGCTCGACCCGGCCGGGCGGCCCACCGAGGAGGTCGACCACCTCGCGTTCTCCGGCTCCGGTCCCGATGCCGAGCGACAGGAGGCGCCGCACGCCCACCAGGTCGTCGTCGACGGCGAGGAGGTCCTCGTCGCCGACCTCGGCTCCGACCGGGTGCACCGGCTCGGTCTCGACGGCGACGGCCGGCTGCGCACCCGGCACGACCCGATCGAGCTGCCGGCCGGATTCGGTCCCCGCCACGTCGTCCGGACCGGGGAGCTCCTCGTCGTCGCCGGCGAGCTGAGCAACGAGCTGTGGCTGGGGCGCGTCGCCGGCCCCGACGTCGAGCCGCTGGACGTCGCGCCGCTCGATCCGCCCGGCGCCGACGGCGCGGCCTACCCGTCGGCGCTGCGGGTCGATGCGGACGGTCTCCTGTGGACCGGCGTGCGCGGACCCGACACCGTGGCCGTGCACCGGATCGCCGGTGACCGCCTCGTCGCCGTCGCCTCCGCCCCGACCGGCGGACGCTGGCCGCGGGACGTCGTCGTGGACGGCGAGGAGGTCTGGGTCACCAACCAGCTGAGCCAGGACGTGACGGTGCTCGACCGCGCCGCGGTCCTCGCCGGCGCGGGCGCAGCCGTGCGCACCCGGCTCGCGTCCGCGGCACCGACGGCCGTCGTCCTCGTCGGCCGGGGCGCCCGCCCGAGCACGAGCTCAGCCGGATAGCCGACGCGACCGACGTCAGGGCTCGCCGATGACGCGCCCCCGCAGCGCGGGACGCCGCTGCCAGGGAAGCGGCCCGTCGAGCGGCCGGTACTCGACGCCGGCCGCGTCGAGCCGGCCCAGGTGCGCGGCGAGGCGGGACTCGAAGTCCGTCCAGTCCCGCCGGTCCGACCAGAAGCTCTCGGCGGCCGCGGCCAGGCGGGGGAACGTCGCGTAGTCGGTGCGCCGGGAGTCGGGCAGGTACTCGCGCCACACCTGCGCCTGCGCGCCGAGCAGCCGGCCGGCGCCGGGCAGCCCGGTCGCCGCGACGACGTCGGGCGAGGCGGGGTCGTACCGGTAGACGTCCTCGATCGTGTGCAGGCCGCCGACGGGGACCGGCTCCTCCTCGCCGAGCCCCGCTCGGTGGTCGAGGTAGAGCACGCTCTCCGGGCACAGGATCACGTCGTGCCCGCCGGCGATCGCCTCGACGGCGCTCGTCGCCGCGCGCCACACGGTGATGACGACGTCCCGCGGCAGTCCCTCGCCCGAGACCTCGTCCCAGACGCTCGTGCGCCGACCGTTGGCGGCGAGGTGCTCCGCGAGCTGCGTCGAGAACCAGGGCAGGAGCGCGTCGACGCCGTCGAGCCCGAGCTCCGCTGCCAGTGCGCGCGTGTCGGCGTCGGCCGCCCAGTCCCGCGTGTCCACCTCGTCGCCGCCGATGCAGATCAGCTCGGAGTCGAAGATGTCGACGAGCTGGTCGAGCGCGGCCCGGGCGAAGTCGAGCGCCGCCTCGTGCACGCCGAGGACGTGCGGGTTCAGACCCCACCTGGTCCACACCTCGAGCGGCTCGGCCGGCGCACCGCCGGGGGCGAGCTCCGGGTAGGCGGCGAGCAGGGCCTGGACGTGACCGGGCAGGTCGACCTCCGGCACGACCGTGACGCCCCGCCCCCGGGCGAACGCGACGATCTCGCGCAGGTCGTCGGCCGTGTACCAGCCGCCGTGCGGCTCGCCGTCGACCGGGCCGCCGCGGACCGCGTCGACGGGGGAGGCGTGACGCCAGGCGGCGACCTCGGCCAGGCGCGGGTAGCCGGGGACGGGCAGGCGCCAGCCCTGGTCGTCGGTGAGGTGGAGGTGGAGCATGTTGAGCTTGTGCTGCGACGCCAGCTCGACGTACCGGAGCACCTGCTCCTTCGGCAGGTAGTGGCGCGCGACGTCGAGCAGCAGGCCGCGGTGGCCCAGCCGCGGGGCGTCCTGGACCACGACCGCCGGGAGGACGACCGGTGCGTCGTCGATCGGGGTCGTCCGGTAGGCGCGCGGGCCGACGAGCTGCTGCAGCGTGCGGATCGCGTGGATCGCGCCGAGCGCGGTGGCGGCCTCGATGGTGACCGCGGTCCCGGTCGTGGCGACCGTGAGCCGGTAGCCCTCGGGATCGAGGGCGGCGTCGTGGCGGAGGACGACGTCGGCGTCGGTCTCGGCCGCGTCGGCGTCGGTCCCGTCGGAGCCGACGAGGTCGAGGCCGAGCCGCACGCCGAGCACGTCGCGCAGGAGCACCCGGGCGCCCGTCAGCTCCGGGGCGATCCGTACGCGCGGCGCCGCGGGGAGGACGACGTCGGCGTCGTCCTCCGCGGTGGGGCTGAGGTGATCGGGGGCGGGGACGAGCGCGAGGGCCCGGGAGGAGGTCACCCCCCGAGCCTAGGGACCACGCCGTCGTTCCGCCGCGTCACCGCTCCGGGCGAGGCCGGGCTCGACGAGTCGGCGGGAGTCGGGGAACCCGGCGGGTGGTCCGCGGCTGACCCGGCCCGGGAGAGACGAACCGGCCCCCGACCCGCGCGGGGTCAGGGGCCGGTTCGTCGATCGTCGACGAGGCGTCGACCGATCAGATGTCGTAGTAGAGCTCGAACTCCAGCGGCGTCGGGCGGAGCTGGACCGGGTCGACCTCGCGGGTGCGCTTGTAGTCGATCCAGGTCTCGATGAGGTCCGTGGTGAACACGTCGCCCTGCGTGAGGTACTCGTTGTCCTCCTCGAGCGCCTTGAGCGCCTCGGGCAGCGAGCCCGGGACCTGGGCGATCTGCGCGTGCTCCTCGGGGGGCAGCTCGTACAGGTCCTTGTCGATCGGCTCCGGCGGCTCGATCCGGTTCTTGATGCCGTCGAGGCCGGCCATGAGGATGGCCGAGAACGCCAGGTACGGGTTGGCCGACGGGTCCGGCACGCGGAACTCCACGCGCTTGGCCTTGGGCGAGGACCCCGTCACCGGGATGCGGATGCAGGCCGAGCGGTTGCGGGCCGAGTAGACGAGGTTGACGGGCGCCTCGTACCCCGGCACGAGCCGGCGGTAGGAGTTGACCGAGGGGTTCGTCCAGGCCAGCAGCGACGGCGCGTGGTGCAGCAGGCCGCCGATGTACCAGCGGGCGATGTCGGACAGGCCGCCGTAGCCGGACTCGTCGTGGAACAGCGGGACGCCGTCCTTCCACAGCGAGGAGTGGCAGTGCATGCCCGAGCCGTTGTCGCCGTACAGCGGCTTCGGCATGAACGTCACGGTCTTGCCGGCGTTGTAGGCGACGTTCTTGATGATGTACTTGAACTTCATCAGGTCGTCGGCGGCCGAGCGCAGCGTCGCGAACCGGTAGTTGATCTCCTGCTGACCGGCCGTGCCCACCTCGTGGTGGGCCCGCTCGACCTCGAGGCCGATCTGCTGCAGCGTCAGGACCATCTCGTCGCGCAGGTCGGCGAACTTGTCGCTGGGGGACAGCGGGAAGTAGCCGCCCTTGAAGCGGGTCTTGTACCCAAGGTTGCCGCCCTCCTCCTCGCGCCCGGTGTTCCAGTCGGCCTCGATCGAGTCGATGTGGTAGAACGCCTCCCACTCGCGCGCGTCGTACCGGATCGAGTCGAACAGGTAGAACTCGGCCTCCGGGCCGAAGTACACGGTGTCGGCGATCCCGGTGGAGCGCAGGTACGCCTCGGCCTTGCTCGCGATCTGACGCGGGTCGCGGGCGTACGGCTCGTCCGTGAACGGGTCGACGATCGAGAAGTACACGACCAGCGTCTTCGCCGCCCGGAACGGGTCGATGAACGCGCTCGTCACGTCGGGGATGAGCTTCATGTCCGACTCGTGGATCGCCTGGAACCCGCGGATCGACGATCCGTCGAACATGAGGCCCTCGGTGAAGGCGTCGTCGTTGAAGGCCTCGACGGGGATGTTGAAGTGCTGCTGCACCCCGGGCAGGTCGATGAAGCGGACATCGATGAACTTGACGTCGTTCTCGCGCGTATACGCGATTGCTTCCTCGGCTGAACTGAACATGAGGCTCCGATCGAAGGGTTCGTCCCGGGGTCCGCGAGTGGACCGGACACGCGGCGACGCTACGAGCGCGTCGTTTCTCTGCCATGACTCGAATGTGTCGGTCGCGTTACGAGCCCTCCGGGGAGCCGGAGGTCCGCACCCGCGCCGGTACCCACCGTAGACTCGATCCGTGCCCTCCCCGTCCACCGGCTCCGGACCCGCGCGTCCGGCCGACGTGACGGAGCCCGGCGCCCACCTGGGCCGGCGGCTCGGCGCCCTCGTCATCGACTGGGTCATCGCCTCGCTCATCTCCGCCGGCTTCTTCCAGTACCACCCGATGGCGACGCTGGCCGTCTTCGGCGCGATGACGTTCCTGCTCCTCGCCACGCTCGGCGCGACGATCGGCCACCGCCTGTTCGGGCTGCGGGTCTACCGGATGGCGACGGGGACGGCGCCCATCGGGCCGGTGCAGTCGCTCATCCGGACGGCGTGCCTGCTCCTGCTCATCCCGGTCGCGGTCGCCGGCGCCGACGGACGCGGCCTGCACGACACCTGGGCCGGCACCTTCATCGACCGGTTCGCCGCCCGCGCGACGCCGCCGAGCGCGCCGTCCGGCCCCCGCCCCGGTCCGTCGGCCTCGTCGCGGGGCTGACCCTCTAGCAACGCTTCGTATCTCCATGTTACGGTTCGTAACATGGAGACGATCGAGGTTCCCCGCCCCGGCGGGTTCGTCGCGGCGACGGTGACGGCGCCCGCGTCGGCGCCGGACACCGCCCGGCTGGTCGTGTGCGTCCCCGGCATGGGCGAGTCCCGAGCAGCGTTCCGGCACCTGGTGCCCGGTCTGGTCGACGCGGGGTATCGCGTGGCGGCGATGGACCTGCGCGGACACGGCGACAGCTCGACCGGTTTCGACGCCTACGACGACCCCGCGGCCGCGGGCGACCTGCTCGCGGTCGTGGACGCGCTCGGCGGCGGGCCGGCGACCGTCGTCGGCAGCTCGATGGGGGCGGCGGCGGCCGTGCTGGCTGCGGCGGAGCGCCCGGCCGCCGTGGACGGGCTCGTGCTCGTCGGCCCGTTCGTCCGCGATCACGGCTCGCCTGCCGCCCGGCTCCTCCTGCGCCTGCTGCTCGCCCGGCCCTGGGGGCCGGCCCTCTGGGGCGCCTACTACCGGTCGCTGTTCGGCCGGGCCACGCCGGCCGACCACGCGGAGCACACCGCTCGCGCCCTCGCGCTGCTGCGCCGGCCCGGTCGCTGGTCGGCCTTCCAGGCGACGACGCGCACGTCCCACGCGCCGGCCGAGGCCGCCCTGCCGCGGGTGCGCGCGGCGACGCTCGTCGTCATGGGGGAGGAGGACCGGGACTTCCCCGACCCGCGGGCGGAGGCCGCCTGGATCGCCGGCGCCCTGAACGGGCGGCACCGGATGATCGGCGGCGCCGGCCACTACCCGATGGCCGAGCGCCCGGCCGAGGTGCTGGAGGTCCTGCTGCCGTTCCTCGCGGGGACCGACGGGGATCCCCGTGGCTGAGCGGCTCACCCGCGGCGCGGTGGTCGAGCGCGCCGCGGTCCTCGCCGACGACATCGGGCTCGCGGAGCTGACGATCACGAGGCTCGGCCGCGCCCTCGGCATCGCGCCGCCCGGCGTCTACCGGCACGTCGCCGACCTCGACGACCTGCGCCGCGCCATCGGCCGGCTGGCCGCGCGCGAGGCCGCCGCCGCCCTCTCGACGGCCTGCGCGGGGCTCTCGGGCGGGGAGGCGCTCGCCGCGCTCGCGGACACCCTGCGGGCCTGGGCCGCGCGGCATCCCGGCCGGTACGCGGCGCTCCAGATCGCGCCCGAGCCCGACGACGCCGACGGGCAGGCCGCCGCCGAGGCGCTCGTCGCCGTCATCGCGTCCGCGTTGCGCGCCTACCGGCTCGACGGCGATGACCTGACCGACGCGATCCGTCTCGTCCGCGCCACGCTGCACGGGTTCGTCGATCTCGAGCGGGTCGGGGGGTTCAAGCAGCCGCGCGGCCTCGACGCGACCGTCGCGCGCGCCGTCGCCGCGCTCGACGCCGCGCTCGTCGGGTGGGCGCCGTGACCGGACGCGGCTCGTGACCGGAGGGCCGGACGCCGGACGGCGGGGCGGGCCGGCGGCGGGGAGCCGGCCCGACGCCCTCGCCGGCGCGTCGCCGGCGCTGGTGTTCGTGCTGACCGCGCGGTTCCTGCTCGAGCTCGCGCTCCTGGCCGGCGTCGCCGTCCTCGTCCACGACGTCGTTCCCGGCGGGTGGAGCTGGCCGGCCGCGATCCTGGCGGTCGCCGCGGTCGCGACGCTGTGGGGCGTCCTCCTCTCGCCGCGCGCCCCCGTCGGGCTGCCCGCGGCGGCGTCGCTCGGGATCGAGACCGTTCTGTTCGCGGGCGTCGGCGCCGGCCTGCTCGCCGTCGGGCACGGCGTGCCCGCCGCGCTCGGCGTCGGGCTTTGGCTGCTCGACCGGGCCGCCCTCGCGCTCCTGCGGCGGACGCCGTAGCCGGCGGCTCGCCGGCCGGACGTGACGAAGACCACATCGGCGTCCCGGCCGCCCCGTGGCGTCCTGACGCGGCCCCACGCCGTCCGAACCGGCGCTGACCTGCGCGGACACCGTCCCGGGACCGAGGTCCCGGGGACCGAAGTCCCCGGGACCTGGGCCTTATGAAACGCCGTCACCCGGCTCCTAGCGTGAAAGCACCCGATCAACACGACCAAGGAGTCCACGTGACTACCACCGCCAAGACTGAGGTCCAGGACGTCGTCGAGCCCGTCGACGCCACCGATGCGGTCGCCCCGCGCAAGGGCCGGGCCCGGTCCAAGGGCGGGTCCGCCGACGTCGCCCCCGCCGCGAGCGACGACGCCGCGCCCGCCGCCGAGAAGGCGCCCGCGAAGGCCGCCCCCGCCGCCGTCGAGGAGCCCGTCGCTGGAACAGCGATCGACGCGCTCGTCGCGCGGGCCCGGGTGGCGCTGGAGGAGTACGCCGCCTACGACCAGAAGAAGATCGACTACATCGTCGCCAAGGCGGCGGTCGCGGCCCTCGACAAGCACGGCGTCCTCGCCGAGCTCGCCGTGAAGGAGACCGGCCGCGGCGTCTTCGAGGACAAGGCCGTCAAGAACATCTTCGCCTGCGAGCACGTGACCCACTCGATGCGCGACCTGCGCTCGGTCGGCGTCATCAGCAAGGACGAGCTCACGGGCATCACCGAGATCGCCGAGCCCGTCGGCGTCGTCTGCGGGGTCACCCCGGTGACCAACCCGACCTCGACCGCCATCTTCAAGGCGCTCATCTCGCTCAAGACGCGCAACCCGATCGTGTTCGCGTTCCACCCGGGCGCGCAGGAGTGCTCCGTCGCCGCGGCCCGCGTCGTCCGCGACGCCGCCGTCGCTGCCGGTGCCCCCGAGGCGTGCATCCAGTGGGTCGAGGAGCCCTCGCTCCAGGCGACGAGCGAGCTGATGAACCACCCGGGCGTCGCGCTCATCCTCGCGACGGGCGGCAACGCGATGGTCCGCGCCGCCTACTCGTGCGGCAAGCCGGCCCTCGGCGTCGGCGCCGGCAACGTCCCCGCGTACATCACGAAGACGGCGAAGCTCAAGCGCGCGGTCAACGACGTCGTGCTGTCCAAGGCGTTCGACAACGGGATGATCTGCGCCTCCGAGCAGGCCGTCATCATCGACGACGAGGTCTACGACGAGGCGCTGGGGGAGTTCGCCACCCTGCACGCCTACCTGGCCTCGCAAGAGGAGAAGGCGCTGCTCGAGCGGTACATCTTCGGCGTGGAGGCGGGCGACGCGAACTGCGCCGGCGCGAAGCTCAACGCCGCCGTCGTCGGCAAGCTGCCCACCTGGATCGCGGAGCAGGCCGGGTTCTCCGTGCCGGAGCAGACGTCGATCATCCTCGTGCCGGTCAGCGAGGTCGGTCCGGGCGAGCCGCTGACGCGGGAGAAGCTAGGCCCCGTGCTCGCCGTGCTGCGGGCGCACTCCGCCGAGGAGGGCATCCGGCTCTCGGAGGAGATGGTCGAGTTCGACGGTCTCGGACACTCCGCCGCGATCCACACCGAGGACGCCGAGCTGGCCGAGGAGTTCGGCTCGCGCGTCAAGGCCGTCCGGATCATCACGAACGCGCCGAGCTCGCTCGGCGGGATCGGCGACATTTACAACGCCTTCATCCCCTCGCTGACGCTCGGCTGCGGCTCCTACGGTCACAACTCCGTGTCGAACAACGTCTCGGCCATCAACCTCGTCAACATCAAGCGCATCGGGCGGAGGAACAACAACTTGCAGTGGTTCAAGGTCCCGGCGAAGACGTACTTCGAGCCGAACGCGATCCGCTACCTCGCGGACATGCCCGACGTCGAGCGCGTCACGATCGTGACGGACGCCGTCATGACGACGCTCGGGTTCGTCGACCGGGTGATGGACGTGCTCAACCGGCGAGGCAACAAGGTCGCCATCCAGATCATCGACCAGGTCGAGCCCGAGCCCAGCGTGCAGACGGTGCAGCGGGGCGCCGAGCAGATGCGCCACTTCGAGCCGGACACGATCATCGCGCTCGGCGGCGGGTCGCCGATGGACGCCGCGAAGGTCATGTGGCTGCTGTACGAGCACCCGGAGATCAACTTCTCCGACCTCAAGCAGAAGTTCTTCGACGTGCGCAAGCGCGCGTTCCGCTTCCCCGTGCTGGGCAAGATGGCGCAGCTCGTGTGCATCCCGACCTCGTCGGGCACAGGCGCCGAGGTCACGCCGTTCGCGGTCATCTCCGACCCCGACGCCGGCAAGAAGTACCCGCTCGCCGACTACGCGCTGACCCCGTCGGTCGCCATCATCGACCCCGCGCTCACGTCGTCCATGCCGAGGACGCTGGCCGCCGACTCCGGGTTCGACGCCCTGACGCACGCGACCGAGGCCTACACGGCGGTCTACGCCAACGACTTCACGGACGGCCTCGCGCTGCACGCCATCAAGCTCATCTTCGAGAACCTGGCGCAGTCCGTGAACGGGTCGGCCGAGGATCCGCGGACCGTCGAGGCCCGGGAGAAGATGCACAACGCGGGCACCATCGCCGGGATGGCGTTCGGGAACGCCTTCCTCGGGATCGTGCACGCGATGGCCCACGTCGTCGGCTCGACCTACCACCTGGTCCACGGCCGCACCAACGCCACGCTCCTGCCGCACGTCATCCGCTACAACGGGCAGATCCCGACGAAGCTGACGTCCTGGCCGAAGTACGAGCACTACGTCGCGCCCGAGCGGTTCCAGCAGATCGCCCAGCACCTCGGGCTGCCCGCCCGCACGCCGGAGGAGGGTGTCGAGTCCTACGCGCAGGCGGTCGAGTCGCTGCGCGCCCGGATCGGCATCCCGCAGTCCTTCCAGGCGCAGGGCGTCGACGAGACCGAGTTCATCTCGCGTCTCGACGAGGTCGCCACGGGTGCCTACGAGGACCAGTGCGCCCCCGCGAACCCGCGGATGCCGATGCGCGAGGACATGAAGGACATCATGCTCGCCGCGTACTACGGCACCTCGGTCGAGGAGGTCAAGGCTCGTCGCGAGGGAGCCGTGGAGGTCGCCGCCTCCTGATCGGGAGAGGCGGCGGGACCGCGAGCGATCCCGCACGAAAACACCTCGGCCCCGGCCAGCGTGAGCTGGTCGGGGCCGAGGTGTCTCTCGCGCCGGTTCGGGCGGCGCGGCGCCGGTTCGGGCGGCGCGGCGGCGGCCGCAGCGGCCTCAGCGGCCGCGCATCGCCTTGCGGTCGGGGCGGGCGCGCATCGGGTCGACGCCCTTGGGCATCGGCATCTGCAGCTTCGCCAGCGCGGCGAGCCGCTTGCTCACCTCGGCGACCTCGAGCTTCGTGAGGTTGCCCTTCTGCTTGCGCAGCGCCTTGACGAGGCCGGGCAGCGGAACCTGACCCTCCTCGCGGCCGGACTGGATGAGGTGGACCGGGACCTCCGGGATGAGGCGCAGCACGCGCTTGCGCTCGCCCTCGAGGAGACGCTGCTGGACGCCGCGCGAGCCGCCCTCGCCGACGAGGACGACGCCGGGCTTGCCGATCGCGCGGAACACCATCGCCTGGGTGCGCGGGTCGACGGCGACCGGCTGCTCCTCGATGCTCCACCCACGCCGGATCGTGCCGAGCGCGGCAGACACGGCCCCCGGCTGACCCTCGATCCGTCCGTAGGCCGCCTTCTCGGCCCGGCGGGACAGGATGAACATCGCCGCGAGCAGCCCGAACGGGATCGCCAGCACGACGAAGTACCAGAGCATGCCGGGGTTGAGCAGGAACCCGACGAGCACGCCGAGCGCGACGACGCCGAGGAAGGACCCGAGGATCCACCAGGTGACGGCGGGGTCGGACTTCCGCGTCATCTGGAAGACGTCCCAGAGCTGGTGGTACCAGCGGCGCTTCTTCGCGGGGGCAGGGGTGGAGGAGTCTTTACGGGCCATGATGCGGCCAAGCCTACCTGTGGACAGCCACCTGTGGACGACGAGCGGACGGGGCCGTCGATGCGCTGGACTGCGGGGATGACCACGCATCGACCCACCCCGCCGACGCCCGTCGACCTCGCGCGGCGCCGCGCCTCGGCGGCCTCTGCCGGCCGGGCCCGACTCGTCGTCGGGGAGCCGGTCGGACCGGCCGGGTTCGACCCGGCGGCCGGCTGGTTCGACGGCCGGCTCGTCCACGTCCGGCGCCTCCCACCCGGCGCGGGACCGCGGTTGCTGGGCGACCTCGCGCGACTGCCGCCCCGGGAGGAGCTGCTGCGCCCGCTGGCCGTGGTGGGCTCCGGTCCCGCGACGTTCGCGGTGCTCGACCCGCCGACCGCCGTTCCGCTGCTCGCGCTCGTCCGGCGGTGGCGCCGGCCGGACGAGCGCGATCGGCACGGCGGGCGGGTCGAGGACGACGGGCTGGACGGACCCGGTCTGCGCGTCCTGCTGCACGGCCTCGCTGCCGCGCTGGTCCCGATGCACGCGCGCGGGATCGCGGCCGGCTGGCTCGGCCCGGAGAGCGTGCTGGTCGACGCGACCGGGCGTCCCCGGCTGGACCTCGCGCTCTCGATCGGTCACCGGCGCCCGGAGGCGTCGCCCGCGGACGACGCGGTCGCGCTCGGCGTGCTGGCGGGCTGGATCGCGCGGGAGCTGGACATCGAGGTCGGTGCGGCCGTCGGCCTGCTGCTCGACGAGGTGCTCGTCGGCCGGGACCGGGTGCCGGTGCGCGTCGGCGCCGGCCAGGCGGTCCTCGCGCACCCGGGGACCGACGGTCCGTCGGTCGACGACGTGACGGCGTCGTGGCTCGCGCGGCTGCTCGACGCGACGGCTCGCGACGTCGGCACCCGGCCGGTCGCGGTGCCGTCGTGGGTCGACCCGCGCACCCGGCTGCTCCTCGACGCCGTCGGCGACCGGAGGGCGGCGACGGCGCTCGCGTCGCCGGACCGCCCGCGTGGCGGCCGGCTCGGGTGGGGCGTGCTCAGCCGAGGACGGCTCGGGCCGCGTCGTCGATCGTGGGGGAGGTGAAGGTGAACCCGTCGCGGGTCAGCGCCTCCGGCACCACCCGCTGGGACGCGACGAGCTCGCCGCCGAACCCGCCGAGCGCGACGCGGAGCGCCCAGCCGGGCACGGGCAGGACCGCGGGGCGGTGCGCCCGCCGGGCGAGCGTCCTGACGAGGTCACGGTTGCGCGCGGGCTCGGGCGCGGTGAGGTTGACGCCGCCCGTGAGCGAGCTCCCGACGAGGTGGACGAGGGCGTTCACCTCGTCGGTGAGCGTGATCCACGGCCACCACTGCCGGCCCGAGCCCATCGGCCCGGCCAGCCCCAGCCTGACGAGCGGGAGCAGGCGGGCGGCGGCGCCACCGGCCGGGTCGAGCACGATGCCGGTGCGGGCGTGCGCGACGGAGCAGCCGGCCGTCGTCGCCGGGCGGGTCGCGCCCTCCCAGGCGACGCAGAGGTCGGCGAGGAAGCCGTCGCCGGGGCCGCTGGACTCGGTGAGGATCGTCTCGCCCCGATCGCCGTAGTAGCCGACGGCCGAGGCCGTGACGAGCCGGACGGGCGGGTGCCCGGCGGCGACGCGCTGGGCGAGCCGGGCGGCGACGAGCGAGACTGGCCCGGTCCGCGACCGGACGAGCTCGCGCCGGTAGGCGCGGGTCCACCGGTGGGCTGCCACGCCGGCACCGGACAGGATCACGACGGCGGACACCCCGTCGAGCGCGGCGTCGCCGAGGCGGCCGGCCGCGGGATCCCACGACACCTCACCGGCGTCGCGGGGCTCCCGGCGGACGAGCCGGCGCACCCCGTACCCCTCGGCCGCGAGGGCCGAGGCGAGCCGGGAACCGATCAGCCCGGAGGCACCGCCCAGCAGGACGGTCCCTCCGGGCTGAGTCGTCGTCATTGCCGGAGCCGGTCGATCAGATGCCGAGGTCGGCCTCGAACGCGCCCTCCTCGAGGCGCTTGCGCACCGCGGTGAGGTAGCGGCCGGCGTCCGCGCCGTCGACGATCCGGTGGTCGTAGGACAGCGCGAGGTAGACCATCGAACGGATGCCGATCGTCTCGCCCTCGGGCGTCGGGACGACGACCGGGCGCTTGACGATCGTGCCGACGCCGAGGATGGCGACGGTCGGCAGCGGGACGATCGGGGTGTCGAACAGCGCCCCGGCCGAGCCCGTGTTGGTCAGCGTGAAGGTGCCGCCGGACAGCTCGTCGGGACCGATCTTGTTGTCCCGCGTGCGGGCCGCGAGGTCGTTGATCGAGCCGGACAGCTCGGCGATCGTCATGTCGCCGGCGTTCTTCACGACGGGGACGACGAGGCCGCGCGGGGTGTCGACGGCGATCGACAGGTTCTCGGCGTCCGGGTAGACGATCGTGTCGTCCTCGATGCGGGCGTTGAGCTTCGGGTAGGCCTGGAGCGCCTCGACCGCCGCCTTCGCGAAGAACGGCAGGTAGGTCAGCTTGAGGCCAGCCTTCGACTCGAACTCGCCCTTCTTGCGGGCGCGCAGCGCGGCGACCCGCGTGACGTCCACCTCGACCACCGTGGTGAGCTGCGCCATCGTGTGGAGCGAGTCGACCATCCGCGAGGCGATGACCTTGCGCAGGCGCGGCATCTTCTCCGTCGTGCCGCGCTGCTCCGAGACGGGGAGCCGCGTCGAGGCGGCGGCCGGAGCCGCGCCGGACGACGCCGCGGGAGCGGCGGCCTCCGCGGCGGGAGCCTTGGCGGCCTCGGCCGCGGCGAGCACGTCCTGCTTGCGGACCCGGCCACCGACACCGGAGCCCTTGACCGAGGCGAGGTCGACGCCGTGCTGCTGCGCGAGCTTGCGCACGAGCGGCGTCACGTAGACCGGGCCGTCCGACACGGCGGCAGCAGCCGGCGCCGGAGCAGCCGCGGGGGCGGGAGCCGAGGCGGCGGGCGCGGCAGCAGCCGGCGCGGGCGCGGCGGCCGGAGCAGCGGGAGCCGGAGCAGCAGGCGCAGGAGCAGCGGGAGCAGGCTCGATCTCGGCCTCGACGGGCGTCTCGGTGGTGGGCGCTGCGTCGTTCGTGGCGCCCCCGCCCTGCTGGAGCTGGGCGGCGTCGCCGACGACGGCCAGGACGGTGCCGACCTCGACGGTCTCGTCCTCGCCGACCTTGATCGCCAGCACGGTGCCGGCCACGGGGGAGGGGACCTCGGTGTCGACCTTGTCGGTCGAGACCTCCAGGAGGGGCTCGTCCAGCTCGACCGTGTCACCGACCTCCTTGAGCCAGCGCGTCACCGTCCCCTCGGTCACCGACTCACCCAGCGCAGGCAGAGTGATCTCCGTCCCCTCCACGGGGCCGTCGTTCGTCGCGGAGGCGGCCGACGCCGACGCCGACGCGGCGGGCGTCTCGTCCTTGGCGGCCTCGAGCTCCTCCTCGGTGGGTGGCTCGGCCTGGTCGGGCTCCGCCGGTGCGCCCGACTGGGGCTGGGCGCCCGACGCGGTGTCGCCCTCGGCCCCGCCCTGCTGGAGCTGGGCGGCGTCGCCGACGACGGCCAGGACGGTGCCGACCTCGACGGTCTCGTCCTCGCCGACCTTGATCGCCAGCACGGTGCCGGCCACGGGGGAGGGGACCTCGGTGTCGACCTTGTCGGTCGAGACCTCCAGGAGGGGCTCGTCCAGCTCGACCGTGTCACCGACCTCCTTGAGCCAGCGCGTCACCGTCCCCTCGGTCACCGACTCACCCAGCGCAGGCAGAGTGATCTCCGTCCCCTCCACGGGGCCGTCGTTCACGGACATGCTGTCTCCTTCGTGTCTTCGTGTCGCGCGAGTCACCTCGCGCGGACGGCGCAGCCTTGCGCGTCGTCGGGCCAAGCACTCCCGTCTATCTTGGCACCCCCCGCGAGGACGGGGTGCCTCCCACCCGCCGATCCCGGCGAGTGGAGGGTGTGAGCGTCCTCACCGCGAGCGGTGCGGACCTCGGACGGCACGGGCGAACCGTCGACCAACACGGCCGGACCGGTCCCGAGAGCCCTCAGCCGGCGTAGGACTCGACGAGCGCGACGAGCGTGCGCAGGGCCGCCCCCGTCCCGCCCTTCGGCGTGTACCCCCACGGCTTGCCCTCGTTGAACGACGGGCCGGCGATGTCGAGGTGCGCCCACGGCACGTCCCCGACGAACTCCTGGAGGAACAGGCCGGCGGTGAGCATCCCGCCGAACCGGTCGCCGATGTTGGCGAGGTCGGCGATCGGGGAGTCGAGACCCGAGCGCAGGTCCGCGGGCAGCGGCATCGGCCACGCCTGCTCGCCGACCGCGTCCGACGCGGTGACGACGGCGTCGCGCACGGCCGGCGTGCCCATGACGCCGGTGACGCGCGGACCGAGCGCCACGAGCTGGGCGCCGGTGAGCGTCGCGATGTCGACGACGGCGTCGGGCTCGAGGGCCGCGGCGTCGACCAGCGCGTCCGCCATGACGAGGCGGCCCTCGGCGTCGGTGTTGAGCACCTCGACCGTCTTGCCGCCGCGCATCGTGAGGACGTCGCCGGGACGCTGGGCCGAGCCGGACGGCATGTTCTCGGCGAGTGCGAGGAACCCGGTCACCTTGACGGGGATCCCGAGCTCGGCCACGACGCGCACGGTCTCCAGGACCGTCGCGGCGCCCGCCATGTCGCTCTTCATCGTGACCATGCCGGTCGGCGGCTTGAGCGAGAGGCCGCCCGAGTCGAACGTGATGCCCTTGCCGACGAGTGCGACGTGCGCCTTCGCCCGCGCGGGCGACCAGGTGAGCGTGACCAGCCGCGGTTCGTTGGCCGACCCCTGGCCGACGCCGACGATGCCGCCGTACCCACCGGCGCGCAGGCCGGCGAGGTCGAGCACCTCGACCTTCACCTTCGTCCCGCGCAGCTCCTCCTTCGCGCGCTGGGCGAGGTCGGCCGGGGCGAGGTCGCCCGGGCCCGTGTTGACGAGGTCGCGGATCTCGTTGACCCCGCGGGCGAGGATCTCGGCCCGCTCGACGGCCTCCTTGACGGCCTTCGTCCGTGCCTTCGGCGTGAGCACCTCGACGGTCCCGGCGACCTCGGCGTCGCGGTAGCGGCGGAAGCGGTAGGCGCCGAGCAGCGCACCCTCGGCGACCGCGCCCACGACCGCCGGCGAGTCGGTCGGCGCGAGCACGGCCACGCGCTCCCGCGCCGGTGCGCCCCGCAGCGCGGCGCCGACCGCGCGCCGGACGGCCTCGGCCCCGGCCGGCCCGTCGTCGAGCACGGCGTCGCCGAGGCCGGCGAGGACGACGACGTCGGCCGTCACGATCGCGGGGGCGGGGATCGGGGTGACCTCGTCGGCTGCCCCCTCGAGACCGAGCGCCGCGACGGCGTCGGCGAGCTCCTCGGCCAGCGTCGAGGCGCCGGGGGCGAGCACGCGCGGTGACCCCCCGTCCCGCTGGAGCAGGACGACGAGGACCTGCGCGTCGGCGGTCTCGGGGGTCCGCGTGGTGAGGCGGACCTGCGTGGCGGGCTGGGCTGGCGCGGAACGGCGAGGCGTTGGCATACGTCGATGTTAGGAGACGGACGCGCCGCGCGGGGCCGGGCTGTGGACGGCGCAGGTGAAGTCGTGCGTGCCGCCCCCGACGACGTGCCGTGTTCCGTCGGGCAGGACGACGTCGGCCGGCACGCCGTCCGGGATCTCCACCCGGAGGCGGAACACGTCGCCGTCGACGGACCACGACGACTCGATCCGCCCGACCCGGGCGTCGTACGCGCACCGGGCGCGATCGATCCCGGGACCGGGGACGGGCTGGACGAGCACCCGCCGGTAGCCGGGCTCGGCCGGCCGGATCCCGCCGACCACCTGGTAGATCCAGTCGGCGACCGCACCGAGCGCGTAATGGTTGAAGGACGTCATCTCACCGGGGTTGATGGTGCCGTCGGGCAGCATCGAGTCCCAGCGCTCCCAGATCGTCGTGGCGCCCATCGTCACGGGGTAGAGCCACGACGGGCACTCCCGCTCGAGCAGCAGCCGGTAGGCGACGTCGGGGTAGCCGTGCTCCGACAGCGCCCAGGTGACGAACGGCGTGCCGGCGAACCCCGTCGTGACGCGATGGTCGCCGGCCGCGACGATCTCGGCGAGCCGGGCGGCGGCGCGGGCGTCCTCCCCCTCGTCCAGCAGCCCGAGCCGCAGCGCGAGCGCGTAGACCGTGGCACAGTCCGACCGCACGCGCAGGCCGTCGGCGTCGTCCGTGACGTAGTGCGTCCGGAACGCCGAGCGCAGCCGGGCGGCGAGTGCGGTCCACCGGGCCGCGTCCTCGTCGTGGCCGAGGACGGTCGCCGCCTCGGCGGCGAACGCGGCCGAGTGGTGGAGGGCTGCCGTGGCGACCACCCCGGGGTCGGCCTTGGCGGCCGCCGGGTCGTCCGGCGGCGCGTCGGGGTCGAGCCAGTCCGCGAGCTGCCACGTCCCGTCCCACAGCCCGGAGGCGGACAGGACCGGCTCGACGGACTCGAGGTGCGCGACCATCCCCGGGTAGTGCGCGGCGAGCCGGTCGACGTCGCCGTACGCCCACCACAGCGCGCGGGGCACCCAGCACGCGGCGTCGGACCACACGGCCTGCGGCGTGCGCCAGACCTCCCACGAGTCGAGGTCGAGACGACCGTGCCGCACGAGGAACGGCACGATCACGGGGACGAACCCGACGGCGCGCGTCTCGTGCGCGAGGTCGATCAGCCACGAGTGGAGGAGGTCGGCCGCGTCGAACTGGAACGCGGCGGTCGCGGCGTAGGCGGCGATGTCGCCGGTCCAGCCCAGCCGCTCGTCGCGCTGCGGGCAGTCGGTCGGCAGCGCGAGGAAGTTGCCCTTCTGCCCCCACACGCTGTTGCGGACGAGCTGGTCGACGAGCGGCTCGGAGCACTCGAACTCCGCGGTGGGGCGCATCGCCGTGTGCACGACGACCGCCTCGATCGCGTCCGGCGCGAGCGTGCCGGCCTCGACCGCCGCGACGAGGTCGTCCGGCCAGCCCGTCAGCTCGGCATAGCGGAAGCCGTGGAAGGTGAGGGTCGGCTCGAACGTCTCGGGCCCGCCCGTGCCGGCGAGGACGAACGTGTCGGTCGCCGTGGCCAGGCGCAGCGGGCGCGTGCCCAACTCGCCGTGCTCCAGCACCTCGGCGTGCCGGGCCGTGATCTCGGTGCCGGCGGGGCCGGCCACGCGCAGCCGCAGCCACCCGACGAGGTTCTGCCCGAAGTCGAGGAGCACCCGGCCACTCGGCGAGCGCCACACGCGCCGGGGTCGCAGCACCTCGTGCCGTCGGACCGGCTCGGCGACCCGCGGCGTGAGCAGCACGGGGTCGAGGTCGCGGGTGCGGACGGCGACGGCGCGGCCGGCACCGGCCCGCAGGCGGGCGTCGATCCGCTGGCCGAGGTAGAGGTTGTTGGCCGTGACGTCGCACGTGCGAGCGGACCACGCGTCGTCCGTGACGACGACCTGACGGGTGCCGTCGACGTAGGTGATCTCGAGCGCAGCGAGCAGCCCGAGGTCCTCGCCGTAGCTCGCCTCCGCCGCGGCGAAGCCGAGGTCGCCGCGCCACCAGCCGTTGCCGAGGCGGGCCGACAGGGTCAGCGAGCGCGTGCCGGGCGCCCCGTCCCGCACGGCGGTCGTCACGTCCCACGCGGCGACGTCGAGCCGCTGCTCGTACGCGGTCCAGCCGGGGGTCAGGAGGTCCTCGCTCGCCGGGGTCCCGTCGAGGAACGCCTCGACGACGCCGTGCGCCGTGACGAGCAGGCGGGCGGCGCGCACGTCGGAGCGGGGCCGGTCGAGGTCGACGCGACGGATCAGCTCGACCGCCTCGCCGCGGTCGAGGCTCCCGCCCGGCGGTGGCGTCGGGACGAGGAGGCGCGCGCCGGCGAGCGGCGCGAGGTCGGGGTGGAGGGTCGACGGCGTGGGCTGCGTCTCGGACGACGTCACTGGCGGCACGGGATCACGGTAGGAGTGAATCGTTACAGCCGTCAACGGTCCGCCGCCCGTCAGGAGTCGCCGTCCACCGCGGCTCCGGCCGCCCTAGGGTTGTCGCGTGCTCCCGCTCCTCCTGGTCGTCGGTCTGCTCGCGCTGCTGCTCGGGGCGTGGGCCGGGCTCCGCGCCGTCCGCGACCAGCCGATGGTCGGGTCGCAGGTGCCGGCGATCGGCGTGGTCGAGCTCGCGCTCGTCGTGCAGACCGTCGTGGTCGCGGTCGGCATGTCGAACGGCGCGACGAGCGCCGACCCGATGCTCCTGTGGGGCTACCTGGTGACGCAGCTCGTCCTGCTGCCGGTGGCGTTCGCCTGGGCGTTCGTCGAGCGGACGCGGTGGAGCTCGGTCGTCCTGGCGGTGGTGTGCGTGGTCGTCGTCGTGCTCCAGGTCCGGATCTGGCAGATCTGGCTCGGCTAGCCCGGCGTGGTCCGGCACGCACCCCGCCCCTCGGGTGCGGGATGATGAGCCGGTGTCGACCGAGCCTCCTGACGCCGTGACCCCGCCCCACCCCGAGCCCGCGGACCCGCGGCCGCGCGCCTACGGTGCCGGACGGGCCCTCGTCCTCGTCTACGGCATCCTCGCGCTGGCCGCGACGGCGCGGTCCGTCTACCAGCTCCTCACCAAGCCCGAGGAGGCGCCGCTCGCGTACTGGCTCTCGCTCGTCGCCGCCGTCATCTACGTCGTCGCCACGATCGCGCTGGCGCACAACGGCGTCCGGATGAGGCGGATCGCCTGGGCCGCCGTCCTCGTCGAGCTGGTCGGCGTCCTCACGGTCGGCCTGTGGTCCTTCCTCCGCCCGGAGGACTTCCCCGAGGCGACGGTGTGGTCGCACCTGGGCCAGGGCTACGGGTACGTCCCGCTCGTGCTGCCGTTCCTCGGGATCGCCTGGCTGATGCGCTCGGACCCGGCGCGCATCGCGCGGCAGTAGCGTCGCAGTAGGTTGGACGTCGTGGCCCACCCCCTCTACACCGCCCTGTTCCGCACCGTCTTCGTGCGGATGGACCCCGAGTCGGCGCACCACCACGCGGCACGCGCGATCGAGCTCGCGGGACGGTTCGCGCCGACCCGGGCCCTCATGGCCGCGACCTTCGGCCGGACCGGCCGGACCGGTGCCCCGGGGTCGCTCGAGCTGTTCGGCCGCCACCTCTCCTCCCCGCTCGGGGCGGCCGCCGGGTTCGACAAGGAGGCCCGGATGGTCCGCGGACTCACGGCGCTCGGGTTCTCCCACGTCGAGATCGGGACGGTGACGGCGCACGCCCAGCCCGGCAACGAGCCGCCGCGGCTGTGGCGCCGGGTCGGCGAGCGCGCCCTGGTCAACCGGATGGGCTTCAACAACTCCGGGTCGGCGGCGGTCGCGGCCCGACTCGCGCGGCTGCGGCGCACGCGGTGGGGCGCGGCCGCCGTCGTCGGCGTCAACATCGGCAAGACGAAGGCGACGCCGCCCGAGCACGCGGCCCAGGACTACGCGCTGTCGGCGTCCGCCCTGGCCCGCTACGCCGACTACCTCGTCGTCAACGTCTCCAGCCCGAACACGCCGGGCCTGCGGGACCTGCAGGCCGTCGACTCCCTTCGGCCGATCCTCGAGGCAGCGCAGCTCGCGGCCGACGCGTCGGCTCGTCGCCGCGTCCCGGTGCTGGTCAAGATCGCGCCCGACCTGTCCGACGACGACGTCCGCGCCGTGTGCGACCTCGTCGCCGAGCTCGACCTCGCCGGGGTGGTGGCCACCAACACGACCATCGACCACGACTTCGGCCCCGGCGGGCTGTCGGGGCCGCCCGTGCGGGCGCGAGCGCTCGAGGTCGTGCGGATCGTCCGCAGCGAGCTGGGACCCGAGCGCGTCGTCATCGGCGTCGGCGGCATCTCCGCGCCGGAGGACGCCGTCGCCCTGCTCGACGCCGGAGCCGATCTCGTGCAGGCCTACACGGCCTTCATCTACAGCGGGCCGGCCTGGCCGGGGGCCATGGCGCGCGCGCTCAACCGTCGGGCGAGCACGGACTGAGGACGCGCCGCCCCGGGACGGGCCGATCGAACCGGGCCGGCTCGGCCGGCCGGCCGGCCGGCCGAGGATCAGCTCGGGTACTCGCCGCGCTTGTTCTGCGGCTTGGGCATGCGCGTCGGGCGGAGCTGGAACGAGCGGAGCACGGCGTACATGACGCCGCCCTTCTGGACCCGGTCCGCACCGTACTTCGCGGTGAGCTGCTTGCGGATCCGTCGGCCGACGAGCACGGCGTCGACCACGGCGACGCCGACCAGGCCGTAGAGCGCGAGCAGCAGCGGCAGCGCGAAGCGGGCATCGTTGCCGAAGACGAACGTCGCGATGACGAAGACGAAGGCGATCGGGAGGAAGAACTCCCCGAGCGACCAGCGGGCGTCGACGTAGTCGCGGATGTAGCGGCGCTGCTCGCCGCGGTGCTGGGCCGGCAGGTGCTTCTCGTCGCCCGTGACCATCGCCTCGTTCATCCGCTGGCGGGCCTCGGCGTTCGCCTTGCGCTGCGCCGCGCGGGCCGCCTTCGGGTCGTTGACGACGAGCGGACGCCGGTTCTTCGACTCCGCCTCCCTGCGCCGGGGCGTCGGGCGGCCCTTCCCCGAGGACGTCACACCGCCGGCAGCGGTCTCGACGTCGGCGGAGGAGATCGTGGAGGCGGGGGCGTCCTGCGCCTGCGGCACGACCTCGGGGGCAGTCTGGTCCTTCTTGCGTCCGAGCACCGCTCCAGGGTAGTCGAGTCGGTAGGTTCTCCCTGTGCCCAGCGACAGCCCGACCCAGCCCGTGCCCGACCGTCCCGCCCCCTCCTCCCTCGAGGGGCTTCCCCTGACGCGCCAGTCCGTCGACCGGCTCCGCGCCGCCGTCGACGACGCGTTCGGCTCGCTCGTCGGCGAGCTGGAGGCGCTCGTGCGCATCCCGTCCGTCTCGGCTCCCGCATTCGAGCAGGAGCACGTCGAGCGGAGCGCTGCCGCCGTCGCCGACCTGCTGCGCGACGCCGGCCTGACGCAGGTGCGGGTCACCCGCGTGCCCGGCGGTCGCCCGGCCGTCCTTGGCCACCGTGCCGGACCGGACGGTGCGCCGCACGTGCTGCTCTACGCGCACCACGACGTCCAGCCGCCCGGCGAGGGCTGGAGCACCGAGCCGTTCGAGCCGCACCGGGTGGGCGAGCGACTGTTCGGTCGCGGGGCGGCCGACGACAAGGCCGGCGTCGTCGCCCACGTCGGCGCGCTGCGCGCCATCGGCGCGACGTACGGCGAGGAGTGGCCGGTATCCGTCACCGTCTTCGTCGAGGGCGAGGAGGAGATCGGCTCCCCGACGTTCGCGCCCTTCCTGCGGGCGCACGCGGAGGAGCTCGCGGCCGACGTCGTGGTCGTCGCCGACTCGACGAACTGGAAGGTCGGCATCCCGGCACTCACGACGTCCCTGCGCGGGCTGGTCGACGTCGAGGTCCAGGTGGACGTCCTCGACCACGCCGTCCACTCGGGCATGTTCGGCGGCCCCGTCCTCGACGCGCTCACGCTGCTGTCCCGGCTCGTCGCGACGCTGCACGACGACGACGGGGCGGTCGCGATCGCGGGCCTCGTCACCTCCGACGAGGCGGACGTCGACTACCCCGAGGCCGAGCTGCGCGCCGAGGCCGGGGTGCTCGACGGCGTCCGGCTCGCCGGGCGGGGCGCGCTCGCCGCGCGGCTGTGGCGGCAGCCCGCGCTGGCCGTCATCGGGATCGACGCGCCGAGCATCGCGCACTCCTCGAACACGATCCGGCACACGGCCCGCGCCAAGCTGAGCCTGCGGGTCGCGCCGGGCCAGGACCCGGTCGCGGCCGAGGAGGCGCTCACGGCCCACCTGCTCGGGAACGCCCCGTTCGGCGCTCGCGTCAGCGTGACGCCGGGGGAGCGGGGCACGGCGTTCCTGGCCCCGGGCGACGCTCCGGCGATGGCGCTCGCGCGGGCGGCCTTCGAGGCGGCCTGGGGGGTGCGGCCCGTCGACACGGGGGTCGGTGGCTCGATCCCGTTCATCGCGGACCTGCTCGACCTCGCACCCGAGGCGACCATCCTCATCACCGGCGTCGAGGACCCCGACTCGCGCGCGCACGGAGCGGACGAGTCCGTCCACCTCGGTGAGCTGGCGCGGGCGACGACGGCCGAGGCGATCCTGCTGGCCGCCATCGGTGCGGCGAGCGACCGGTCGGACTGAGGCGTCGTGCGTGTCCTGCTCGGCGCGGCGCGCGTCGGTGACGTCCCGGCGACCCGCGCGCTCGCGGCGCTGCGCCGCGGCTGGCTGGCGGGCAACCCCGAGGCCGAGGTGGTGGGCGTGGTGTGCTCGGACGCTGGACACGACCTGCTCGACGCGATCGAGTCCGCGCGCGGCGGCGAGCGGGTGGTCGTGCCCGTCCTCGACCGCGACGGCGCCCGGTCGCTGCCGGCGCTGATCCTCCTCGTCGACGGCACGGCCTACGTGCAGGCCGTCGACGTGCTCGGGTCGGTGATCGACCCGGACGGCGCGTCCGACGTGCCCGACGTGTCGCGCGACGAGTCCGGCGTGTCGCGCGACGGTCCCGACGCGGTGGCGCGGAGGACGTCGTTCGGCGTGGGGCAGCTCGTCCTCGCGGCCGCGGCGACGGGCGCGCGACGGGTCGTCGTCGGCTGCGGCGACGCCGAGCTGCTCGACCTGGGCGTCGGGTTCCTCGCCGCGCTCGGCGGCCTCGACGCGGGGGCGCTCGCGTCGGGGGCGCTCGATGCTGGTGCTCGCGAGGCGGGAGCTCCGGGCGTGCCCGGAACCGCCGTCGGGAGCGATGCGCTCGACGAGATCGTCACGGACGCGCGAGCCGCGCTGGTCGGGACGGAGCTCGTCCTCGCCGCGGCGAGCGACCGGACCGCACGGGGTCTGCGCGGGGCGGCGTCCGCGCTCGGGGGGCTCGTGGGCCAGGAGACGGCGGCCGCCTGGGACGCGGCGCTCGCCCCGACCGAGCGGACGCTCGCCGACGCTGCCGCCCGCAGCCGCCGGCCCGACCTGCTGGCGGGGGAGGGCGTGGCGCCGCGCGCGAGTGCCGTCCCCGGCTCGGGTGCGGGCGGCGGGCTCGGCCTCGCCGTGCTGGCGCTCGGCGGGCGGGTCGTGTCGGGCGCGGCGTTCGTCGCGGCCGAGACGGGGCTCGCGGGGCGCGCCGGGGAGATCGACCTCGCCGTCAGCCTGTCCGATCGGGTGGACCCGCTCGAGGCGGACCGCGGCGTGCTCGGCGCGGTCTCCGCGGTGGCGCGCGCGCAGGGAGCAGCGGCCCTCGCGCTCGGGCGCACCGGCACGCTCGACCGGCGGGCCGGCGCGCCGCACGGGGTCTCCGCCGCGGCGTCCGTGCCCGGCGACGAGGACGGGATCGAGGCGGCGGGACGGCGCCAGGGCGCGGCGTGGCGCTGGTGACGCCGAGAGCGAACGTGACCGGCGCGACATCCCCGTCCGTCCCGGGCGACGTACCCTTGAGTGAGGGGACCGCGCCGCCCAGGCGACGGCCCGACCCGAGAGGTGCGTGAGGAGCAGCCATGACGCAGACCACTGAGAGCGCGGGCGAGACGATCGTCGAGCCGACCCACGAGGTCGGCCTCACCGAGGTCGCGGCGGCCAAGGTCCGCTCGCTCCTGGAGCAGGAGGGCCGGGACGACCTGCGGCTGCGGATCGCGGTCCAGCCCGGCGGCTGCTCCGGCCTCATCTACCAGCTCTACTTCGACGAGCGCCTGCTCGACGGCGACGTCGTGCGCGACTTCGACGGCGTCGAGGTCGTCGTGGACCGGATGAGCGTGCCCTACCTCGCCGGCGCGACGATCGACTTCGCCGACACCATCGCCAAGCAGGGCTTCACGATCGACAACCCGAACGCCCAGGGCTCCTGCGCCTGCGGCGACTCGTTCAGCTAGTCGATCCGCCTCGGGCGGGCCGCGCACGCGCGGCGCCGCCCGCTGCCCCCATCTGAACCCCATCGCCCTCACAGGTCGCGTCCAGGTGCGTCGGGTAGACCTGGGATCCTGCGCGGCGGACCCGCGCCGTCCCACGACCGAACCACCCACGCGCCGTCACAGCGACGGTGCCACCGCAAGGAGCTCCGTGCGCCGTCACCCCGTCATCGCCGTCATCTCTGCCCTCGCGGCAGCCTCCCTGCTCGCCGCGTGCGCGAGCGACGAGGGCACCGAGTCCTCCCCGAGCGCCTCGGGCAGCCCGTCGGCGTCGGCCTCGACGCCGACCCAGGAGGCCACCGTCGCCGGCTCCGACGTCGGGTTCGAGGCGAGCGGAGAGTTCGGCGAGAAGCCGACGCTCACGTTCGGGAGCGACACGGCGCCCGCCGGGCTCCAGGTCGCCGTCGCGAGCGAGGGCGACGGACCCGAGATCACGGCCGACGACTACGTCACCGCCAACTACTACGGCGCCGTGTGGGGCTCCGACACCCCCTTCGACAACTCCTACGACCGCGGCACGCCGCTCGGGTCGGGGCTCGCCAGCCTCATCACCGGCTGGGGCATCGGGCTCGAGGGGCAGCACGTCGGGTCGCGGATCCTCATCACCATCCCGCCGGAGCTCGGCTACGGTCCGGTCGGCGGCTCCTCCGACGGGTCGATCGGCGCGGACGACACGATCGTCTTCGTCGTCGACGTCATCGCCGCCACCTCGCTCGACGCGCTCGGCGAGGCCGACGCGACGCCGACCGGTGCGGAGGTCCCGGTGACCTGGGACGGCGAGCTGGGCGAGCCGGTCACGGCCGTCACGGTCGCGGACGGCAGCGCCGCGCCGGCCGAGCTGACCGGCACGGTGCTGGCGGGCGGCACGGGCGCCACGATCGCCGAGGGCGACACCCTGTTCTTCCAGTACACGCTCACGACCTGGGACAACGCCGACTCCGAGAGCTCGTGGCGGACGCTCGGTGGGTCCGGCGTGCAGTCGCTCCCCGTCGGCAGCGGGTCGGTGTTCGACTCCTTCGTCGGCGCGCACGTCGGCTCGCGCGTGCTCGTCCAGGTCCCGGCCAGCCAGGACTCCGAGGAGTCCCAGGCGCTGGCCGTCGTGGCCGACATCGTCGCCAGCATCCCGGCCGCGGGCTGACCGCACGTCAACGACCCGGCCCGCGATCGGCGCGCGGCCGGCTCGTGGCGGCCGGTTGGTCGACGGCTGCGTGACGGCGCCCCTCCGGCCGCGCCGTCGGTCGGCGACCGGCGCTGGGACGGTGCCCGCGCGGCCCGGCGCCGCCTCGGCGGGGGCCGTCGCGGCACCGGTCGGAGCCCTTTTGTGACGCGGGAGCGCCGGGGCGTCGTGACCACCCCGGCGCCGCGTCGATGACACGCTCTGGAACCGCGGAATCTTGCGCGTGAGGCGCGTCCGGAGCTCGTGACGGGCTATGGTGACGACGTGTCGACAACGCCCTCTCGCCCTGCCCGGAAGGTCGCCATCGCGGCCGGTGCGGTCGCGGCACTCGGACTGACCGGCTGCTCAGCCGCGACCCAGCGCGGGTTCCTGCCCGAGCAGGCCCCCGGTGCCACGAACCACACCGACATGGTGATCTCGCTCTGGAACAACGCGTGGATCGCCGCGCTGCTCGTCGGTGTGCTCGTCTGGGGCCTCCTGATCTGGTGCATCGTGGTCTACCGCAAGCGCAAGGGGGACAACCAGCTCCCCGTGCAGCTGCGCTACCACGTGCCGCTCGAGCTCATGTACACCTTCGTGCCGATCGTCATGATCGGCGTGCTGTTCGCGTTCACGTCGAAGTCCATGGGCGAGATCATGGACACCTCGGCGGAGCCCGACGTGCGCATCGAGGTGTACGGGAAGCGCTGGAGCTGGGACTTCAACTACACGGATGCGCAGGTCCACGAGACCGGCGAGCAGGCCGACATCACGGACGGCCACGCGGACGGCATCCCGACGCTGTACCTCCCGCAGGGCGAGCTCGTGGAGTTCACGCTCAAGACGCGCGACGTCAACCACTCGTTCTGGATCCCCGCGTTCCTCGTCAAGCTCGACATGATCTCGGGCCGGACCAACACGCTGCAGCTCGTCCCGGAGAAGCTCGGCGACTACCAGGGCAAGTGCGCCGAGCTGTGCGGCGAGTACCACGCGTCGATGCTGTTCAACGTCAAGGTCGTGACGCCCGAGGAGTTCGAGCAGAAGATGGCCGAGCTCGAGGCTGCCGGCAACACCGGCGTGCTCGGTGACGAGTACAACGCGCTCCAGGGCACGAGTGCCAAGGACACGGGCCAGCTCGAGGGCGACCCGTCGGAAGGTGATGAGGGCTGATGGCCATCGATGAGGTTCAGCACGTCGAGTCGGCGCCGCTGCCGGAGCCGGAGCACGTCCCGGGTCTGTCGCCGAGGCGACAGGGGCTCGGCAGCGCCATCGTCAAGTGGATGACGACGACCGATCACAAGACGATCGGCTACATGTACCTCACGACGTCGTTCGCCTTCTTCTGCCTCGGCGGCCTGCTCGCCCTGGCGATCCGGGCCGAGCTGTTCCAGCCCGGGCAGCAGGTGTTCACGAGCGCGGAGCAGTACAACCAGTTCTTCACGATGCACGGCGGCATCATGCTGCTGCTGTTCGCGACGCCGCTGTTCGCCGGGTTCGCCAACGTGCTCGTGCCGCTGCAGATCGGCGCGCCGGACGTCGCGTTCCCGCGGCTCAACATGCTGGCGTACTACCTGTACCTGTTCGGTGGCCTCATCGCCATCGGCGGCTTCCTCACGCCGGCCGGTGCCGCCGGGTTCGGCTGGACGTCGTACGTGCCGCTCGCGTCGGAGACCTTCTCGCCCGGCCTCGCCGCCGACCTCTGGCTGGTCGGTTTCGGCCTCACCGGCTTCGCGACGATCTTCGGCTCGGTCAACTTCATCACGACGATCATCTGCATGCGCGCGCCGGGCATGACCATGTTCCGGATGCCGATCTTCACCTGGAACATCCTCATCACGAGCGTGCTCGCGCTCATGGCGTTCCCCGTGCTGACGTCCGCGTACTTCGGCCTCCTCGCCGACCGCCGGCTCGACGCCGTGGTGTTCGCGCCCGAGGCCGGCGGTGCGGTGCTGTGGCAGCACCTGTTCTGGTTCTTCGGCCACCCCGAGGTCTACATCATCGCCCTGCCGTTCTTCGGCATCGTCTCCGAGGTGTTCCCGGTCTTCTCCCGCAAGCCGATCTTCGGGTACAAGACCCTCGTCCTCGCCACGCTCACGATCGCCGCGCTGTCGGTGACGGTGTGGGCGCACCACATGTACACGGTCGGCGCCGTCATGCTCTCGTTCTTCGCGCTCATGACGATGCTCATCGCCGTGCCGACCGGGGTGAAGTTCTTCAACTGGATCGGCACGATGTGGCGCGGCAAGCTCACCTTCGAGTCGCCGATGCTCTGGGCGATCGGCTTCCTCGCCACCTTCCTCTTCGGGGGCCTGACGGGCGTCATCCTCGCCTCGCCCACGCTGGACTTCCAGATCCACGACACCTACTTCGTCGTCGCGCACTTCCACTACGTGGTGTTCGGCACGGTCGTGTTCGCGATGTTCTCCGGCTTCTACTTCTGGTGGCCGAAGTTCACGGGCAAGATGCTGAACGAGCGCCTGGGCAAGCTCCACTTCTGGCTCACGTTCATCGGGTTCCACACGACCTTCCTCATCCAGCACTGGATCGGTGCGAAGAACATGCCCCGCCGGTACGTCGGGTACCTGGTCGAGGACGACGTGACGTGGCAGAACCAGGTCTCGACGGTCGGGGCTTTCATCCTCGCGTTCGCCACGCTGCCGTTCATCTACAACGTGTTCCGCACCTGGCGGAGCGCGCCGCACGTCAAGGTCGACGACCCGTGGGGCTACGGCCGCTCGCTCGAGTGGGCGACGTCCTGCCCGCCGCCGCGGCACAACTTCACCTCGATCCCGCGGATCCGCTCGGAGGCGCCGGCGTTCGACCTGCACCACCCCGAGGTCGCGGCGCTCGACTACGTCGTCAGCACCGATGACCTCCCGTCTCTCGCCTACGGCAGCGCGGGCACGCGGGCCGGCGACGACACGGCCTCGACCTCCGGCCCGAAGGGAGCCTCGAAGTGAGCACGAAGCCCAAGCGGCAGCGTCCGCCCATGTTCACCGAGACGCTGGTGTTCCTCGCCCTCGTCCCGTTCTTCGCGATCGTCGCCGTCGTGTACGGCCAGCTCACGGGGTACGCGGAGCCGGTCGGCTTCGTCGGTGTGCTCATGCTCGGCGGTCTCGCCGGTCTGACCGGGTTCTTCCTCTGGATGACGGGGCGTCGCATCGACCCCCGGCCCGAGGACAGCCTGACCGGGAACATCGCCGAGGGCGCGGGGGACTACGGCGAGTTCTCGCCGCACTCCTGGTGGCCGCTGGTCCTCGGGATCGCCGCGGCGATCGTCTTCCTCGGGGTGGCCGTCGGCTGGTGGGTCTGCGTCTTCGGCGTCGTCCTTGGCATCATCGGCCTGGTCGGCCTGATCTTTGAGTTCTCCCGCGGGCAGCACGCCCACTGACCTTCCGCGGCCTGCCCGCCGCGCCCACATCGAGAGGGCCCCGTCCGACGCCGTCACCGGCGTTGGGCGGGGCCCTCTCGATGTCGTCCCGGGTCGCGGTGGGGCTGGGGCCCGGGGGGTGCGGCGGCAGGAGGTGCTGCCGGCCGCGTTGAACGCTGGGTCGCCCCTGCGCTGACCACCCCACGACCGGGTCGACGTGCCCACCCGGCTGTGCCGTGGCCACCACGAGTGCGACGACCACACCACCACCGGGTCGAGATACCCACCCGCTCCCATCGTGGCCACGGCCAGACGGCCGACTACACCGAGACCGACGGCGTGCGTGCCCATTGGTACCCGGTCTCCCCGGGGCCACAGCGACCGCAAGGACCACGCCACGACCGCATCGACGCGTCCACCCGGCTGTGCCGTGGCCACGGCCAGACGGCCGACTACACCGAGGCCGACGGCGTGCGTGCCCATTGGTACCCGGCCTCTCCGGGGCCACGGCGACCGCGACGACCACGCCACGACCGCATCGACGCGTCCACCCGGCCGTGCCGTGGCCACCACGACTGCGACGACCACACCACGACCGGAGACGTGCGTGCCCGACGGTCCTGGGGCGCACCAGCCGTGCCAGCGCCAACCAGGACCACTCCTCGACCGCATCGACGCGTCCGGCCAGCTGGGCCGTGGCCGCGGCCCAGCCACCGGGTCGACTCACGCAGCAGGCCTCACCGTGGCCACCGTGACCGCGACGACCACCGAGCCTGGAGGCGACCCCTCCACGAGCCCCGAAGGCCGCGCAACGACGAAGGGCCCCGTCCCCGCCACGCGAGGTGGCGGGGACGGGGCCCGGGCTCGGACAACCGAAGCGCGTCAGGCGGGGACGATGAGCCCGGCCGCCGTGGCCTTCGAGGCGCGGTCGAGGCGCGCCGCGACGTCGGCCCAGTTGACCAGGTTCCAGAACGCCTTGATGTAGTCGGCGCGGACGTTGAGGTAGTCCAGGTAGTACGCGTGCTCCCAGACGTCCAGCATGAGCAGCGGGACGAGCCCGGCGGGGAGGTTGCCCTGCTGGTCGTAGAGCTGCACGATGATCGGCTGGCCGCCGAGCGTGTCCCAGGCGAGCACCGCCCAGCCGGAGCCCTGGACGCCAGCGGCCACCGCCGTGAAGTGCGCCTTGAACTTCTCGACGCCGCCGAAGTGCTCCTCGAGCGCCGCGAGCAGATCGCCCTCGGCCTCGCCGCCCTCGGGGGAGAGGTTGGTCCAGAAGATCGAGTGGTTGACGTGACCGCCGAGGTTGAACGCCAGGTTCTTCTCGTAGAGGTTGACCGCAGCGAGATCACCGGAGTCGCGGGCCTCGGCAAGCTTCTCCAGCGCCGTGTTGGCGCCCGCGACGTAGGCCGCATGGTGCTTGTCGTGGTGCAGCTCCATGATCTTGCCGGAGATGTGGGGCTCCAGTGCCGCGTAGTCGTAGGGAAGCTCGGGCAGGGTGTAGACCATGAGGTCGGATCCTCTCCTCTTGATGCCACCCGGCGCTTCCGGGCGGCGGCACAGACATCAGGTACAACGTTACGCGGCCCCTCTCGCCTTCCGGGAGAGGGGCCGCGTCTCACGTGATGGGCGTGAGCGTCTCGGGGCTCGGCGTTTCGCCGGCGTCCGCTCAGACGCTCGTCGACTCCAGCTCGCCGGCCGTCGCCGTCTCGTGCTCGAGTTCGTGGTCGGACCCGTGCGCCGACGCGTGGTGGGCGTGGGCCGCCTCGAGCTCGGCCGGCGTCACCGGGTCGACCCGGTCGGCGAAGAAGAAGTGCGAGAGCCGGCTCTGCCGACGCAGCTTCTTGTAGTCGGGCCGGGCGACGCCGCGTGCGTTCGTCTCGGACGGCGCGGGGAGGGGCTTGTGCGGGTCGTAGTCGACCAGCACCCATCGCTCCTGCGGCGTCAGCGGCTGGTGGACCTCGATGTACTCGCCCGAGGCGAACCGGACGACCCGACCCGTCTCGTACCCGTGCAGGACCAGGTCGCGGTCGCGACGCTGGAGCGCGAGGCACATGCGCTTCGTGATGATGAACGCGATGAACGGGCCGACGAGGAACAGCACCCGGAACACCCAGGTGATCGAGTTGATCGAGAGCTTGAAGTGGGTGGCGATGAGGTCGTTCGACCCGGCCGCCGCGAGGATGATGAACGCCGTGAGGACCGCGACGCCGACGCCGGTGCGGGTCGGGACGTTCCGCGGACGGTCGAGCAGGTGGTGCTCACGCTTGTCGCCCGACGCGTACGCCTCGATGATCGGGTAGGCCCCGAGCAGCGTGAACAGGATGCCGGGCACGACGACGCCGGGGACGAGGATGTTGAGCGGCACCGTGTAGCCCGCGACGACGAACTCCGTCTGACCCGGCATGAGGCGCAGCGCACCCTCGAGGAACAGCATGTACCAGTCGGGCTGGGCACCGGCCGACACGGGGGAGGGGTCGAACGGCCCGTAGTTCCACACGTTGTTGATCGAGAGCGTCGCGCCCATGATAGCCAGCACGCCGAAGACGACGAAGAAGAAGCCACCGGCCTTCGCCATGTAGACGGGGAACAGCGGGTAGCCGACGACGTTGGAGTTCGTCCGGCCGGGTCCGGGGTACTGCGTGTGCTTGTGCACCACCACGAGGATGAGGTGGACGGCGACCAGCGACAGGATGAGGGCCGGCACGAGCAGGATGTGCGCGGTGAACAGCCGCGGGATGATGACGTGTCCGGGGAACTCTCCGCCGAACAGGGCGAACGAGACGTAGGACCCGAGGATCGGGATCGACTTGGCCACGCCGTCGGCGATCCGCAGACCGTTGCCCGAGAGCACGTCGTCCGGGAGCGAGTAGCCGGTGAAGCCGGCGGCCAGGCCGAGGATGAGCAGCGTGAAGCCGACGAACCAGTTGAGCTCGCGCGGCTTGCGGAAGGCGCCGGTGAAGAAGACGCGCATCATGTGCGTCACGATCGCGGCCATGAACAGCAGCGCCGCCCAGTGGTGGATCTGCCGCATGAGCAGGCCGCCGCGCACGTGGAAGGACATGTGGAGCGTCGAGGCGAAGGCCTCCGACATCTCCACTCCGCGCATGGTCGTCGGCAGCGCGTCGACCGGGTAGTGCACCTCGGTCATCGACGGCACGAAGAACATCGTGAGGAACGTGCCGCTGAGCAGCAGCACGATGAACGAGTAGAGCGCGATCTCGCCGAGCATGAAGGACCAGTGGTCAGGGAAGACCTTCCGCGCGAACTCCTTGACGAGCTTCGCGGCGCCGATCCGGGTGTCGAAGAAGTCACCGGTGGCGGCGGCGGCCTTGGCGGCGGGCGTCGTGGTCGTCATCAGTAGTCCTCCCCACGGATCGGGCGCTGCCGTTCCCACGTCGACGGGCCGACGGCCTCGTCGAAGTCGTCACGGGCCGCGAGGTAGCCCTCGTCGTCGACCATGATCGGCAGCTGCGGGAGCGCCCGCTTGGCCGGTCCGAAGACGACCTTGGCGCCGTCGGCGACGTCGAACGTCGACTGGTGGCACGGGCAGAGCAGGTGGTGGGTCTGCTGCTCGTAGAGCGCGACGGGGCAGCCGACGTGGGTGCAGACCTTCGAGTACGCGACGATGCCGTCGTAGGACCAGTCCTCGCGCCCGGGCAGGATCTTCAGGTCCTCGGGGGCGAGTCGGACGAGCAGGACGATCGCCTTGGCCTTCTCCGCCAGGACGTCGTCGACCTCGTGCAGCCCGTCGGGGATGACGTGCCAGACCGAGCCGATCGTGACCATCTCGGGCCGGATCAGCCGGCCGTCCGGGTCGGTCGCGAGCCGGGTGCCCTTGCGCCACATCGTGTGGCGCATCGCGTTGACGTTCCACGAGCCGCCGAGGTTGCCGACGAAGGGGACGAGGAAGCTGAGCGGCGCGATCGCGACGGCCGTGATGAGCGCGCCCTTGAGCAGCGGGCGACGGGCGATGCCCGAGTCCTTGGCCCCGGCCTGCAGATCGGCGACGGCGGCCGCGCGGGTCGCGTCGTCGCCGCGCTGCGGGTGACGCTGGTCGACGACCTCGACGTCGGACATGAGCGCCTTGGCCCAGTGCACCGCCGCGATGCCGATGCCCAGCATGCCGATGCCGAGACCGAGCCCGATCGAGAGCGTCGAGTAGCGGACGTTGCCGACGCCGGCGTCCATCGGGAAGGCGAAGTAGCCCCAGACCCCCGCGATCGTCGCGAGGATCGAGATGCCGAAGATGATCGCGACCTGGCGCTCGGCGCGCTTGGAACCCTCGGGCGAGGTGTCCGAGAGCCGCGGCCGGTGCGGCGGCAGCCCCGGGTTCTCGAACCGCTCCGGCGACGGCGCCGGGTCGAGCTCGCCGCGCGTCTCCAGCTCGGTGGAGTGGTTGCTCATGAGGACTTCGCTCCGATCCAGACGGCGGCCGCCACGAGCGCGCCCATTCCGACGACCCACACCCACAGGCCCTCGCTCACGGGGCCGACGGCGCCGAGGTTGGCCCCGCCGACGCCGGCCTGGGCCGTGCGCTGCTCCATGAGGTAGGCGATGACGTCGCGCTTGCCCTCGGGTGTGATGTTCGCGTCGCTGAACACCGGCATCGACTGCGGGCCGGTGAGCATCGCCTCGTAGATCTCGGTCGGCGTCGACTCGAACAGCGACGGCGCGTACTTGCCGTTGCTCAGCGCGCCACCGGCGCCGACGGCGTTGTGGCACATCGCGCAGTTCGTCCGGAAGATCAGCATGCCGTTGGCGGCGTCGCCCCTGGCCGGGTCGACCATGTCCTCGGTGGGGACGGAGGGACCGGGGCCGAGCGTCGCGACCCAGCCGGCGAGCTGCTTGATCTGCTCGGCGTTGAACTGCGGCGTCTTGGTCGGGGCCTGCGGCGCCTGGGCGGCCATCGGCATGCGCCCCGTCGCGACCTGGAAGTTCACCGCGGCGGCTCCGACGCCGATGAGCGAGGGGGCGACCCCGTCGCGTCCCTCGGCGCTGGCGCCGTGGCACGAGGCGCAGTTGGCCTGGAAGAGCTTCTGCCCGGCCGCGACGTCGTCGGCCGAGTAGGTCTCGGCGACCGCCGCGGGCGGGGCGACGACGGCGTAGACGCCGCCGACGGCGAGCAGTGCGAGCAGCATGAGCAGCACCGGCGCGAGCCGGTGACGACGTGCTCTGGCGAGGGCGGTCATCGCGTCGTGTCCTCGTTCCTGTCTCGGTGGCGGCTGGGGTGCGGGGCGTGCGGCGTCGTCATCGCGCTCACTTCAGGAAGTAGATGGCGAAGAACAGGGCGATCCACACGACGTCGACGAAGTGCCAGTAGTACGACGTCACGACGGCACGCGTCGCCTCGCGGTGGGTGAACCGACCCGCGACGAACGCGCTGCCGAGGACGAACAGGAACGCGATGAGACCGCCGATGACGTGGAGCCCGTGGAACCCGGTGGTCAGGTAGAAGACGGACCCGTAGGACGAGCCGGCGATGCTGATCCCGTGCTCGACGAGCTCGGCGTACTCCACGATCTGGCCCGCGATGAAGACGGAGCCGAGGATGAACGTGAGGGTGTACCACTCGACCATGCCCCACTGGCGCACGTTGAGCAGGCTGCCCGACCGGCGCGGCTTCAGCGCCTCGGCGGCCCAGACGCCGTACTGACAGGTCACCGAGCTCGACACGAGGATGGCCGTGTTGATGATGACCATCGTCATGTTGAGCTTCGACGTGCTCTCGGCCCAGACCTCGGGTCCGGCCACGGCGCGGTGGGTGAAGTAGATGGCAAAGAGGCCCGCGAAGAACATCAGCTCGCTGGAGAGCCACACGATCGTGCCGACCTGGGTCATGTTCGGTCGGTCGACGCTCACGTGGGCGCTAGGAGCCGGGGCAGCGGCGGCAGCGTGAGTGGACACGTGGTCATTATGGCGAACCGTCGTCTCCTGGTGGTCGCAGTTGCCCCGGATCGGCGTGTTTCCAAGGTTCCGGGGGTGTCGCGGGGGACGTGCGGTGTGCCGCCGGGGGCAGGTTATGACGGGGCGATGCCGAGTGTCCGCAAAATGCGCCCGAGGGCCTCGGCACCCCGCGGGGGAAGCCGACTAGCATCGGGGGCATGGCCACCGACTCCGCTGCCGCCCCGACCGCTCCGACCGCGCTCGCCGTGCCCGCGCGCGGCACCCAGAGCTTCCCGGATGCCGCGCCGACGACGGCGCGCGTGCTCCTGTACAGCGACGACGTCGACACCCGCGCCACGGTGCGCCGCGGCGTCGGCCGACGCGCGTCGAAGGACACGGCGTTCATCGAGTGGACCGAGGTTGCCACGGCCGAGACGCTGTTCAACCAGATCGCCGCCGGCGGCTACGACCTCGCGATCATCGACGGTGAGACGGCCAAGGTCGGCGGCTTCGGGCTCGCCCGCCAGCTCAAGGACTCCTACTTCGACGCCCCGCCGGTGCTCCTGCTCATCGCGCGACAGCAGGACGCGTGGCTCGCCGCGTGGTCGCAGGCCGACGGCGTCGTGCCGCACCCGTACGTCCCCGAGGACCTGGCCGACGCCGTCGCCGGTCTCCTGCGCGAGGCACCGGGCTCGTGACCACCGCCGGCGCGGAGCCGACCGTCGCCGACCTGCTCGCCCAGCTCATCGAGGGCAACGACCTCGACGCCGACCAGGCGCGCTGGGTGATGGGCAGGGTGATGGCGGGGGAGTTGCCGCCGGCCCAGCTCGCCGGCGTGCTCGTGGCGCTGGCCGCCAAGGGTGAGAGCGTCGCGGAGCTGCGCGGCTTCTCGGACGCCATGATCGCCGCGGCGATCCCGCTCGAGGTCCCCGGTCGCACCGTCGACATCGTCGGGACCGGAGGCGACCGGCATCGCAGCGTCAACGTCTCGACCATGGCGGCGCTCGTCGTCGCCGGGTCCGGACTGCGCGTCGTGAAGCACGGTAACCGCGCCGCCTCGTCCGCCTCCGGCGCCGCCGACGTGCTGGAGGCGCTCGGCGTCCGCCTCGATGTGCCGCCCGGGCGCGTGGCCGAGCTGGCCCGCGAGGTCGGGATCACCTTCGCGTTCGCCGCGGTGTTCCACCCCGCGATGCGCCACGCGGGCCCGACCCGCTCGGCGCTCGGCGTCCGCACGATCTTCAACGTGCTCGGCCCGCTCACCAACCCGGCGCGTCCGCGCGCGGGGGCGATCGGCGTCGCGAACGCCGCGATGGCGCCGCTCATGGCCGAGGTGTTCGCCTCGCGGGGCGACGACGTCCTGCTCTACCGCTCCCACGACGGGCTCGACGAGTGGGCGACGACCGCCCCGACGACCGTCTGGGAGATCGGCGGCGGCAGCGTGACGGAGCACGTCGTCGACGCCACGGAGGCGTTCGGCATGGCCCCGGCGACGCTGGAGGACCTGCGCGGGGCCGACGCCGCCTACAACGCCGAGGTCGTCCGCCGCGTGCTCGCCGGCGAGCGCGGGGCACCGCGCGACGCGGTGCTGCTGGGGGCGGCGGCGGCCATCGCGGCCGAGGGCAGCCTCGTCGGCGACGGGACGCTGGTCGAGCGGGTGGGCGAGGCGATCGACGTGGCCGCGCGCTCGATCGACACGGGCGCCGCCGCCGACGTCCTCGAGCGCTGGGCGGCCGCCACCACCACCGCCTGAGCGCGGTGCCGAGGCACGGGAGACGACCGGATGCAGCCTCCACGACCGACGCGCCGCGGCACGATCGCCGGGGTGGCCGTGCTCGCCGCCGTCGTCATCGTCGTTCTCGTCTGGGTGATCCTCCGCCATGGGGTCGCCGGCGACCGGACCCCGGCGGCGGACGCGTCGTCGAGCACGACGGGCCCGTCGGCGACGCCGGACGTCGAGGCGTCGACCGATCCCACGCCCGCGACCGCGTCGCCGTCCGCGTCGCCCGCCGCGACCGACCCCGCGGCCGTGTGGGGCGACCACCCGCCGCACAACCTCGACGCCCTCAAGGACCTCGACTCGCCCGCCTATCCCGAGACCGTCGGCGAGTTCACGCTCGACGGCACGAGCGGGCGCGGCGCCTCCTACGTCGGACCGGGGTACGGCACGGTCGACGTCACCGTGCTCGAGGACACCGCCCACTACGCGGCGCTGGTCTCGGGGCTCACCGACCCCCGGTACGTCGAGAACGCCGTCTGCGGCAAGGAGGCGGTCAACCCCGGGCAGTTCACCTGTGTGCTGGCGGGGGAGGGGACGACGCTGTGGGTGACGACCACCTCGCTGCAGGTGTCCGTCAACGACTTCGCGGCGACCGTGAACGACCTCTACGACGCGCTCTGACCCGAGCCCTGGCGGCGGGCTACTCCTCCACGCCGATGGCGAAGGCCGCCTCGAGGTCGTGCTGCGAGTAGGACTGGAACGCGATGTAGGTCCGGGTCGCGAGGACGCCGGGGACCTTGCCGATCCGGTCGGCGATGACCCCGGCGAGCTCCTCGTGCCGGTTCACGCGCACCATGGCGATGAGGTCGACGTCGCCCGTGACGGAGTAGACCTCGCTCACCCCCTCGAGCGAGGCGACGGCCTCGCAGACCTCCGGAACGGCGGCGACGTCGGCCTCGATGAGCGCGATGGCGGTGATCATGACGACAGCCTACGCAGCGACGGCCCCCGTCGGTCTCCCGATCCGCCGGCCTCCCGGCCGTCGCCGCTAGGCGGCGCCCGCCTCCCGCCCGTCCCGCTCGTCCTCGGCCTCGCCGGCCTCGTCCGTCTCGCCGTTCTCGCCCGTCTCGTGGCGCGGGTCCGTCGGCTCCGGGTCGCTCCGCCCCGCGACCTGCTCGGGATCCTCCGCCTCGACCAGGACCCGCGGGTGGGTGAGCCCGAGGTGACGCTGCAGGTCGGCGAGCGCCCACGCGGCGCCGTGCCGCGGGAGCGCGAGCGCCGCGCCCTCGACGGCGAGCAGGCGCACGCCCGGCCGGTCGAGCCAGCCCCAGAGCAGCTCGGTCTCCTCGGCCCAGGCCGCGCCGGCGAGCGTGGTAGCCTCCGGCACGTCCTCGGCCGTCAGACGCAGCGCCTCCGCCGTCTCCAGCACGGCGGCCGTGCTCGCGGCGACGGCCGTCCCGGCGAGCCGCCCGTGCCGGATGCAGACGACCTCCCAGACCCGGCCGCCCGTGCGGGCACTGCCGCCGCCGCGTCCGGTCGTCGAGCGGGCATCGTCGCGCGGTCGGGCCGCGAGCAGCTCGGCGCAGCGCAGGGCGCGCAGGTGCTGCGCCCGCGCCGCCCCGCGCAGGAGGGCCTGGCACCGGTCGCGCTCGACGGCGGCCTCCTCGAACCGCTCCTGCGCGACCAGCCGGTCCAGGCGCGCCGCGGCGTGCGCCAGGTACTCGCGGGCGTCGCCCGCCGCGAACCGGGTGAACGCCTCGACCGCCGGTAGGTACCCGGAACGGTCGACGTCGCCGACGCACGGTGCGCCGCAGCGACCGAGCTCGCGCAGCGCGCAGGCGCCGTGACCCGGACGCGGGGACAGCGGCAGTCGCTCGGTGCACGACCGCAGCCCGAAGGCGCCCGTGAGGGCCTCCAGCGCCGCGGTCGCGAGCCCCCGGCTGCGGAACGGCCCGAGCACGGGCCCGCTCGCCGGCGGTGTGCGCACGATCGACGCCCGCGGGAACGCCTCGTCGGTCAGCCGGATCCACGGCTCGGCGCCGGGGCTGCGGGAGCGGCGGTTGTAGGGCGGGCTGTGCTGCGCGATGAGCCGGAGCTCGCGGACCGACGCCTCCAGCGGTGTGGGGACGGGGATGGGGTGGACCCGGGCGGCGATCCGCACCATCTCGGTGATCCGGCGCCGCTTCTCCGCCGCCGTGAAGTAGGACCGGACGCGGGTGCGCAGGTTCGTCGCCGTCCCCACGTAGAGGATCCGGTCCGATGCGTCGAGGAACTGGTACACGCCCGGCAGCTGGGGGAGCCCGTCGGCGAGCGTCGCCTTGCGTCGCACGGCCTCCGGGACGGGGTCCGCGGCCGTCACGAGGTCGTCGAGATGGGTGACGCCGAGCGGTGCCAGCCGGGCGAGGAGACCGTGCAGCACGTCGACCGTCGCGCGCGCGTCCGTGAGCGCTCGGTGGTCCGGCGCCACGGCCGCGTGGAAGAGCCTGGCGAGCGAGCCGAGCTTGTGGTTGGGCGCCTCGTCCCGCGTCACGACGCGCCGGGCGAGCGCGAGCGTGTCGACGACGAGGGGACGCGGCCACTCGATCCCGAGCCGATCGCACGCCGCGCGGAGGAACCCGACGTCGAACCGGGCGTTGTGCGCCACCAGCACCGCGTCCCGGGCGAACTCGAGGAAGGTCGGCACGACCTCCTCCTCGGACGGCGCCGCCACCACCATCGCGTCGGTGATGCCGGTGAGCACCGTGATGGTCGGCGGGATCGCCCGGCCGGGGTTGACGAGCGTGCCGAGCTCGCCCAGCACCTCGCCGCCACGCACGCGCACGGCGCCGATCTCGGTGATCCGGTCGCCGGTCGCGGCGCCGCCCGTCGTCTCCAGGTCGACGACGACGAAGTCGACCGCGTGCAGCGCCGGACCGTCGGCGAGCAGGCTCGGCTGGACCGCGAGCGCGGGGTCGTCCGGCTGCGTCGTCGTCGGGAGGGAGGTGACCACGCGGCAGACGCTACGTCCCACCACCGACATCGACGCGGCGGGCGAGGCCGCCGGCGCGACTCAGTCCTTGCGGCTGGCCGCTGCCTGCGCGTAGAGCTCGTCGACCTTCGGGGCCATGTCCCGCAGGACGGCGGCCCGCTTCACCTTGAGCGAGGGCGTGAGGTAGTCGTTGTCGATCGTGAAGTCGCCGTCGAGGAAGTCCCACACGCGCACCGACTCGGCGCGGGAGACGTGCTTGTTCGCGCGGTCGACGGCCTCCTGGACCGCCGCGCGCACCTCCGGGTCTGCGGCCGCCTCCTGCGGCGTCATCGCGGCCTTGCCGTGCGCGGAGAGCCAGCCCGGCAGCATCTCGACGTCGAGCGTGACGAGAGCCGCGATGAACGGCCGCCCCTCGCCGACGACGAGGCACTGGCTGACCAGCGGGTGCGCGCGGATGGCGTCCTCGAGCTGGGCCGGGGCGACGTTCTTGCCGCCGGCCGTCACGATGATCTCCTTCTTGCGACCGGTGATGGCGGCGTAGCCGTCGGAGTCGAGGGTGCCGAGGTCGCCGGTGTGGAACCAGCCGTCGGTGAACGCCTCCTGCGTCGCCTCGGGGTTGTTGTGGTAGTCGCTGAAGACGCCGACGCCACGGGCGAGGATCTCGCCGTCGGCCGCGATCGCGAGCTCGATCCCGGGCAGCGGGGGACCGACGGTCCCGATCTTGACCTTCGCCGGCCGGTTGACCGTGAGCGGCGCGGTCGTCTCGGTGAGACCGTAGCCCTCGAGCACGGTGAGGCCGACGCCACGGAAGAAGTGGCCGAGCCGGGCGCCGAGCGGGCCACCGCCGGAGACGGCGTAGACCAGGTTCCCGCCCATCGCGTTGCGCAGCTTGTGGAGCACGAGCCGGTCGGCGACCGCGTGCTTGAGGCGCAGGCCCAGGCCGGGACGCCCGCCGTCGTCCATCGCCTGGGAGTAGGCGATCGCCGTCGCGGCCGCCCAGCGGAAGATCTTCTCCTTGCCGCCGGCGACGGCCTTCTGCTCGGCGCTGTTGTAGACCTTCTCGAACACGCGCGGGACGGCGAGGATGAACGTCGGCCGGTACGTGCCGAGGTCCGCGACGAGCGTGCTCACGTCCCGCGTGTGCCCCATCGGGACGCCGGCGGCGAGCGCGAGCACCTCGACGAACCGGGCGAACACGTGCGCGAGCGGCATGAACAGCAGCGTCGACGCGCCCTCCTGGGCGAACACCTCGGGGATCGCGCCGACCGCGCTCTTGGCGAGGACGACGAAGTTGCCGTGGGTGAGCTCGGCGCCCTTGGGCCGGCCCGTCGTGCCGGAGGTGTAGATGATCGTGGCGAGGTCGGCCAGGCCGACGGCGCCGGAGGCGGCGTGCACGTCCTCGGCCGTGACGCCGGCGCCGCGGGCCGTGACGTCCGCGAGGGCGCCGTCCTCGATGACCCAGACCTCGCGCAGGCTCGGCACGTCCGGACGCGCCTCCGCGACCACGGCCGCGTGGGACGCCTGCTCGCAGAAGATCGCGACGGTCTCGGAGTCCGACAGGATCCAGGCCGTCTGCGAGGCCGACGACGTCTCGTACACGGGGACGGGAACCGCCCCGGCGTACCAGATCGCCAGGTCGAGCAGCGTCCACTCGTACCGGGTGCGGGACATGATGCCGACGCGGTCACCGGGCGCGATGCCGGCAGCGACGAGGCCGCGCGCGAGGTCGATCGCCTCGGTGCGCACCTCCCGCACGCTGACGTCGCGCCAGCCGGACCCCTCCGGCACGCGGTAGATCGTCGATCCCGGGTCTCGCCGGTGCAGGTCCTCGAGCAGGTCCGTGATGCTCGTGCCCGGGTCGACTGCCGGGGGTGGGACGGGGGTGGTCGTGTCCATCGTGGCTCCTTCGTCCGATGGGCGGATGCCGTGCACGGTGACGAGCTCGCCCCAGCTCCTCACCGTGTGGTCTCCAACAGTAAGGGGGAGGCGCGGCGCGTGCGAGTGGCGACACGGTCCGTCCCGGACGCTGGGCCTACGTCAGCACCCCCGGGATGCGCCAGGATAGGGACGCGCACGATCCGGTCGCGGGGCGGCCCGCACCACACCAGCACCACACACGGAGGACTCATGCTCGCCATCGGTGTCGACATCGGGGGAACCAAGATCGCGGCCGGCGTGGTCGACGAGGACGGTCGCCTGCTTGCGAGCACGCGGCGCGACACCGATCCCGAGGACCCGGCGGCCATCGAGGACTCGGTCGCGGACGCGGTGGAGGAGCTGCGTCGCGACCACGAGGTCGGCGTCGTCGGCGTCTCGGCCGCCGGCTTCGTCGGTCGGGACCGCTCGACCGTCGTGTTCGCCGCGAACATCGCCTGGCGCGACTACCCGCTCGGCGAGGTGCTCCGGCAGCGGCTCGCGCTCCCCGTGGTCGTCGAGAACGACGCGAACGCGGCCGGCTGGGCCGAGTTCCGGTTCGGCGCCGGCCGCGACGTCGAGGACATGATCATGCTGACGGTCGGCACCGGCCTCGGTGGCGCCATCGTCACCGACGGACGGCTCCTGCGGGGGGCCTCCGGCGCGGGTGCCGAGGTCGGCCACCTGCGGGTCGTGCCCAACGGCCGCGCCTGCGGCTGCGGGCACGACGGGTGCCTCGAGCGCTACGTGTCGGGCACCGCGCTCGTGCGGGAGACGCGGGCGGCGCTCGAGACCGACCCGGACCGGGCGGCGCACCTCATCGGGCTCGCCGAGGGCAAGCCCAAGCGCGTGACCGGGCCGATGGTGACCCAGGCGGCCAAGGAGGGCGACCAGTTCGCGGTGGACATGCTCGCCGAGCTCGGCCGCTGGCTCGGGACGGGGATGGCCGCGCTGTCGGCGGTGCTCGACCCCGCCCTGTACGTCGTCGGCGGTGGCGTCTGCGAGGCCGGTGACCTCCTGCTGGAGCCGGCGCGCGAGGCGCTCGACCAGCAGCTCTTCGCGCGGGGCCGCCGACCGCTGCCGACCATCGTCATCGCGGAGCTGGGGAACGACGCCGGCATCGTCGGCGCCGCCGACCTCGCCCGCTCGCACTGACCCGAACCTCCGACATCGGGGTGGGCCAGGTCGCGTCTCGCGACCGCGGCCACCCCGACGTCGGAGGGCGATCGTGCGTCAGACCTCGGCGCCGTCGTCGTCGGGATCGCGGTGGCGCTTCGGGAGCTGGCTGAACCCGAGGGCGCAGCCGCCGACGAACAGGACGAGGCTCAGCCCGACGAACCACACCTCGGCGCTGCCGAACGTCACGACGGCCAGCAGCATGAGGAGCGGGCCGCCGATGATCCCGGCCCACGCCAGGCGCGTGCGGGTGCTGCCCGTCGCCGGTGGCGGCTCCTCGGGGTGCCAGCTCTCGTCTTCCGGGTCGTCGGGCGGGGAGTAGTCGCGCGGGCCGGTCCCGGCACCGATCCGCGGCGTGTCCGACAGCAGGAACCGCCGCGGCTCGGCCGCGAGCGGGCCCGTGAGGTCGCGCCACTCCGCGTCCCAGTCGCGCTCGTCCGGCTCGCTCCCGGCGCCGTCGTCGGCACCGTCGTCGGGCGCGTCCGCGACGGCGTCGTCGGCCGCGGGCTCGACCTCGTCGCGGTCCTCCGGCTCGGGCACAGTCATCCCGGCAGGATAGTTCGCCCCGGGCGACCCGGAGGGCTGGGCCGGGTGCGAGGGGGACCGGGACCCACGGGCGGGACCGGGGGTCCGCCGCCCTCTAGAGTGGGGCGTGGGTTGCCACCGGCGCCCTCGTCCGCCTCCGTCGCGGCGCGGTGATTCCGAACCTCGAAGAGGGGTCCACGAGTGTTCTACCGGTTCATGAAGGCGACGCTCGGCTCGCTCCTGCGCGTCTTCTACCAGCCGTGGATCCGCGGAGCCGAGAACCTTCCCGAGACCGGTCCGGCGATCCTGGCGAGCAACCACCTCGCCGTCATCGACTCCTTCTTCCTCCCGCTCATGCTGCCGCGCGAGGTGGTGTTCCTCGGGAAGTCCGACTACGTCGAGGGCACCGGTCTCAAGGGTCGGTTCATCGCGTGGTTCATGAAGGGCGTCGGGCTCATCCCGGTCGACCGCTCGGGTGGCAAGGCGTCGGAGGCGGCGCTCAACGCCGGCCTCGACCGGCTCGAGACCGGCGGCCTGTTCGGGATCTACCCCGAGGGCACCCGCAGCCCCGACGGACGCCTCTACCGCGGCAAGACCGGCGTCGCGCGGCTCGCGCTGGAGTCGGGCGCCCCCGTCGTCCCGGTCGCGATGGTCGGCACGAACATCGCGCAGCCGATCGGCCGGCGGATCCCGAAGTTCAAGCGGATCGGCGTCGTGCTCGGGGAGCCGATGGACTTCAGCCGTTACGCCGGGATGGAGAACGACCGGTTCGTCCTGCGCTCCATCACCGACGAGATCATGTACGAGATCATGCGCCTGTCGGGCCAGGAGTACGTCGACATGTACGCGGCCACCGCGAAGGCGCGGCTGGCCAAGGGCAAGTCGGCTGCCTCCCTCACGGACGCGCCCGGCGGGCGCCCGGTGCCCGAGGAGCCGCCGTCGCCGGACGACGGCGCGGCGTCCGGGCCGGCGACCAGGGACCCCGGCCCCGCGGCGGCCGCCGCCGAGGGCGTCGAGCCCGACGAGACCCGCTAGCACCCAGTCCATCCCCACGGCCTCCCTCCCCGAGGGCTCCCACGGAAACGAAGGAAGACACATGACGGTCAAGCGCGTCGCGCTGCTCACCGCGGGCGGCTTCGCCCCCTGCCTCTCCGCCGCGGTCGGCGGCCTCATCAAGCGCTACTCCGAGATCGCGCCCGACATCGAGATCATCGCCTACGAGTACGGCTACCACGGCCTGCTCACCGGCCGGAAGATCGTCGTCGACCAGGCGGCGCGGGACAACGCCGAGGTGCTGCTGAAGTTCGGCGGCAGCCCGATCGGCAACTCGCGCGTCAAGCTGACCAACGCGAAGAACCTCGTCGAGCGCGGTCTCGTCGCCGACGGTGAGAACCCGCTGGAGAAGGCGGCCGAGCAGCTGCGCGCCGACGGCGTCGACGTGCTGCACACGATCGGCGGCGACGACACGAACACGACGGCGGCCGACCTCGCCGCGTACCTCGAGGAGCACGGCTACGGGCTCACGGTCGTCGGCCTGCCCAAGACGATCGACAACGACATCGTGCCGATCCGGCAGTCGCTCGGTGCGCTCACGGCGGCCGAGGAGGCCTCCGGGTTCGCGCAGAACATCATCGGCGAGCACCGCTCCAACCCGCGCATGCTCATCGTCCACGAGGTCATGGGGCGCAACTGCGGCTGGCTCACGGCCGAGGCCGCGCGCCGCTACCACGCGTGGGTCGAGCAGGTGCCCGCCTGGAACCCGAGCATCGGTCTGGTCAAGGAGCGGTGGGACGTCCACGCCGTGTTCCTGCCCGAGCTCGCGCTCGACCTGGAGGGTGAGGCCGTGCGCCTGCGCGGCGTCATGGACTCCGTCGGCAACGTCAACATCTTCCTGTCCGAGGGCGCCGGCGTCCCGGAGATCGTCGCGGAGATGGAGGCGCGCGGCGAGGAGGTCCAGCGCGACCCGTTCGGTCACGTCAAGCTCGACACGATCAACCCGGGCGCCTGGTTCGCCAAGCGGTTCGCCGACCTCATCGGCGCCGAGAAGGTCATGGTCCAGAAGAGCGGCTACTACTCCCGCTCGGCGGCCGCGCACGAGGAGGACCTCGCGCTCATCGCGCAGATGGTCGACCTCGCGGTCGACTCCGCCCTCGCAGGCGTCTCCGGCGTCATCGGCAACGACGAGGAGCAGGGCGACGAGCTGCGGGCGATCGAGTTCCCGCGGATCGCCGGCCACAAGCCGTTCGACCTCGACCAGGCGTGGTTCGCCGAGCTGCTGGAGTCGATCGGCCAGCCGTTCAAGCCCGCGGAGAACGCCGGCCACTGACGCCGACGCCGGTCGTGGCGGGGCCGGGCGCACACCCTCGCGGTGCGCGCCCGGCCCCGTCGCCGTCCACGGGTCGTGCATGCGCGCGGGGGAGGGCGCGGCTCGCCTATCCTTGTCGGTCGTGAGCGTTCCCGCAGATCCCGTCGTCCTGGCCGGCCTCGATGCCTACCGCGAGCTTCGCGCCGCGCAGCAGCCGACCTGGCCCGACTCCGCGGCGCTCGCCGAGGTGACGGCCGAGCTCTCGGCCCTGCCGCCGCTCGTGTTCGCGGGGGAGGCGGACGCGCTGCGGGAGAAGATCGCGCTCGCGCAGCGGGGCGAGGCGTTCCTGCTCCAGGGCGGTGACTGCGCCGAGACGTTCGCCGAGGCGACCGCCGAGCGGATCCGGAACAAGATCAAGACGATCCTGCAGATGTCGATCGTCCTCACCTACGGCGCGTCGATGCCCGTGGTGAAGATGGGGCGGATCGCCGGCCAGTACGCCAAGCCGCGCTCGAGCGACGACGAGACGCGGGACGGCGTCACCCTCCCGGCATTCCGGGGTGACATCGTCAACGGCCACGCGTTCACCCCCGAGGCGCGCATCCCCGACCCGCGCCGGCTGCTCAAGGCGTACCAGACCTCGGCGGCGACCCTCAACCTCACGCGCGCCTTCACCATGGGCGGGTTCGCCGACATGCGCCTCGTGCACGAGTGGAACAAGGGCTTCACGGTCACGCCGGCCTACCGCACCTACGAGGGCGTCGCCTCCGAGATCGACCGCGCGATCCGCTTCATGGCCGCGGCGGGCGCCGACTTCGACGCGCTGCGCACGGTCGACTTCTACGCGGGGCACGAGGGCCTCCTGCTCGACTACGAGCGCCCCCTCACGCGGATCGACTCGCGGACCGGCCTTCCGTACACCTGCTCGGCGCACTTCCTGTGGATCGGCGAGCGCACCCGCGACCTGACCGGCGCGCACGTCGACTTCTTCTCCCGCGTGCACAACCCGATCGGCGTGAAGCTCGGGCCGACGACCTCGCCGGACGACGCCGTGCGTCTCATGGACGCGCTCAACCCCGACGGGACGCCGGGGCGGCTCACGTTCATCACGCGGATGGGCGCAGGCAGGATCCGGGACGCGCTCCCGGCGATCGTCGAGCGCGTGGCCGCGGACGGTCGGCCCGTCCTGTGGGTGTCCGACCCGATGCACGGGAACACGATCACCTCGTCGAACGGGTACAAGACCCGCCGGTTCGCCGACGTCATCGACGAGGTCCGGGGCTTCTTCGAGGTGCACAACGCCCTCGGCACCATCCCGGGCGGCGTCCACGTCGAGCTCACGGGTGACGACGTCACCGAGGTGCTCGGCGGGGCGGAGGAGATCGACGACCTCGGGCTGGAGCAGCGCTACGAGACGCTGGTCGACCCGCGGCTCAACCACGCGCAGTCGCTCGAGATGGCGTTCCTCGTGGCCGAGATGCTGCGGGAGCGCACCGCGCGCTGACTCCGGCCGCTCGGCGGTCGCTCACCGATCGCTCGGCGGGCGGGCGTCCTCAGACGAAGGTGAGGAGGATCGTCGAGCCGCGCTTGACGCTCTCACCGGCCCCGGGCTTCTGGTCGACGACCTGACCCAGCCCCAGTCCCCAGGACTGCTTGGTGTCGACGACGAAGCCCAGCTCCTCCAGCTGCTCGGTCGCCGCCGAGAGCGACTTCCCCTCGACGTTCGGCACCTCGACCATGTCGGGGCCCTTCGAGACGACCAGGATGACGTTGGAGCCCTGGGGGAAGGTCGCCCCCGGCTCGTACGGCTGCGGGACGTCGCCGTTGGCGCCGATGGCGACGGAGATGACCTGACCGGCGGCGATGTCGTCGCTGAACTCCTCGGTCTGGGAGATCGCGGCCTCGTCGATGTCGAGGATCTTCGCGAGCGACGTCGTGGCCGTCGCGACGTCCCAGCCGACGTAGTCCTGGTCGATCTCCTTGAGCTCCGGACCGCTGGAGACCGTGAGCGTGATCGCCTGGTCGTGCGGGTACTCGCCCGGACCCGGGTCGGAGCGGATGACCAGGCCCGCCGCCAGGGTGCGGTGGGGCTCCTCGACGACGTCCGGCGTGGCGAACCCGGCCTCGGTGACCGCCGTCACGGCCGCCTCCTGCGGCATCTCGGCGACGTCGTCGAGCGTGAAGTGCTCGATGCCGAGCGAGACGGCCAGCTCGATGCTCTCGCCGCGGGCGAGGCTCGTGCCCGGCTCCGGATCGGTGGAGATGACGAGGCCGGCCGCCACGTCGTCGTCGTACCGCTCGTCCCGGTGCACGACGAGGCCGAGGTCCTCGAGCTCGACCGTCGCGTCGGAGGCCGACGTGCCGGCCACCTCGGGGACGAGGACGCGCGCGCCCGGCCCGAACAAGAACCACCAGCCGGCGCCGGCCCCGCCGGCGATGAGCAGGACGAGGAGCGTGATGACGAGGGCGCGGCCGCCTCGTCGCCGCCGGCGGGGAGCCGCCGGGGAGGACGAGGGCGCGTCCGGCACCGCGACGGCCCCGATCGGCAGGGCGATCGTCCCCGTGCCGGGTCCGCGGTCGAGCGCCTGGGTGCGGTCGGCGTCGAGCTCCTCGGTGACGCCGCCGACCGGCATGGTGGCGCTGTGCCGCTCGGCCGGGGTCGGTACGTCGTCCGGGATCGGGACGAGCAGCTCGGGCCGGCCCTCGACCTGCGCCCGGAGCGTGAGCGCCCGCTGGTCGAGACCGCGGCGCAGGCGACGGACAAGGGCGAGCGCCTCGGCGGCGTCCTCGGGGCGCTGGGTGACGTCGCGCGCGGTCAGCTCGGCGACCAGGTCGTCGACGTCGACCGGCAGCCACGGCACCGACTCGCTCGGCGCCGGCACGTCCTCGTGGACGTGCCGGTAGGCGATCTGGATCGGCGTCTCGCCCTCGAACGGCGGCGAGCCGGTGAGCATCTCGAAGAGCATGATCCCGACGGCGTAGACGTCGGCACGGGCATCGGCCTGGCCGCTCGAGACGATCTCGGGGGAGAGGTAGGCCACCGTCCCGAGCAGCGTCCCCGTGCTCGCCGCCGTCGCCTCGGTGACGGCGCGAGCCAGGCCGAAGTCGCCGACCTTGACGGCACCCTCGGGGCTGACGAGCACGTTCTCGGGCTTGATGTCGCGGTGGACGAGCCCGGCGCGGTGCGCGGCTGCGAGCGCGTCGAGCACGCCCTCGGTGATCGCGAGCGAGCGGCCGAGGCTGAGCGCGCCGTTCCCTGCGATCTCGGTGCGGAGCGTGCGGCCGCGGACGTACTCCATCGTGAGGTAGCTGAGCTCGCCGTCGACGCCCTGGTCGAGCACCGCGACGATGCCCGGGTGTGCCAGCCGGGCGGCCGCGCGGGCCTCGCGCCGGAAGCGGGCGATGACGTCGGTCCCCTCGGCCAGGTGCGGGTGCATGACCTTGAGCGCGACGTAGCGCTCGAGCCGTCGGTCGTGGGCCAGGTAGACGGTGGCCATGCCGCCGCGGGCGATTCGGCGCACGACGTCGTAACGTCCGTCGACCGTGCTGCCCAGCAGCGGGTCCGTCGTGAGTGCACCCATCGCCGCGAGGTTACCCGTGAACCGCGCCGGAACGCGGGAACCGCGCCGTGGCGGGGCGTCGTGCGTGGCGCCGACCGGTCGGCGGGCGTTCGCTAGCATCGGCCGTGTGGAACAGGATCGTGAGTGGGAGACGCTCGTCTCGGAGTGGGTGTACGTGCCGGACGTGGCGAGCAGGATCGGGATACCGGACAAGCAGGTCCGAGCGCTCATCCACGATCGCAAGCTCCTGGCCTTCCGGACCGGGCCCAACGCGGCCATGGCGGTGCCCGAGGCCTTCCTCGTGGCCGACGGCGACGGCGAGGAGATCCTGACGTCGCTGCGCGGGACGCTGACGATGCTCGGCGACGCCGGGTACGACGAGCTGGAGTCGCTGCGCTGGCTGTTCACCGAGAACGACCAGCTCGGGGCGACACCGATCCAGGCGCTGCGCGACGGGCGCGTGACGACCGTGCGCCGCGCCGCGCAGGCGATCGACTACTGACGCGTCGCGGGTGGCCGGTCCTCGCACGGTCGGCCGGTGACGGCGGCTGCTGACGCGTCCGCCGGCGGTTCACGGTGGCCGAGGGCCGATCGGTGACGCCTGCGACGGGCGGTGAGCCGCTCCGTGCGCGCGGCCGAGCGGCCTCGGCCGCTCGGTGCTGGGATCAGGAGGCGCGGTCGAGGGCGGCCGCGACGAGCTCGCGCAGCTCGGCGGTGTCGCCGACGCCGGTCGGCGCGTCCGCGAGCAGCTCCTCGGCCCGGTCCGCGTGCTCGGTGATGAGCAGCTCGACGCGGGCGAGGGCGCCGGAGTCGCGCAGGATCGACCGGACGGCCTCGACCTCGTCGGCCGTGACGTCGCCGCGGCCGACGCACCGTTCGAGCGTCACGCGCTGGTCCGGGGTCGCGTCGCCGTAGGCCAGCTCCAGCAGGACCGTGCGCTTGCCCTCCCGGATGTCGTCGCCCGAGGGCTTGCCGGTGACCTCGGGCTCGCCCAGCACCCCGAGGACGTCGTCCCGGAGCTGGAAGGCGACGCCGACCTCGTGCCCGAGGCGGGCCAGCCAGTCGACGACGACGTCATCGGCGCCCGCGATCCGCGCCCCGATGACGAGCGGGAGCTCGACGCTGTAGCGGGCGGTCTTCGACTCGATGACGCGCCAGGCGCGGTCCAGGGCCTCCTCGTCGCCCCACGGCGCGAGCGTGGCGAGCAGGTCGAGGTACTGGCCGAAGGCGACCTCCGATGACATGGCCCCGAACAGGTCGACGAGCCGGAGCCGACGCTCGAGCGGCAGCGCGGCCGTCGCGCTCGTGAGAGTCGTCGCGCTCCAGGCGAGCAGGAGGTCGCCGAGGAGGATGGCGCCGCCCTCGCCGAGCCGTTCCCGCAGGGCGGGGTCGGTCGCGGTGCCCGGTCCCCGATCGGCGAACCAGCGGTGAGCTGACGGCTCGCCGCGGCGCGTGTCGGCGGCGTCCATGAGGTCGTCGTGGACGAGCGCCGCCGCCTGGAACAGCTCGAGGGCCGCGGCGACGTCAACGTTCGGCTCGCCCCCGCACGCGGCGGTGGCCGCGAGGCACAGCCGCGCGCGCAGCCGCTTGCCGCCGCGGACGGCCCGTCGGGCGCCCTCCAGCAGCGGTGCCGCCTCTCGTCCCGCGCGTCCGACGTGGGCCGAGATCCCGTCGACGGCCCGGTCGATCGCGTCGTCGAGGTCGCGGTCGAGCGCGCTGACGGGGGAGTGCTGCGGCATGCTCTCACCCTAGTTCGACGGGTCCGGCGGTCGGTCGGGGACGGGGACTTGCGGGCGCCGAGGCGGTGGAGGACGTGCGCGACCGTGCCCGGCCGACGACTGTCGGGATCGGGCGGGTGATCGCTGTCCACATCCGGCCGCGACGTCGAACACCGGGCGCCCGTCGACACCCCCGTGGACGCGGGCGGTCCGACCTGGCGAGATGGACTCGACACCGGGTCCGACCCGGCCCCGGGAACCCGGGACGTCGACGACGCCCCGGCCCCGCCGAGACCGCACGCAGGGAGCCACGATGAGCCGAGCCGCCACGACCCGGGACAGCGCAGCGCGGGGGAGCCGCGCGCCGGACGATGCGGGCCTCGCCGGCGCGCCGCCGGGAGACGCGGTCGCGGACGGGGTCCCCGTCCTGGACGCCGAGCCCGTCCTGCGGGCCACCGGTGTCGAGGAGGTGCTGTCGTACGTCCCGCACGCGCTCGGCTTCCACCCTGAGAGCTCGGTCGTCCTCATCTCCCTGAGACCGCCGCGGGGTCGGCTCGGGCTCACGATGCGGTGCGACCTCGAGCCCCTCGCGTCGCCACGGGCGGGCGACCTCCTCGCGGCGCTCGCCTCGCACGTCCGCGCCGACGGCGGCACGCAGGTGTTCTGCGTCGTGTACGCGCCGGGGACCGTGGCGCGGGCGCGGTGTGATCCCCGTGTCCGCGCCGCCGTCGGAGCGGTGACGACGACGCCCGACCTGCCCGCGGTCCGCGAGGTGTGGCTGGTGACGAGCACCGGGTACGGCGCGTTCGACTGCAACGACGAGGAGTGCTGCCCGGCGCGCGGACGTGACTTGCGCGAGCTGACGGACACCCGCGTCGCCGCCGAGCTCACCCTGCGCGGCTCGTCGCCGCGGCCGAGCCGGGAGGCGCTCGCTCCGGCGCGCAGCACCAGCGGACCGGGGCGACGCTCGTTCGGGTCCGCGTTCGGCCGGGCGAGGCTGCGGGTCGGGGACGGAATGGACGGCGGCCGGCCGATCGCCGCGCTCGTGGCGGAGGCGGTCGAGACGCTGGGGTCCGCGACGTCCCGGCCGAGCGTTCTCGGCCGGCTGGCGGCTCTCCTCGCCGCGCCCCGGCTGCGCGATGCGGTGCTGCTCGCGATCGCGCGGGCGGCGCCGGGCGAGTGGACCGACCCGACCGCCGGCGTGGAGTGCGCCCCTGGCACGGGCGGCGCGGAGCGCGCCCCTCGGAGGCTCGCTGAGGGAGCCGGGTCCTGCGTGGAGCCCACCGTGGCCGGCGCGCCACCCGGCAGCGCCCGGGCCGGTGAGGACGGCGTGGAGCATGCCGCGGGTCGCTCCGGACCCGGCGGCGACGCCGTGGAGCGCATCGAGGGTGCCGAGGGTGCCGAGGGCAGGACGGAGCTCACCGCGGCCGGCGTGCCACCCGGCGGGGACATCGCGGAGCGCGGTCGGGGTGCCGCGGGCAGCGCCCAAGACGGCGTTGGCACCGCCGGGTGCCCCGGTCCCGCCGTTCCGTGCTCGGACCCGTTGCCGGACGCGCCGGGCGGCTGGGCGGCGTTCTCCCGGCTGCTCGAGCCGGGCGTCACGGCCCCGGACCCGGGGCTGCTGCGGCACGCCGTCGGGGTCGTCGAGGCGGCTGCCTCGTTCGCGAAGCCGTCCGTCCGAGCCGACCTGTGCGCGATCCTCGCCTGGCTCCACTGGTGGCGCGGCGACGGCGCCGCGGCGGCGCTGGCGGCGCGCGAGGCGGTCCGGCTGGACCCTGGGCAGCGTCTCGCCGGGCTGGTCGCGGAGCTGCTGCGACACGGCGTCGCACCCGGCTGGGCGCTGCCCGCGGCGACGGCGTGAACCCCGAGCGGTCTCACCCCGCGACACCGGAGGATCACGGCCTGGGACGCGCCCCGGCGTGGTCTAGTGTCGAGCCATGGCGAGCACGGCGATCGTGGTGGGATACCTGGCGACGCCCGAGGGCGAGGCGGCTCTCGAGGCCGCGGCCGTCGAGGCGGGCAGGCGTGGGGCGCGCGTCGTCGTGGTGGCCTCTCGCAGACCCAGCGAGGACTCCGCGTCGCACGACGCCGCCGTTGAGCGCGTGCGCGACCGGCTCGACGAGTCGGGCCTCGGTTACGAGGTGCGCCAGCTCGACCAGGGTCGCGACGTCGCCGAGGACCTCATCGAGACGGCCGAGGAGTCCCAGGCGGAGCTCATCGTCATCGGGCTCCGCCGTCGCTCGCCGGTGGGCAAGCTCATCCTCGGCTCGAACGCCCAGCGCGTCCTGCTGGACGCACCCGTCCCCGTGCTCGCGGTCAAGTCCGTCTGAGCCGGCGACTCCGCCGTCCCGAAGCACCCCTCGAACCAGGAGGCCGCCACGTGTCGTCGCACGAGGTACCCGTCGACCTTGCCTACACCCGCGAGCACGAGTGGGTCCGACTCACCGACGGCGTCGCGACCGTCGGCATCACCGCCTACGCGGCCGATGCGCTCGGCGACGTCGTCTACGCGCAGCTGCCCGAGCTGGGCCGCGAGGTCGCGCCGGGCGACGTGACGGGCGAGGTCGAGTCGCACAAGTCCGTGTCGGAGATCTTCTCGCCGCTGGCGGGCGAGGTCGTCGCCGTCAACGACGAGCTGGCGACGGCGCCCGAGCTGGTCAGCTCCGACCCCTACGGCGAGGGCTGGCTGTTCCGGCTCGAGGTGCCGGAGGAAGCGACCGACCTCCTCGACGCGGCCGAGTACGAGGCGTACCTGGACACGCTCGAGGCCTGAGCGCCACCAGTCGCCTGATTGGGGCGGCTCTCCCTCGCGAGGACCGGACGGAACCAGCGGCGCGCCGCGAGGTCCGAACGAGGCGCGGGGGAGCATCCGACGCTCGCGCGTCGCGCGTTCCCTCGACGGATGCCCCGCTCCGGACCGTTCTCACGCGTGCGGCCTGCCCCGGCCCGTCCTCGGCCGGCCATCGCACGTCGCACGTATCCCGGGCGGCCCTCGCGCGTTGCTCGCACGTCGCACGGATCCCGGCCGGCCCTCGCGCGTTGCTCGCACAGGGCACGGATCCCGGCTTCCGCCGGGTCCAGCTCCTCAGCGGTCGGCCGCCCGGGCACGCTCCCGCGGCCGTCACGTCCTCGGGTGGTGCTCAAGTGGTTCTCCGCCGCCTCTCGGCCGGTCGCCAGCCGGCTCCCGTCCAGTTCAACCCGGTTCTTCGACGTTCTTCGGCGCACCGGGAACAAACCACGGGGGGACGTCGTTGACGCCACTGGTTGACGAGTCCCGGCCTCCGGCGTGCCCTGACGGCGGAGGAGTGGTCTCGAGAGCCGTATCATTGCCCGGTCGAGCGGCGCCACCCGCTCGGACGATCCCTGCCGAAAGGTCCTTCGTGTCGGTCAGCACCACCACATCTTCTGCGGCCAGCTCCGCCAAGAAGACGGCCACCTCCAAGGCGGCCCCCACGCGTTCCCGCACCACCTCGCGGACCTCGGCGGCGACGACGCAGCCCGCGGCCGAGACGGTCGAGGAGACGCCCGCCACCCCGGCCCGGACGACCAAGGCGGCCGGCAAGACCGCCGCCTCGACCGACGCCGCTCCGACGAGGACGACCCGCTCGCGGAGCACGGCCTCGAAGTCGGCCACCTCGAAGACCGCGGCGGCGACGACCTCGGCGGCCGACGAGACCGAGGCGAGCGAGAAGGCGCCGGCCACCCGCACGCGCAAGCAGACGGCGAAGGCCCCGGCCAAGACCCGGACGAAGGCGTCGGCCGCCAAGGCCACGGACGCGGATGACGCCGAGGAGCCGGAGATCGACGAGGAGGCCGTCGAGATCGAGGACGTCGAGGTCGAGAACGGCGAGACCGAGACCGACTCCACCGACGACTCGGACTCCCGCGAGGACGGCGAGGCCAAGCCCGCCGCGGCCGAGGAGGACGAGGAGGCCGCCGGCTTCGTCATCGGCTCGGACGACGACGACGCCCCCGCGCAGCAGGTCGTCACGGCCGGTGCGACGGCCGACCCGGTCAAGGACTACCTCAAGCAGATCGGCAAGGTCGCGCTGCTGAACGCCGAGCAGGAGGTCGAGCTCGCCAAGCGGATCGAGGCCGGCCTGTTCGCGGAGGAGAAGCTCGCCGAGGGTGGGCCGATGGAGTTCTCGCTGCGCCGGGAGCTGGAGTGGATCGCGGCCGACGGTCGGCGGGCGAAGAACCACCTGCTCGAGGCGAACCTGCGCCTCGTGGTCTCGCTGGCCAAGCGGTACACGGGCCGCGGGATGCTCTTCCTCGACCTGATCCAGGAGGGCAACCTCGGTCTCATCCGCGCGGTCGAGAAGTTCGACTACACCAAGGGCTACAAGTTCTCGACGTACGCCACCTGGTGGATCCGCCAGGCGATCACGCGCGCCATGGCCGACCAGGCCCGCACCATCCGCATCCCGGTGCACATGGTCGAGGTCATCAACAAGCTCGCCCGCGTCCAGCGGCAGATGCTCCAGGACCTGGGCCGCGAGCCCACGCCGGAGGAGCTGGCCAAGGAGCTGGACATGACGCCCGAGAAGGTCGTCGAGGTCCAGAAGTACGGCCGCGAGCCCATCTCGCTCCACACCCCCCTCGGCGAGGACGGGGACAGCGAGTTCGGTGACCTCATCGAGGACTCCGAGGCCATCGTCCCGGCCGACGCCGTCAGCTTCACGCTCCTGCAGGAGCAGCTCCACGCGGTGCTCGACACCCTGAGCGAGCGGGAGTCCGGCGTCGTCTCGATGCGGTTCGGCCTCACCGACGGACAGCCGAAGACGCTCGACGAGATCGGGAAGGTCTACGGCGTCACGCGCGAGCGGATCCGACAGATCGAGTCCAAGACGATGTCGAAGCTGCGTCACCCCTCCCGCAGCCAGGTCCTGCGCGACTACCTCGACTGAGCCACCCACGACAGAACGCCGAGTGCGGGGGGCCAGACACGGACGACGTGTCTGGCCCCCCGCACTCGGCGTCCGCGTCTCTATCGGGCCAGGCGGCGGACAAGGCCCAGGCGAGCCGCCAGGTCGGCCGCGCGGGCGTCGGCCGTGATCACCGGGGTGGGGACGTCGGCAACGAACAGAGCGAGGTCGAGGAACACGAGCACGGCGCAGGACAGGAGCGCATCGGCGCCGTCGACCTCGCTCCCGGCCTCCACCACGAGCTCCAGCGCGTCGTCCTCGGCGTCGGGGCTGTCCAGCACCGTCGCGTAGTCGAACGCACGCGACCCGCTTCCCAGTGCCTCGACATCGACGACGCCGGACACGTGCCCGCGCTCGAACAGCACGTTGGCCAGGCGCAGGTCGCCGTGAACGAGGTCCGCTCGCCGCAGCCGTGGCTGCCCGACGAGAGCCTGCACCGCCGCGCACGCGGCCGCTAGCCGTGCCCCGCCCGGACCCAGTGCGCGAACGCGGGCAAGAGAGGGGCCAACGCGCTCGGAGTACCAGGAACCGACGTGGTCCGACCAGTTGCGGCCAGGGAGCGGGTCCACGTTCCCCTGGAGCTCCACCGTTCGGATCAGGCGCTCTGCGACCGGGGCGGTCAGACGCTCGACTGGCGCGCCTGGCGCGCGCTCCATGATCACGTACCCGGTGCCCGACGGCGTCATCCCCGCCGCGCGCCACGGGGGAGTGGGGTAGCCGGCCGCGACCGCACGGGCCACGGCGGGTTCGGCCGCGATCATCCGCGCGGCCGTCGCGTCGTCGTTGGCCCGCTTGAGGACCGCGTGGCTGCCGCGCTCGTCCGTGACGAGCCACGCACCGCCCTGCATCCCGCCGTCGAGCGGCCGCACGGACTCGTAGCTGCCCGCGCCCGCAGCGCGGATCTCGGCCAGGGTCGCCTCCACGGCGAACCGCGTCGGTGCGGTCATCGTGTGGTCGGTCTCAGCGCTTGCGGCGGCCGGGCTGGCGGCCGCGCGCCGAGGCGAGTCGGGGGCGTGCCGTGCGGGCCGGTGTGCGCTGCTGCTGCGATCCGGTCGACGTCGACGGCGCCGGGGTCTTCCCGCGGGTGGAGTTCACGGTGCGCCCCCGAACGATGCCGATGAGCTGCTCGACCAGCGCGGCCGGCTCGCCCGTCTCGAGCGGGAGCCACGCCAGCGCGATCTGGGAGGCCGGGACCGCGGGGCCGTCGTCGCCGGACGCCGCGTCGGCCACCAGCGGCCGCAGCTCCACGTCTCGCCTGTGCAGCTCGCGCGCGATCGCCTTGGGCAGCACGCAGACCCCCGCCTCGTGCGCCACGAGGTCGAGGGCGTCGGCCGTCGTCAGCGGGCGCAGCCCCGCGAAGGGCTCGCCGGGCGCGTCGGCCCAGTGCAGGACGTCGTCGACGGGCACGACGAGGGTCTCCCCGACCAGGTCCGTCGGGGCAAGGGAGTCGAGGAGCGTGAGCTCGCTCTCCCGGGACATCGCGACGACCGTCTCCTCGGTCCACAGCGGGATCCGGACCAGGTCGGGGGAGCGCAGCGGGAGGCGGAGGAAGGCCGCGTCCACCTCGCCGGCGAGCAGCGCGTCCTCGGCGCGCGCCGCGTCGAGCGGCAGGAGGTCGAGCGGGACGTCGCGGTGGCGGCCGCGCCAGGTGTCGGCCCAGCGGCCGGGGTTGACGCCGGGGACGACGCCGAGCCGCAGTCGCGGGCCGGCCTCGTCCTCGGACATCGCGGGGGTGCTCAGCGCGAGTCGGACGCGGAGGAGGACGCGAGAAGGCGGTCCGACTCGTCGTGGATCTCGACGGCGACGGACTCGAGCTGCGGGGTGAGCGCACGCCCGTGGTGGGCGCAGAAGAAGAGCTGGCCCGACTCGAGCGTGACCCGCACGTAGGCCTGGGCCCCGCAGCGGTCGCAGCGGTCGGAGGCGGTGAGCTGGTCGGCAGTAGCTGTTGTCACCTCTCCATGGAACCATCCGGCTCGGACAAATGCCGCGGCGGTTCGCTGACCGCGTAGCAACCGGGCGGCGGGGCGCGCCTTGCGCGGAGATGTCGGACCTCGCGCCTACCATTCCGAGCGTGACCACGACCACCGAGTCTTCGTACACCGCACGGCACCTGTCCGTCCTCGAGGGTCTCGAGGCCGTGCGCAAGCGGCCCGGGATGTACATCGGGTCGACGGACTCGCGCGGTCTCATGCACTGCCTGTGGGAGATCATCGACAACTCGGTCGACGAGGCCCTCGCCGGGCACGGCGAGCTCATCGAGATCGTGCTCCACCCGGACTCCTCCGTCGAGGTGATCGACCACGCGCGCGGCATCCCGGTCGACACGGTCGAGAAACTGGGGCTGTCCGGCGTCGAGGTCGTCTTCACCAAGCTCCACGCCGGCGGGAAGTTCGGCGGCAGCTCCTACGGCTCCTCGGGCGGCCTGCACGGAGTCGGCGCGTCCGTCGTCAACGCGCTGTCCTCGCGGCTGGACGTCGAGGTCGACCGCGGCGGCAAGACCTACCGGATGACGTTCCGGCGCGGCGAGCCCGGGATGTTCGACGACGCCGGCGGCAGCCCCGGGCCGGACTCGCCCTTCGCCCCGTTCACCGACCACAGCGAGCTCGCCGTCGTCGGCAAGGTCCGGCGCGGCGTCACCGGCACGCGGATCCGGTACTGGGCCGACCGCCAGATCTTCCCTCTCTCGGCCACGTTCTCCTACGACGAGCTCATCACCCGCGCGCGCCAGACGGCCTTCCTCGTTCCCGGTCTCGAGATCGTCGTCCGCGACGAGCGGCGGCTGCCCGGGACGCCCGGTGCCGATGGACCGGTCCAGGAGAGCTTCAAGTACGACGGCGGGACGAAGGACTTCGTCGAGTTCCTCGCGCCGGCTGACCCCTCGGTCACCGACGTGTGGCTGCTGCGCGGCGAGGGCACGTTCACCGAGACCGTCCAGCAGCTCGACGGCAAGGGCCACCTCGTGGCGACCGAGGTCGAGCGCACGTGCGAGGTCGACATCGCGCTGCGCTGGGGGAGCGGGTACGAGACGGAGGTGCGCACCTTCGTCAACATCATCGCGACGCCGAAGGGCGGCACGCACCTGGCCGGCTTCGAGCAGGCGCTGCTCAAGGTGCTGCGCAAGCAGATCGAGGCGAACGCCCGCCGGCTCAAGCTCACCGGCAAGAACGGCAAGGAGAAGGTCGAGAAGGACGACGTCATGGCCGGCCTCACGGCCGTCGTCATGGTCCGTTTCCCCGAGCCGCAGTTCGAGGGCCAGACCAAGGAGGTGCTCGGGACCGCCCCGGTGCGCCAGGTGGTGTCGAAGGTCGTCGAGACCGAGCTGGGCGGGCTCCTGGAGTCGAGCGCGCGCGCCACCAAGGCGCAGGCCGCCTCGCTGCTGGAGAAGGTGGTCGACGAGATGCGGGCCCGCGTCTCGGCCCGCACCCAGAAGGAGATCTCGCGGCGCAAGAGCGCGCTGGAGTCCTCCTCGCTCCCGCAGAAGCTCGCGGACTGCCGCACGGACGACGTCGGGTCGTCGGAGCTGTTCATCGTCGAGGGGGACTCGGCGCTCGGCACGGCCAAGGACGCGCGGGACAGCGAGTTCCAGGCGCTCCTGCCGATCCGGGGCAAGATCCTCAACGTTCAGAAGGCCTCGCTGGCCGACATGCTCGGGAACGCCGAGTGCGCGGCGATCATCCAGGTCATCGGCGCCGGCTCGGGACGCAGCTTCGACCTCGAGGCCGCGCGGTACGGCCGGATCGTGCTCATGACGGACGCCGACGTCGACGGCGCCCACATCCGCACGCTCCTGCTCACCCTGTTCTTCCGCTACATGCGCCCGCTCATCGAGGCCGGTCGCGTCTACGCCGCGGTGCCGCCGCTGCACCGGGTCGAGGTCGTCGGCTCGGGGGGCAAGCCGGGCGAGACGATCTACACCTACTCCGAGAAGGAGCTGACCCAGCAGCTCGCGCGGCTGGCCCGGAGCGGCAAGCGGTACAAGGAGCCGATCCAGCGGTACAAGGGCCTCGGTGAGATGGACGCCGACCAGCTCGCGGAGACCACGATGGACCCCGAGCACCGGACCCTGCGGCGCGTCCGGATGAGCGACGCGGCGGCGGCCGAGACGGTGTTCGAGCTGCTCATGGGCAACGAGGTGGCGCCGCGCAAGGACTTCATCATCGCCGGTGCCGACGACCTCGACCCCACCCGGATCGACGCCTGAGAGGGCGGCCGTGACCCGGTCGGCACCCCCGCCCACCTCGCGTACCCTCGTGGCATGACTCCCGCCCCCGAGGCGCCGGTTCCCGGCGCGCCCGAGCCAGGGGGCGCGAGGACCCGGCCGGACGGTGCCGAGGCCCTCGATGGGCTGGCCGGGCTCACCTGGCGACCGCTGCGGGCGGAGGACCTCGCGGAGCTGTCGGACCTCGTCGCGCGCTGCGAGCGGTTCGATGACCCGCCCTACCGCACGAGCACCGACGAGCTGGCCGGCGACGTCTTCGAGGCGTCCGACGCCGACCTCGCCGACGGCACGATCGCCGGGTTCGACGAGGCGGGCCGCGCGCTCGCCTACGGCCGGGTGCGCCGCGCCGGCGACGGGCGCAGCGCCGTCATCGGCGGCGGGGTCGACCCCTCGCTGCGCCGCCGCGGGATCGGCAGCGTCATCCTCGGCTGGCAGCTCGCCAGGGCGCGCGCTCTCGTCGGCGAGCTGGTCACCGTGACGACCTACGTCGAGGACGGCATGGGCGACCAGGTGGCGATGCTCGAGGAGGAGGGCTTCACGGCGCAGCGCCGGTTCACGGAGCTGCGCCGCGACCTGTCGCAGCCGCTGCCCGACGTCGCCCTGCGCACCCCGCTCACGCTGGAGCCGTGGCGCTCGGAGCTGGACGAGCAGGTCCGGCTCGCGCACAACGAGTCGTTCGGCGACGCGGCCGGGGCCGGCGCGGGCGGTGCGTCCGTCGAGTCCTGGCGCGAGGGCATCGCGAACGTGGTGCCCGAGTGGAGCTTCCTCGTCATGGACCGCTCGACCGACCGGACCCCGATCGCCGGCTACCTGCTGTCGGGTCGCTACGAGCAGGACTGGCCGGCGCTGGGCTACACGAGCGGCTACACCGACCTGCTGGGGGTGCGCCGGGAGTACCGCGGCCGCCGGGTGGCGACGGCCCTGCTGGTCGCCGCCATGCGCGCGTACCGGGACGCCGGGATGGAGTACGCCTGCCTCGGCGTCGACTCCGCGCTCGACGACGCCGAGAGCACGCTCTACGGCCAGCTCGGCTTCGAGGCGACCCGCGGGTCGACCCTCTGGGCTCGCACGCTCGCCTGAGCCGAGCCCGCCCGTCCCGGTGGTCGACGGGACCGGCGCCGGGCGCTGGCCCGACCAGCCTGGGCCCGACGGGCCTGACCGGCGCGCGCCGCGGGCGTCAGCCGATCGCCGTCACGGGGTGGGTGAGCGGACGACCCGACCCGTCGCGCCGCTCGTCGAGGTCGGGCAGCTCGATCGCCTGGCCACCGGCACCGACGGCACGCGCCGGGTGCGGCCCGACCCACGCGAGCACGAGCTCGTCCTCGCCGCGCAGCAGCCGCTGGGCCCGCACGCCGCCCGTGCCGCGCCCCTTCCCGGGGTAGAGCGCGAACGGACTCACCTTGACGCTGCCCTCGGCCATGCCGGGCAGGGCGCCGGTGCTGGAGGCGATCGTCACGACGACGGCGTCCTCCGCGCGTCCGGCGCCGACGACGCCGAGGTGGATGACCCGCTCGCCCTCGCCGAGCCGGATGCCCGCCATGCCGCCCGCCGAGCGTCCCTGCGGCCGCACCGCGGCGGCGGGGAAGTGGAGGAGCTGCGCGCCGGAGCTGACCAGCACGATCTCGTCGTCGTCGCTCGCCGGGACCGCGCCGACGACGACGTCCCCGTCGGCCAGCGAGATGCAGGACCACGCCTCACCGCGCACGGGCCGGTCGCCCGGCGCGACGCGCTTGATGACGCCCTGCGCGGTCGCCAGCGCGAGGACCGGGGAGTCGGTCTCGATCGCGGTGACGGCGACGACGCGCTCGCCGGGCTCCAGCGTCACCAGCTCCGTCACCGGCACGCCGCCCGCGAGGCTCGGCGGACCGTCGGTCGGCGGCAGCGTCGGGGCGTCGAGCGCCGAGAGCTCGACGATCCGGCCGGCCGACGTCACGGCCCCGAGCGTCGCCCGGGCGGTCGTCGGGACGACGGACGCGAGCGCATCGTGCCGCGAGCGCGCGCCCGACCGGGGGACCGGGCTGTCCTCGGCCGTCCGCGCGAGCAGGCCCGTCGCCGACAGCAGGACCGACGTCGGGGTGTCCGCGATCTCGAGCGGCACGGCACCGGCGCCGGAGCGCGCGCCCCGACCCGTCGGCAGCCCGGCCGCCGCCGCCCCGGAGACCGCGGCCGACCCGGCCGACTCCAGCAGCACGGTGCGGCGCGGCGTCCCGTGGGCCGCCGCGACCTCCGCCAGCTCCTCCGAGACGACCCGGCGCAGCACGGCGTCGTCGCCGAGGATCTCCTCGAGCTCGGCGATCTGCCGCTCGAGCTCGCCCTGCTCCTTCTCCAGCTCGATGGTCGAGAACCTCGTGAGCCGGCGCAGCTGCAGCTCGAGGATGTAGTCGGCCTGCGCCTGGCTGAGGTCGAAGATCGCCATGAGGCGGGTCCGCGCGGCCGCCGCGTCGTCGGAGGAGCGGATGACGGCGATGACCTCGTCGATGTCCGCGATCGCGATGAGGAGACCTCGCACGAGGTGGAGTCGCTCCTGCCGCTTGCGGAGGCGGTAGCGCGTCCGGCGCGTCGTCACCTCGAGGCGGTGGCCGACGTAGACGCGCAGCAGCTCGCGCAGCCCGAGCGTGCGCGGCTGCCCGTCGACGAGGGCGACGTTGTTGATCCCGAACGACTCCTCCAGCGGCGTCGCGCGGAAGAGCTGTTCCAGCACGGCCTCCGGGTTGAACCCGGTCTTGACCTCGATGACGAGCCGCATGCCCTTCTTGCGGTCGGACAGGTCGACGACGTCGGCGACGCCCTGGACCTTCTTCGCCCGCACGACGTCGGCGATCTTCGCCTTCGCCTTCTCCGGCCCCACGAGGTAGGGCAGCTCGGTGACGACGATGCCCTTGCGCCGGGCCGTGATGTTCTCGATCCGCGTCGTCGCGCGGGTGCGGAACGTGCCGCGACCCGTCTCGTAGGCCTCGCGGATGCCGTCGAGCCCGATGATCTTGCCGCCGCCGGGCAGGTCGGGGCCGGGGACGAACCGCATGAGCGCGTCGAGGTCGGCGTCCGGGTTCGCCACGAGGTGCCGCGCGGCGGCGACGACCTCGACGAGGTTGTGCGGCGGCATGTTCGTCGCCATGCCGACCGCGATGCCCGAGGCGCCGTTGACGAGGAGGTTCGGCAGGGCCGAGGGCAGCACGGACGGCTGCATGAACTGGTTGTCGTAGTTCGGCACCATGTCGACGACGTCCTCGTCGAGCCCCGCCGTCATCACCATCGCCGCGGGGGCCAGGCGTGCCTCGGTGTAGCGCGGCGCGGCCGGGCCGTCGTCGAGCGAGCCGAAGTTGCCGTGGCCGTCGACGAGCGGCAGGCGCAGCGAGAACGGCTGCGCCATCCGGACGAGCGCGTCGTAGATCGCCGTGTCGCCGTGCGGGTGCAGCTTGCCCATGACCTCGCCGACGACGCGCGCCGACTTCACGTGGCCGCGGTCGGGGCGCAGGCCCATCTCCGCCATCTGGAAGAGGATGCGGCGCTGGACGGGCTTGAGGCCGTCCCGGGCGTCGGGGAGGGCGCGGGCGTAGATGACGGAGTACGCGTACTCGAGGAACGAGCCCTGCATCTCCGAGGTGACGTCGATGTCGACGACGTCACCGATACCGCGGTCACCCGTACCGCGCGCGGGCGTGCTGCGAGAAGCCATTGGGACATGATCGCTCACCCGGGGCGCACTCCCGGGACGGCTCGCCGGGTGCGCCGATATGGTGAGCCCCATGGAGCCCGAGGACGCCGTCGCGCCCGGTCGCGCACCAGCTCCCGCGCCCTACCCGGCGCACTGGGAGGCCGACGTCCTGCTGCGCGACGGCTCGACCATGCGGATCCGCCCGATCCTCCCGAGCGACGCTGACGCGCTCCAGGCCTTCCACGAGGCGCAGAGCGAGGAGTCGACCTACTTCCGGTTCTTCGCGCCGCTGCGCACGCTGCCGCCGAAGGACCTGCGCCGGCTCGTCACGGTCGACCACGCCGACCGGGTCGCGCTCGTCATGCTGTCGGGCGACCGGATCGTCGCCGTCGGCCGGTACGACCGGGTCGACGCCGGGACCGCCGAGGTGGCGTTCAACGTCTCGGACGTGCACCAGGGCCGCGGGCTCGGCTCGGTCCTGCTCGAGCACCTGGCCGCCGCCGCCCGCGAGCGCGGCATCGACCGGTTCGTCGCCGACACGCTGCCGGCCAACGCGCGGATGATCCGCGTGTTCTCCGACGCCGGCTACGACGTCCGGCAGCGCTACGAGGACGGCGTCATCTCGCTCGAGTTCCGGATCGACCCGACGCAGCGCTCGCTCGACGTCGTCGCCAGCCGCGAGCAGCGGACGGACGCGGCGTCGATGCGCGCCCTGCTCGCACCGGCCGGCATCCTCGTCGTCGCCGGGACCGAGGAGGACGGGCAGGCGAACCTCGCCCAGCGGATCGCGGCGAACCTCGCGGCGCGGACCGACGTCACGTGCGTCGGGAGTCCGCTCCGGGCCGTCGCGGCCGAGCACGGGCACCCGTGGCTCCCCGATCTCGACGCGGCGCCGACCGCCACCCTCGCCTACGCCGCCACCGCGCCCGAGGCGATGCTCGGCCTGCTGCCGCGGCTGGCGGCCGTCGGGGTGCGTGGCGTCGTCGTGCTCGGCTCGGGGTTCGACCGCGAGGGCGCGCCGACGCAGGCCGAGCTGGTCGCGGCCGCCCGGGAGGGCGGGCTGCGGATCGTCGGGCCGCGCTCCTACGGCCTCGTCCTGCGACCGGTGGACGCCGGACCCGACGGCGCCGGACCCGACGGCGCCGTCGAGGGCGACGCCGGACGCGACGACCCGGTCGTCGCCACGGTCAACGCCACGCTCGCCGACCCGGGTCCGCCGCCCGGCCCGGTCGCCCTGTTCAGCCAGTCGGCCGCGCTGTCGGCGCAGCTCCTCGCCGCGACGGCGGCGAGCGGGATCGGCGTCGCCACGTACGTCTCCGCCGGCCACCGCGCCGACGTCTCGGGCAACGACCTCCTGCAGTACGCGAGCGACCTGCCCGACGTGCGCGCCGTCGGGATGTACCTGGAGTCGCTCGGCAACCCGCGCAAGTTCGCCCGGGTCGCCGGTCGGGTCAGCTCCCGCGTGCCGGTGGTCGCGGTCGTCGGCGCCTCCCAGCGCGAGGAGGGCGGGCTCGGCCGGGCCGCGCTGCAGGAGGCGATGCTCGCGGCGGGGGTCCTCGTCGCGCCGACGATGCCGGCGATGATCGACGCCGTCGCGCTCCTCGCCGCGACGCCGCTGCCCCGGGGGAGCCGGGTCGCGGTCCTCGGCAGCTCGGCGGCCCTGGTCGGCCTGGCGGCCGGTCAGCTCACCGGCGTCGACGCCGATCCCGTCCTCGCGAGCTACGACGCGCGCGGCGGCGCGCCCGCGGTCGCCGCGGCCGTCGAGCTGCTCGCCGCGCGGGAGTGGGACGTGGCGCTCGTCATCCACGTCGACCTGCTCGGCGAGCGCGACCCGGCCATCCTGCGGGAGCTGACGGGACTGACCCGGACGGGGCGGCCCGTGCTGGCCGTCGTGCCGGGGCTGCACGGCTGGACCCCCGAGCTCGCCGTGACCGACGTCGCCGCGCCCGCGCCACCGGCCGAGCCCCTCGGGACCCGCCAGCCGGTCGTCCCGTCCTACCCGTCGGTCGAGGAGGCGGTCGCCGCGCTCACGCTCGCGCTGCGCTACGCGACGTGGCGCCGGCAGGACCCCGGCTCGCTCGTCGAGCCCGAGGGCGTCGACCTGCGTCGCGCCCGGGAGATCGTCGAGGAGACGCTGCGCGAGCACCCCGAGGGGAGCGACCTCGCGTCCGAGCCGACGCGCGAGTTCCTCGCGGCGCTCGGCATCACGATGCTGCCGTCCTACCGCGTGCACTCGACGCGTCAGGCCGTCACGCTGGCGCGCGAGATCGGCTGGCCGGTCGCCGTGCGGTCGATCGACCCCGTCCTGCGCCGGCGCGACATCGGCGGCGTGCGGCTCGACATCACCCGGCCCCTGGAGCTGGTCGACGCCCTGCGCACCGTGCGGCTGCGGCAGGGCGGCAGCGGCCCCGTCGAGCTCCAGGCGATGGCGCCGCTCGGCGTCGCCTGCGTGGTGCGGGGCTGGGACGACGCGGTCGTCGGACCGGTCGTGTCGTTCGGCCTCGCCGGCGACGCGACGGAGCTGCTCGAGGACGCGACCTACGCCCTGCCGCCGCTGCGCTCGGGAGACGTGCACCGGCTCGTCCGGGGGATCCGGGCGGCGCCGAGACTGCTCTCGCGGCTGGCCGACCGGCTGGAGAGCGAGCCCGACCTCGAGCCGCTGGAGGACGTCATCGCGCGGGTGGCCGAGGCGATCGAGGCCATCCCGCAGCTACGCGCGCTGGAGCTCACCCCAGCCCTGGCGACGGAGGAGGGCATCCTCGTGCTCTCGGCGCGGGTGAGCGTCGCGCCGCAGATCCGTCCCGACGGCGGTCGTCGCGCCCTGCGGCCCGCCGTGCGCTGACGCCCGGAGGTGGGAGGATGTTCGCCGTGTCACGCAACGACTCCGCCGCGTCCCTCGCCAAGGACCTGCGCCGCGGCGGCTACTTCCCGGACCTCATCGCCTCCGTGCTCGACCTCGCGATCGCGGGGGAGTCGGTCGTGGCCCACCTGCTCCAGCCGGAGACCACGTTCGACCAGGCCGGGATCCGGCGCCACCTCACCGCGGCCGTCCTCACCCCGTCGCGCCTCATCGTCGCCCACGTCGACGACCACCTCGTCGACGACGTGCCGACCGCCATGGCGAGCACGGAGGCCGTGCCGCTCGGTGAGATCCGCTCCGTCGTCGTGACGCACGGCGTGTCCAACCCCGAGGACGTCGGCCAGATGCGCCGCCGCGACCTCACGATCGCGCTCGGCTGGGGCGCCGTGCAGCGGCTCGACCTCGAACCGGCCGGCTGCTCCGACCCGCAGTGCGAGGCCGACCACGGCTTCACCGGGTCGGCCACGTCGGACGACCTCGTCCTGCGCGTGAGCGCGGACGCCGAGGGCGAGTCGGCCCTCCTCTCGGCCCTCGCGTTCGCGCGGGCGCTGTCGGGCGCGACGGCGCGCTCGTGACGCACCCCGGATCGCCAGCCCTCGTCCCCCCGCCCGGCCTCGTCCTGCCCGGGCCGCGCTCGCTGCGCGGTGTGCTGCCCGACGTCGCCCGCGCGGTCGGTCTCGACGCGCCCGACCTGCCGAGCGCCGGGCTCGCGCTGCCGAGCGCCGACCGCGCCGTCGTCGTCCTCGTCGACGGTCTGGGCGCGCGGCAGCTCGCCGCGCGCTCCGGCCACGCGCCGACGCTGCGCGGCCTGCTGAACGAGGGCGAGCGCGTCGGCAGCGCCGGCTACCCGACGACGACCGCCGCCTCGCTCGCCTCGTTCGGCACGGGCCGGACGCCGGGGGAGACGGGGCTGCTCGGCTACTCCGTGCGCGACCCGCGGCAGGGTCCGCGCGGCGGCACCGAGCTCATCGGGCTCGTCCAGTGGGCGAACGCGGCCGGCGTGCCGGGGCCGGAGCCGGCGCTGTGGCAGCCGCACCCGACGGTGTTCGAGCTCCTCGGCCGGGCCGGGATCGCGACGACGACGCTGGGCAAGGCGCGGTTCGCCGGCTCGGGCCTGACCCGGGCGGCGCTGCGCGGCTCCGCGTTCGTCGCCGCCGACACGCTCGACCGGGCCGTCGAGGAGGCGCGGCGCGCGCTGCGCTCACCGGGGCTCGTCTACCTCTACTGGGGCGGCCTCGACTCCGTCGGGCACCACGAGGGCTGGGGCAGCGCGGCGTGGGGCGACGAGCTCGAGGCGCTCGACGCCGCGGTGACGACGCTCCTGCGTCGCCTGCCGGCCGGCACCCCGCTCGTGCTCACGGCCGACCACGGGATGGTGGACGTGACCGAGCGGATCGACGTCGCGCACTCGCCGGCGCTGCGCGAGGGCGTCGCCCTGGTCGCGGGGGAGCCGCGCGCGCTGCACCTGCACCTGGACCGGGCCGAGGACGTCGCCGACGTCACGGCCCGCTGGTCGGACCTGCTCGGCGACGCCGCCTGGGTGCTGCCAGGCGAGGAGGCGATCGCCGGCGGGCTGTTCGGGCTCGTCGAGCCTCGCAACGCCGGGCTCGTCGGCGACGTCGTGGTGGCCGCCCGCGGGACGGTCGCGGTGCAGGACTCCCGGACCCAGACCCCGGCGTCGCTCACGCTCGTCGGGATGCACGGTTCGCTCACGCCCGACGAGGTGGAGATCCCGCTGCTCGTGGCCGTCGGCTGACGGCCACCGACACTGGGGTGACTCCGATCGCCTATCGCGATCGAGGCCACCCCGATATCGGAGTGCTGGACGGGCCGGGTGGTCAGTCGCCGCGCGAGCCGAAGACGATCTCGTCCCACGTCGGGACGGAGGCCCGGCGGGAGCGCGAGCGTGAGCGCGGCTTCTCGGGCTGGGCCGCCTCCTCGCCGGTCTCCTGCGCCGTCCCGTCCTCGCTCGCCGCAGACCCGGCCGCCGCGGGCTCCACGCCCGCGCCGCCGGTCGACTCGTCGGACTCGGCAGCCCCCTCGACGGCCGGCTGCTCGTGCTCCTCGCGACGCAGCCGCAGGACCGGGGCGACGGGGAACAGTCCGTCCTGGGACTCGCGCTCCGGCTCGGCCGGTGCCGCGTCCTGCGCCTCGTCCGTCGGCGACGGCGGGGCGGCGCGACGACCGCGCGCCCGACCGAGCCGCTCGAGCAGGGAGTCCGTCGCTGACGCCTTCCCGGTCGGCTGGCGCTCGGCGCTCGGGTCGGCGGCGTCGTCAGGCGCAGCGGCCGGAGCCGTCGTCCCGGTCGCGGCGGCCGAGCCGGCGGCCGCGTCGGGCCGGGCGTGCTCGCGCGAGTCGCGGATGAGCAGGTCCGCGCCGCGGCGGGAGTCCTCCGCCTCCAGGTCGAACGGGGCGCGGGCGCGTCGATCGGTCAGGTCCGTCTCCGACAGGAGCCGGCTGCGCGAGTCGAGCGCCGTGAGGGAGCGCGCCTGCAGGTCGACCTGCCAGGTCGCCACCTGGTCGCCGCCCGGTCCGAACGCGACGCTCACCTCCCACGGCGCCCCCGGCGTGCGGCGGGCGTCCCAGGTGATCGGTGCGGTGTCGCCGCGCGCGGCGAGCCGGTCGACGACGAGGTCGCCCAGCGTCGGTGCGCCGACCTCGTGACCGATGGCGAGCTTCTGGGTCTGCTCGACGATCCACGCGCGCTCGGCGAGCACCGGGCTCTCGTACCGCTCGATCGCCGACGTCGGCAGGCCGGCCGCCGCGGCGACGGACTCGACGGACTCCCCGGCGCGCAGGCGGGCCTGGATGTCGCGCGGCGGCAGCGCGGAGCGCGCGCCGGCGCGGATCGCCTCGAGGTACGGGCGGTCGGAGCGGACGGCGGAGCGCAACGCGTCGTCGATCGCGAGACGGTACTGCTGCCCGCCGGAGTCGACGAGGACGAGGTGCTCGCCGTCGGCGTGCAGGCTTTCGAGCGCGAGCTCACGCATGGGACCTCCTGGCCACCAGAGTGCCACCGCCCCGGCCGGTGGCCCCGCATTTGGCTCGGTGGGTTGCCCGGTCGGACTGCCTAGGCTGGTGAGCGTGACCGACCACCAGCGTCCGACGCCCCCGTTCACCCTTCCCGACGCCCGGCTCCTCCTCGAGCTGCGCGACCTCGCCGAGCGGGTGGCGCGCGAGGTCGGCGCCCTCGTCCGCTCGATGCGGGAGGAGGCGGTCGAGGTGGCGGCGACGAAGTCGAGCGCGACCGACGTCGTGACCCGCGCCGACCTCGCGGCCGAGGCGCGGGTCGCCGAGCTGCTGCGGCTCGCACGCCCGGACGACGGGCTGCTCGGCGAGGAGGGCGCACGGACCGCCGGCAGCAGCGGGATCACCTGGGTCGTCGACCCGATCGACGGCACCGTCAACTACCTCTACGGGCGGCGCGAGTACGCCGTGAGCGTCGCCGCGGTGCTGGGCGACCCCGCCGACGTCGAGGCCTGGCGTCCGATCGCTGGCTGCGTGCACGCCCCGGAGCTGGGGACCACCTACCGCGCGGCGGCCGGGCTCGGCGCCGAGCTGGACGGGCGCCGGCTCGTCATGGGTGAGCCACCCGAGCTGGCGGGGACGCTGCTCGGGACCGGCTTCTCCTACGACGCGGGCGTGCGCGCCGAGCAGGGCGACCTCGTGGCCCGGCTGCTGCCCCGGATCAGGGACCTGCGCCGGGCCGGGGCGGGGGCGCTCGACCTGTGCGACGTGGCCGCGGGCCGGCTCGACGCGCACCTCGAGCGCGGGCTCAACCCGTGGGACGTCGCGGCGGCGGAGCTGGTGGTCCGGGAGGCGGGCGGCGTCGTTCACCACTACCCGCTCGGGGTCGACGGGCGACGCGTCACGATGGCGGCGCGAGCACCGCTCGACGCCGCGCTGGCGGAGGCCGCCGGCCTGTCTCGCGGGGTGTGACGCGCGCCTCGTCCCGGCGCCGGCCGGGGCGGGAATGCCCGACCCGGACGCGGTGTTGGCAGCCGTGAGACCACCCGGACGGGGCGTGGTCGGCACGGCGCGACGGACCTCGGAGAGTCGGAGGTGCATTCCGGCTCGGGATGGTGCACAATCTCCCCGCGTCCGTGGCCGCTGCCGAGCCGCAACGCCACCGTCCGGTCGGTGCCCCCAACGCGGACGGGTCAAGACCCGCCCCCTCGAAGACGGAGTGTGACGCCCCCCATGGCGACCGACTACGACGCCCCCCGCAAGACAGACGACGAGCTGAACGAGGACTCGCTCGAGGAGCTCAAGGCCCGTCGCGCCGAGAAGACCTCGGCCGTCGTGGACGAGGACGAGACGGAGGCGGCCGAAGGATTCGAGCTGCCCGGTGCCGACCTGTCCGGTGAGGAGCTCTCGGTCCGGGTGCTTCCGCGCCAGGCCGACGAGTTCACCTGCACCCGATGCTTCCTCGTCCACCACCGCTCGCAGCTCGCGTTCACCGACGACCTCGGTCCGGTGTGCTCGGAGTGCGCCGCCTGAGCAGATCCTCGGATCCGTCCGGATCCGGAACGACGCGCCCCCGCCCTCACTCGATGAGGGCGGGGGCGCGTCCGTTCTCGGGGTGACCGCGGGGTGGTCGAGCCCGACGCGGCGGGGCTCAGTCGGCGAGGGGCGGGCGGACGGCGTCGAGCGCCGACGCCAGCTCGAGCGGGCGACGCGTCGAGACCACCCAGTACGGCGTCGGGTCCTCGACGTCGCGCACCTCAACGCGCACGGCCGTCGAGATCCAGCCGCGGTGCGCCAGGTAGGCGAGCGCGTTCGCCCCGGGGCCCAGGACGTCGCGCGTCTGGTCGCGGTCGAGCGGCACGACGTCACCGATGTGCCACGCCTCGAGATACGCGGGGCCGGCCCGCAGGCCGGGATCGGTGCCGTCGGTCACGACGATCCGGCTCGAGGAGCGCAGCAGCAGGAGCGCGATCGTCACGGACACCACGGCGAACAGCGCGACCGCCGCCGCCAGGGACAGCGGGAGCACCACGAGGGCGGTCAGGAGGCCGGCGAACGGGGCGAGGAGCCACACCCCGAACGGGGGCGACTGCCGCTCGACGTAGACCTCCTGGGAGACGACGGGCAACGGCATGGACCAAGCCTGCCACGCTCCGTCGCCTCCACCGGCCCCGGCGCGGGGCGGTGCGGCGCGGGTAGAGTGGACGGGTGAGTGGAGTCGCGGTGCCGGGGAACCCGGCGGACGTCGTTGCCGTCCCGATCCGACTCCTCGACCCCGACGCCGCCGCACCGCGGTACGCCCACGCCACCGACGCCGGTGCCGACCTCGTGAGCACGGCGGACGTGACGCTGGCGCCCTTCGAGCGCGCGCTGGTCCCGACCGGCGTCGCCGTCGCGATCCCGCCCGGCTACGTCGGGCTGGTCCACCCACGCTCCGGCCTCGCGCTCCGCGCTGGCCTCACGGTGCTGAACGCACCGGGAACGATCGACGCCGACTACCGCGGCGAGATCGGTGTCGTCCTCGTCAACCTCGACTCGACGACGCCGGTGACCGTGCGTCGCGGCGACCGGATCGCGCAGCTCGTCCTCCAGCGCGTCGCGACCGCGGGCTGGGACGTGGTCGACGAGCTGCCGGACACCGCGCGCGGTGCCGGCGGCTTCGGGTCGACGGGCGGGCACGACGCCGTCCCGACCGGCGCCGATCAAGCCACCACCACGGGGAAGGACTCCTGATGGCCCTCTTCAAGCGGCGCGGCAAGACCGCCGCCGACTCCGAGACACCCGCCCCCGACGGGACCGGGAGCGACGCGTCGGCGCCCGACGCCACCGACGAGACGACGGCTGCCGCCGACGCCACCGCTGCCGACGAGCCCGCGGCGGGGAGCGCCGGGTCCGCCCGACGCGGTCCCTGGGACCTCGCCGACGCCGACGAGCGCCCCGGACGCGTCGACCTCGGCGCCCTGCGCATCCCCGGCATCCAGGGCATGCAGCTGCGGATGGAGCTGGACCGCACGTCGAAGGCCGTCATCGCCGCCAACGTCTCCCTCGGCCAGTCCACGCTCCAGCTCCAGGTGTTCGCGGCGCCCCGCACCGCCGGCATCTGGGACGACATCCGACCGCAGATCTCCGCGTCGATCACGGCGCAGGGCGGCGAGGTCAAGGAGATGCCCGGCCCGTGGGGGACGGAGCTCCTCGCGCTGCTGCCCGTCAAGGACGCCTCGGGCAAGACCGGCCGCGTGCCCGCGCGGTTCCTCGGCGTCGACGGCCCGCGCTGGTTCCTGCGCGGCATCCTGCGCGGCGCCGCACTGGTCGACCAGAACCAGCGCGCCATCATGGAGCGCTACTTCTCCGAGGTCGTCGTCGTCCGCGGCTCCGAGCCGCGCCCGCCGAGCGAGCTGCTCACCCTCACGATGCCGGGCCAGGCGACCCGTCCCGTCCCGACGCCCGGCCAGCCGGCCGCCGTCGACGACATCCTGACCCGGGGCCCCGAGATCAGCGAGGTTCGCTGACGTGGTCCGCGCCGACGCCCGGGAGACCCGGGAGGAGCGCCCCGGGCTGCTCGCGTCGCACACCGAGCTCGCCGCCCAGGAGGAGCGGTCGTGGGTCGCCCGCCTCGGGGTGGAGCCGATCCGCACGCTCGTGCCGCGCCGGCGCGCCCGCGTCGCCGGCGTCCTGCGGGCCGTGACCTACGCGCCGCGCGGCTCCTCGGCGTCGCTGTGCGCCGAGCTGTTCGACGGGACCGCCTCGATCCGCCTGTGCTGGACCGGCCGCCGCGCCGTCCCCGGGATCGAGCCGGGCCGTCGCCTCCTCGCCGAGGGGATGGTGGCGGGCTCCGCCCCCGACGGGCCGCGTCTGACGATCCACAACCCGCGCTACGAGCTGCTCGTCCCGAAGCGGACCGCCGCGTGAGCGAGCCCCAGGGCCTGCGCGCCCTCGGCTCGGACAGCTTCTCGATCGCCGACGCGGTCGGCGGCTGGCGCGGCCTCGTCGAGTCGACCGCCCCCGGTCTCGTCTTCGTCGTCGTGTTCGTCGCGACCCGCGAGCTGGTGCCGGCGATCGTCGGCTCGCTCGCCGTCACCCTCGTCGCGGTGCTCGCCCGGCTGCTGCGCCGCAGCTCGGTGACCTACGCGCTCGGGGGAGTCCTCGGCGTCGCCATCGGCGCCTTCTGGGCCTGGCGCTCGGGCGAGGCGGAGAACTACTACGCCTGGGGCCTGCTCACCAACGCGGCGTTCGCGCTGGCGATGGCCGTCTCGCTCGCGGTGCGCTACCCCGTCGTCGGGCTGGTCGCCGGCTCCCTCGGGCTCACCCGGCGCGAGCGGGCCGAGAACGCCGACGCGGACGCCGCCGCGGGCTCCGCGGCGGCCACCGACGCCGAGCCCGTCGTCGACGTCGAGGTCGCCACCGCGGCGGAGCCGGCCCCGCAGGGCTTCGCGGACGTCGTCGACCTGTCCTGGCGCGAGGTGCCGGACGAGCTGCGCCGCTACACGCTCGCGACCTGGCTCTGGCTCGCGGCGTTCCTGCTCCGCCTCGCGGTTCAGGTGCCGCTGTTCCTCGGCGGCTCGGTCGCCTGGCTCGGCACGGCCCGGCTCGTCATGGGGCTGCCGATGTGGGCGCTGGTGCTGTGGGTGACGTGGCTGCTGGTCCGCCCTCGAGCACGCGCTGGAGCTCCGCGACCGGCGGCTCCGACGAGCTGAGCTCGGACCCCGAGCCGAGCGGACGCTCGGAGAGCACGAACAGGAGCTGGTCGCGGCCCTCGAGGACGTCGTCCACGGTCGGCGGGATCGGACGGTTCGACCGAATGATCGTCGCCAGCACGCAGTCCTGCGGCCACGACACGTCCCCGACCCGCACGCCGACCAGCGGCGAGCGCTCGGGCAGCGTCACCTCGTACATGCCGGCGCCGGACGCCTGGAGCTCGAACAGCTTGACGAGGTCGCCGATGCTCACGGCCTCCTCGACGAGCGCCGTCATGATCCGCGGCGTCGAGACGGGGACGTCGACGCCCCACATCTCGTCGAACATCCACTCGTTCTTCGGGTTGTTGACGCGGGCGACCGTCTTCGGGACGGCGAACTCCGTCCGCGCGATGAGCGAGAGGACGAGGTTGGCCTTGTCGTCCCCGGTCGCGGCGACGACGACGTCGCACTCCTCGAGGCGGGCCTCGGTGAGCGTGCTCATCTCGCACGCGTCCCCGAGCAGCCAGTCGGCCTTCGTCACGCTCGCGACGCGCATCGCGGCCGGGTTCCGGTCGATCAGCGTCACCTCGTGACCGTGGCCGAGCAGCTCCTTGGCGATCGAGCGGCCGACGCTGCCCGCGCCGGCGATGACGGCTCTCATGCCTCCTCCTTCGCCGGCGGCGCGGCGAGCGTGCGCTGCACCAGGTTGGCCCGGTCGGGCGGGCACAGGACGTGGACGATGTCGTTCTCCTGGACGACCGCCCCCGGGCGGAGCAGCTCGCCCTGGCCCCAGCGGGTGAGGAAGCCGACGCGGGCGCCGGAGACCTCCTCGACGCGCGCGTACGGCGTGCCGATCCAGGCCTCGTGGAACATCATCTCGACGAGCGCGACCTTGCCGGAGGAGTCGGTGAACTCCGTCATCTCCCCGGCCGGCAGCAGCCGGCGCAGCATCTGGTCGGCCGTCCAGCGCACGGTCGCGACGGTCGGGATGCCCAGCCGCGTGTACATCTCGGCGCGACCGGCGTCGTAGATCCGGGCGACGACGTTGTCGACGCCGAACGTCTCGCGGACGACGCGCGCCGCGAGGATGTTGGAGTTGTCGCCGTTCGAGACGGCGGCGAAGGCGTAGGCCTCGTCGATGCCCGCCTGGACCAGCGCGTCCCGGTCGAAGCCGAGGCCGGTGACCCGGCGACCCGAGAAGTCCGGCTTGAGCCGGCGGAACGCCTCGGGGTTGGAGTCGATGATGGCGAGGGAGTGGCCCCGCTCCTCGAGCGCCTCGGCCAGCGTCACTCCGACGCGGCCGGCACCCATGATGACGACGTGCACGGGGGCGACGCTACAACTCTTCCTCCCCGCGGCCTAGCATGTCGACTCGTGCCCGCACTCCTCGACGGGGCCAAGCGTCTGCTGGTCGGCCGTCCCGTGGCCAGCGACCGGCTCGGCCACACGCTTCTGCCGAAGCGCATCGCGCTCCCGGTGTTCGCATCGGACGCGCTCTCGTCCGTCGCCTACGCCCCGGACGAGATCCTGCTCACGCTCTCGATCGCCGGGATCACGTCCTACGTGCTCTCGCCGTGGATCGGTGCCGCGGTCGTCGTCGTCCTCCTCACGGTGGTGGCGTCCTACCGCCAGACGGTGCACGCCTACCCCTCGGGGGGCGGCGACTACGAGGTGGCGACCACGAACCTGGGCCCGAGCGCCGGCGTCGGGGTGGCCTCGGCCCTCCTGGTCGACTACGTGCTCACGGTCGCCGTGTCGATCTCGACGGCGTCGCAGTACCTCGCGGCCGTCCTGCCGGTCTTCGACGGCCACGAGCGCACGGTCGCGGTCGCGGCGATCGTCCTGCTCACGCTCGTCAACCTCCGGGGCGTGCGCGAGTCCGGCCGCGCGCTGGCCATCCCCGTCTACTGCTTCATGGGCGCGATGGGGCTGCTCGCCGTCGTCGGAACCCTCCAGGCGCTCACCGGGAACCTCCACCTCGCCGAGAGCGCCGGGTTCGAGCTCGTCGCCGAGCCCGGGTTCGAGCAGGGGCTCGTCGGCCTCGGCGGCGCGATGCTCATGGCCCGCGCGTTCTCCTCCGGCTGCGCGGCGCTCACGGGCGTCGAGGCGATCAGCAACGGCGTGCCGGCGTTCCGGCGGCCCAAGTCGCGCAACGCCGCCACGACGCTCCTGCTGCTCGGCCTCGTCTCGGCCGCGATGATCGTCTCGATCCTGTACCTGGCGAACCGGACCGGCGTGCTGTACGCCGAGAACCCGCACGAGCAGATGACGCTCGACGGTCAGCCGCTGCCGGTCGACTACACCCAGAACCCCGTCATCGGGCAGATCGCCGCCGCCGTGTTCCACGACTTCCGGCCGATGTTCTATCTCGTCACCGCCGTGACCGGGCTCATCCTCGTCCTCGCCGCCAACACCGCCTTCAACGGCTTCCCGGTGCTCGGGTCGATCCTCGCCCGCGACGGCCTGCTCCCGCGCCAGCTCCACACGCGCGGCGACCGCCTGGCGTTCTCCAACGGCATCATCACCCTCGCGGTCGCGGCGATCGCGCTCGTGTGGATCTTCGACGCGCAGGTCACCCGCCTCATCCAGCTCTACATCGTCGGCGTGTTCATCTCGTTCACGATGAGCCAGCTCGGCATGGTGCGGCACTGGACGCGCGAGCTGCGCACCGTCGTCGAGGCGCCGGTCCGGCGGCGGATGGAGCGCTCGCGGGCCGTCAACGCGTTCGGGTTCGGGCTCACGTCGCTCGTGCTGCTCATCGTCCTGCTGACGAAGTTCACCCGCGGCGCCTGGATCACGCTCCTGCTCATGGCCGTGCTCTTCGTCATGATGCGCGCCATCTCGCGCCACTACGAGCAGGTGAGCGAGGAGCTCGCGCTGGACGACCCGGCGGCCGCCCGGTCGCTGCCCTCCCGCGTCAAGGCCGTCGTCCTCGTCTCGCGGGTGCACAAGCCGACCATGCGGGCGATCGCCTACGCCCGCGCCACGCGCCCGTCCAGCCTCGAGGCGATCACGGTCGGGGTCGACCCGGGTGACGTGGAGGAGCTGCGCCGCGACTGGGCTGCGCTCGACATCCCGGTGCCGCTCACGGTGCTCGACTCGCCCTACCGCGAGATCACCCGGCCCGTCCTGGAGTACGTCAAGTCGCTGCGCACGTCCTCGCCGCGCGACCTCGTCGTCGTCTACGTGCCCGAGTACGTCGTCGGCCACTGGTGGGAGCAGCTCCTGCACAACCAGAGCGCGCTGCGGCTGAAGTCCCGCCTGCTGTTCACCCCCGGCGTGGTCGTCGCCTCCGTGCCGTGGCAGCTCGACTCCGCCGAGCGCGCGGGCGACGGCTCGCACTGGGACGAGCCCGCGCTGCCGTGGAAGCCGGGCGCGTGAGGGAGACTTCTCCCGTGCCGTCATCTCCCGCCGACCCGATCCAGCCGACCCCGTCGGACGACCTGCTCCTGCGCGAGGTCCGCGTCGGCGCGCCCGCCCACGGCGGGCACGTCGTGGCGCGGCACGACGGCCGGGTGGTCTTCGTCCGGCACGCGCTGCCGGGTGAGCTGGTCGACGTCGAGCTCACCGAGGCCGGCGAGGACGCGAGGTTCTGGCGCGGCGACGCCGTCGCGGTGCACGAGCCCTCGCCCGACCGGGTGGCATCCGCGTGGCCGGCCGCGGGCCCCGGCGGCGTCGGCGGCGGCGAGCTGGCCCACGCGACGCTGCCGGCGCAGCGCGCCTGGAAGACGCGCGTCCTGCGCGAGGCGCTCGAGCGGTTCGCCGGGCTGACCGCGGAGGAGATCGACGCCGCGGGCGGCGCGGCGGTCGAGGCCGTCCCGGGCGACGACGAGACCGGCGGTCTCGGCACGAGGACCAGGATCGAGCTGACCGCGGACGCCGACGGCCGGCCGGCGATGTACCGCCACCGCAGCCACGACCTGCTCGCCCTGACCGACATGCCGCTCGCCGTCGAGGCGCTCCGGGACGTCCTCGCGACGGAGGTCGTCGGACGACGCTGGGAGCCGGGTGCCCGGATCGACGTCGTCGCCCCGTCCGGTCCCGACGAGGGGGTGGCGGTCTACGTCGACGGCACGCCCCGACGCGGCCGGACGCGGGTGCACGAGGTCGTCGAGGTCGCCGGGCGCACCTACGACCTCCAGGTCGAGGGGACCGGGTTCTGGCAGGTCCACCGCGGCGCGCCCGCGCTGCTGGCCGGAGCCGTGCTCGACGCGGCCCGTCCCGCCCCCGGCGAGCGCGTCCTGGAGCTCTACGCGGGCGCCGGGCTGTTCACGCTGCCGCTCGCGGACGCGGTCGGCCCGACCGGCTCGGTCGTCGCCGTCGAGGCGCCGGGCCCGGGGGCGCGCGCCGCGCGCCGCAACGCCCGCGCGCACCGTCGGGTGCACCTCGTCGCGGCCGACGTGGCGCGCGCCATCGCCGACGGGCGCGCGACGCCCGCGGGGCCGCCCGACGTCGTCGTCCTCGACCCGCCGCGCGCGGGCGCCGGCCGGCGCGTCGTCGAGTCGGTCACGGCGCTCGACCCCCGGCGCATCGTCTACGTCGCCTGCGATCCCGTCGCCCTCGCCCGGGACGTGGCGCTCGCCGGCCGGGCCGGCTACCGCCTGACCTCCCTGCGCGCGTTCGACCTGTTCCCGCACACCCACCACCTCGAGGCGGTCGCCGTCCTCGACCGGTCGTGAGCCGGCCATCCTGACTAGGTGCGTGCCGCGCCGCGCTCCGAGTGCGCTCCGCGTCGACCCGACCTAGCATGGCTGACGGGCCGGCTCGGGGTGCTTGACGTCGTTCTCGCCCGTTCCCGATCGGCCATCCGGCGAGGAGACTCCGTGGCGCACGCGACCGTCCAGCCCGTCCGTCAGCGTTCCGACGACGAGCTGGCCAAGGAGGCCGCCGCGGGTGACCAGGAGGCTGCGGGGGAGCTGTTCGCTCGCCGGTGGGACCTGCTGACGGCGATGTCGCGGCGGATCGCCGGCCCGACGATCGACCCTGAGGACCTGCTCGCCGAGGCGATCGCCTCGCTCCTGAGCCTCTGGCGCCGCGGCGGCGGGCCGCGCGTCCACGTCACGGCCTTCGTCATCCAGTCGATGCGCAACCGGATGACGGACGAGCACCGGTCCCCGCGCTCGCGCGTCGTCGCGCTCCCCGACGACGAGAGCCTCGTCGTGGCCGACGACGAGGAGCACCGACGCAGCGACCTGTCCCGCGAGCTCGCCACGGTCGAGGCGGCGCTCGGCCGGCTCTCGGAGCCGTACCGCCGCGTGCTGGTCGCCACGATCGTCGACGGTCGCCGGCCGCGCGACCTGGAGGAGGAGCTCGGCCGCCCCGCGTCCGCGATCTACTCGCTGTCCCGGCGTGCGAGGGCGGCGCTGCGTCGCGCCACCGCGCAGGTGTGTCTGGAGGAGGACGCCCCGCCGTCGTGCCGCGAGGCGGCCGGACTGCTCCCCGAGGTCGTCGGGCCGGACCCCGACGCCACGGGTGAGGGCTCGGGCATGCTCCACATCCGCTCCTGCCAGCGCTGCCGGCGGGCGTGGTCGCGGTTCGCCGCGATGGGCGGCAGCTACTCGCTGCTCCCGCTGGTCGTGCCGGTGTCGCTGGCCTGGCGGACGGCCGAGGTCGACGCCGCGCAGTCGCCGGGCGCGTCGTCGGCCGTCCCTCCTGCGAGTCCGTCGGCCGCGGGGTCCGCAGGCGGACCGGCCGCCGCCGTCGGCACCGGGGGTCAGCTGCTCCCGGTCGTCGGCGCGACGCTGACCGCTGTCCGCACGACGATCGCCGCGCTCTCGGCCCCGACGAGGCTGGCGATGGTGCTCGCGGGGACCGCGGCGGTGACCGGTGCGGTCGTCGCGGGCACGAGCCTTGCCGGGGCGCCAGCCGCGCCGCCGCAGGCGCACTTCGACGTGAGCCACGCGCGGGTCGACCAGGTGGTGGCGCTGGACGTCGACTTCGGCGTCGTCGACGCGGACTGGGAGGTCGCGTCGCTCACGTTCGTCGTGCCGGCGGGCGCCGCCCTGGCGGACCGACCGGACTCCTGGACGTGCGACCAGGTGGCCGACGAGGTGACCTGCACGTCCACCGAGCCGTCCGACCCGGGCGGCACGTTCACCTTCGATGCCCCGACGAGCGTGACGGACGGCGGGTACGACGTCGTGCTCGTCGCGACCGTCGGCGAGCGCACCGTCACGGGGACGGCCGGCGGGCCGTTCTAGCCCGGCACCGGCCGGAGAACCGGCACCGACAGATTCTCCCGGCTGACCCGTCCTATCCAGTGATGGAGGCACGGGACACGGCGCCCGCGCTCGAGAAGGCGACCAGAGGGAGAAACCGAGGATGGACAGGACGATGCGGGACCGCGCGCGACGGACGGGCGGGGCGGCAGCCCTGCTGGCCGCGCTCGCGGCCGTCGGCACCGGAGCGACGGCGGGGGCGGCGACCGACTCGCCCCCGTTCAACCAGGACGGGCTCACCGCCACGTTCGAGGTGGGGTGCTTCTTCACGACGTGGGAGAACGGCGACCCGATCATGGTGCCGGACGACTCGGACGACGGGGCGCACCCGGCCGACCCCGCGAACCCGGACGACGTCGCCTACCTGCTGGCCAACCCGCCGTGGTGGTTCGCGGAGTCGATGACGGCCGTCGGCGAGCCGGACTACCCGTTCCAGGTCGCGGTGGACGTGGCCGTCGGGACGGGGGAGCAGCGGCTGCCGGGGAACCCGATGCCGGGCGGGGCATTCCCGGAGCCGTGGGGCTCGGAGCTCGTGCTAGTGCTGCCGTCGGCGGTGAGCCACGTCATCCGGGAGAAGGCCTACGACGATGGTCTGGTCGGCGACGTCACCGCGCACGCTGCCTTCACCGGCGACGCGGGGTACAGCCGGTTCACGGTGCCGATCGACAGCGACCCCTTCCCGCTGGGCACGGCGGACGACCCCGTGGTCCCGATCGACGGCGTCGGTCCGATCGAGCTCGCGACCCTCGGGCTCTGGGCCGACATCGACATCCCGTCCTCGTGGACCGGCACGACGCTCGATCTCGTCTTCGGCGGCGCGAACGCCGTCCAGGTCAGCGTGGCCACGGTCCAGCGCGCGGAGCCGGGGACGCCGCACTACCGGCTCAACCTCTCCTGCTTCCCCAACGGCGCGGGCGGGTCGACACCGGAGTGGATCACCGTCGGCACGGTGATCGGCAACCACGTCGCCCAGCCGCCGTCGATCACGACCGCGACGCTGCCGGACGCGACCGTCGGGACCCCGTACGCGGCGACCGTCGAGGTCGAGGGGACCTCGCCGATCGAGCTGTCCGTGACCGGTGGCGCGCTGCCGCCGGGTCTCACGCTCGACCCCGTGAGCGGCCTGATCTCGGGTGCCCCGACCGCGGCGGGAAGCTATCCGGTCGCGATCACGGCGGCCAACGAGGCCGGCGAGGTCGCGCGGGAGTACGTCATCGTCGTCGTTCCGGCGGCGACGCCGGAGCCGAGCCCGGAGCCCTCGACGGACCCGAGCGGCGAGCCGACGCCGACCCCCGAACCCACGACACCCAGCCCGGAACCGACGACGACGCCGAGTGCCGCGCCGACGATCCCGTCCGCCGGCGCCACGCCGAGCCCGGTGCCGACGTACTCGACGCTCGCGTGGACGGGTGGCGGAAGTCCCGTCGGTGGTCTCGTCGCGGGCGGCGTGCTCCTGGCCGCCGGGACCGGCGCGCTCGTCCTGCGCCGGCGGGCGCTCGTCTAGTCGAGCCACCACGACCCCGGAGGCGCGGCCACCCTCACGGCCAGCCCTCCGGCTGGTCGGCGACCCCCACCCCTCGCTCCTCGCTTCCCCCGGCGACGAGCCGAGGAGTCGCCGGCCACGAAGGCCCGGAGCCGTCCCCCTCGGGCTCCGGGCCTTCGGAACGCCTTCGGAACACCTTCGGAACGCCTCCCGCGTGGGGTGCGCGCGTCCGCTCGGGCCGGCGAGAGCCGCGCCGCACGACGGCCGGGCGCGGCGGCAGGGCAGAATGACGAGGTGACCACCTCCCCGAGGCATGCGCCGTCGTCCCCGTCCGGTGCCGAGACCGTCGAGGGCGGGTCCGGGTCGACGCTCGGCCTGAGCGACGCCGAGGTCGCTGAGCGCGTCGCCTCCGGGCGGGTCAACGTCACCGACGACGCCTCGAGCCGCAGCGTGTGGGAGATCCTGCGCGCCAACACCTTCACGCTGTTCAACGCGATGCTCGGCGCCGCGTTCGTCCTCGTGCTGACGACCGGACGCTGGCAGGACGGGCTGTTCGGCTTCGTCCTCGTGCTCAACACCGGCATCGGCGTGCTCACCGAGTACCGCGCCAAGCGGACGCTGGACGACCTCGCGATCCTCGACGCCCCGACGGCGCGCGTCCACCGCGCCGGCGGCATGCGCGAGGTCCCGGTCGCCGAGATCGTCCTGGACGACGTCCTCGAGCTCGGCACGGGCGACCAGGTGCCCGTCGACGCCGTCGTGCTCACCTCCCGCGGGCTGGAGGCCAACGAGTCGCTGCTCACGGGGGAGTCCCGCCCGGTGCGCAAGGCGACCGACGACGAGGTGCTCTCGGGCTCCTCGATCGTCGCGGGCTCCGCGACCGTGCGCGCGAACCGCGTCGGCGCCGACTCCTACGCGCAGAGGATCACCGCAGCTGCCCGCCGGTACTCCCTCGCCTCGTCCGAGCTCCAGGGGGCGATCCGCTCGATCCTGCGCGTCGTGAGCTGGATCATCGTGCCGATGGCGCTGCTGCTCGGCCTGTCCCAGGTCCGCGCGCTCGGCGGCTGGCACGAGGTGACGTCGACGGGGACGTGGCGCGACGCGGTCGTCCAGGCCGTCGCCGGCGTCGTCGGGATGATCCCGGACGGCCTCGTGCTCCTCGTCTCGATCAACTTCGCGCTCGCCGCCGTCGTGCTCGCGCGGCAGAACGTGCTCGTCCAGGAGCTTCCGGCCGTCGAGATCCTGGCCCGCGTCGACGCGCTGTGCCTGGACAAGACGGGAACGATCACCGACGGCGCCGTCGCGTGCGACGAGGTCGTGCCGCTCGGCGCCGACGGCGCGCGGACCGGCGAGGTTCCGCACGCCACGTGGCTCGCCGTCGCGGGCATCGCGAGCGATCCCGAGGCCAACGCGACGGCGGGGGCGCTCGCCGGGGCCGTCCCGGCGGACGTCGCGGCCCCGCGGGTGGGCGAGCGCGTGCCGTTCTCGTCCGAGCGCAAGTGGTCGGCGCTCGAGATCGCCGACGGCGACGCGGCCGGCTCCTGGGTCCTCGGCGCCCCCGAGTTCGTCCTCGCGGACCGGGACGACGACGTCGCCAGGGGCGCGCTGCGGACGGCGGCCGGGCTGGCCACCACCGGCTCGCGCGTCGTCCTGCTCGGGCGGACCGACGCGCTGCCACAGGTCGACGCCGGGGTCGGCCCGGCCGTGACGCCCGTCGCCCTCGCCGTGCTCGCCGAGCACGTGCGCGACGACGCGGCCCGGACGCTCGCCTTCTTCCGCGACCAGGACGTGGAGCTGCACGTGGTCTCGGGCGACAACCCCGAGACGGTCGGGGCGATCGCGACGAAGGTGGAGCTGCTCGGCCCCGGAGAGGCGGTGGAGGGGACCGACGCCCGCTCGCTGCCCGAGGACGTGACGCGGCTCGCCGACCTCCTCGAGGACGCGCCCGTGCTCGGCCGCGTCACGCCGGAGCAGAAGGTCGCGATCGTCGAGGCGCTCCAGCACTCGGGCCACACCGTCGCGATGACGGGTGACGGCGTCAACGACGCGCTGGCGATCAAGACCGCCGACCTCGGCATCGCCATGGGCAACGGCGCGCGCGCCACCAAGGCCGTGTCCCGGCTGGTCCTGCTCGACGGTCGGTTCTCGGTGCTCCCGGGCGTCCTCGCGCAGGGACGGCGCGTCATCGCGAACATGGAGCGGGTCGCGAACTTCTTCCTGGTCAAGACGGCCTACTCCACGGTGCTGGCCCTCGTCACGATCCTCGCCGCGTTCGCCCTCCCGATCGGGTACCCGTTCCTGCCCCGGCAGCTCACCCTGGTGAGCGCGCTCACCATCGGCATCCCCGGCTTCCTCCTCTCGCTGCCGCCGAGCGGCCAGCGGTACGTGCCCGGCTTCCTCCGCCGCGTCCTCGCCTTCGCGATCCCCGCGGGCGTGCTGTTCGCCGCCGCGGCGCTGACCGTCTACCTCGCCGTCCGGGAGAGCGCGGGGGAGGAGATGGCGCGCACGCTCGCCACGTTCGTCGCGCTCGGGCTGGGGATGGTCGTCGTCGTGCTGCACGCGGGGGAGCCGGTCTGGTGGAAGGGCGTCATGGTCGTCGTGCTGCTGGCCGCCGGGCTCGCCGCGCCCTACGTGCCGCTCGCCGCCGACTTCTTCCTGGTCGAGCGGCCGACGCTCGCGCACTGGGGCCTCGTCGGGGCCGTCGTCGTGGTCGGCGGGGCGCTGCTCGTCGTCGTCCGGCGGGTCGGGCGGGCCTGGGCGAGTCGAGCGACGGAGCCGCGGAGCGCTAAGATATCTTGACGTCGAGATAATTTGCGGTGACAGCGAGGAGTACCCATGAGTACGGTCGACAGCTTCGGAGCCAAGGGGACCCTCGAGGTCGCGGGCACCGAGTACGAGATCTTCCGGATCGACCGGGTGCCGGGGTACGAGAAGCTGCCCTTCAGCCTCAAGGTCCTCCTGGAGAACCTGCTGCGCACCGAGGACGGTGCCAACGTCACGAAGGCCCAGATCGAGGCCCTCGGCGGGTGGAACCCTGACGCGGAGCCGGACACCGAGATCCAGTTCACGCCGGCCCGCGTCGTCATGCAGGACTTCACCGGCGTCCCCTGCATCGTCGACCTCGCCACGATGCGCGAGGCCGTGACGGCGCTCGGCGGCGACCCGAACCGGATCAACCCGCTCTCGCCCGCCGAGATGGTGATCGACCACTCCGTCATCGCCGACCTGTTCGGCACGCCGAACGCGCTCGAGCGCAACGTCGAGATCGAGTACGAGCGCAACGGCGAGCGCTACCAGTTCCTGCGCTGGGGCCAGACGGCGTTCGACGACTTCAAGGTCGTCCCGCCGGGCACCGGCATCGTCCACCAGGTCAACATCGAGCACCTGGCGAAGGTCGTCTACGACCGCGAGGTCACGGTCGGCGGCGACCGCGTCCTGCGCGCCTACCCGGACACGTGCGTCGGCACCGACTCCCACACCACGATGGTCAACGGCCTCGGCGTGCTGGGCTGGGGCGTCGGCGGCATCGAGGCCGAGGCGGCCATGCTCGGCCAGCCCGTCTCGATGCTCATCCCGCGGGTCGTCGGGTTCCGGCTGAGCGGGGAGATCCCGGCCGGTGTCACGGCCACCGACGTCGTGCTCACCATCACCGACATGCTGCGCAAGCACGGCGTCGTCGGGAAGTTCGTCGAGTTCTACGGTGCCGGCGTCGGCTCCGTCCCGCTGGCCAACCGCGCCACCATCGGCAACATGAGCCCGGAGTTCGGCTCGACCGCCGCGATCTTCCCGATCGACGACGTCACGCTCGACTACCTGCGCCTGACCGGTCGCAGCGAGCAGGCGGTCGCGCTGGTCGAGGCGTACGCCAAGGAGCAGTCGCTCTGGCACGACGCCGCGAACGAGCCGAGCTACAGCGAGTACCTCGAGCTCGACCTCGGCACCGTCGTCCCCTCCATCGCCGGCCCGAAGCGCCCCCAGGACCGCATCCTGCTGTCCGAGGCCAAGGAGCAGTTCGAGCGGGACATCCTCCACTACACGAGCTCCGAGGTCTCCCACTCGATCGTCGACCTCGACTCGCGGCACTCCTTCCCGGCCTCCGACCCGGGGATCGCGCCGGGCGACGAGGACCACGAGACGCGCGAGGTCGTCATCTCCTCCGGTGCGCCGCACGTCGCCTCCAAGCCCGTGCGCGTGACGACGCCCGAGGGCGAGGCCTACCTGCTCGACAACGGCGCCGTGACGCTCGCCGCCATCACCTCCTGCACCAACACGTCCAACCCGTCGGTCATGATCGCGGCCGGGCTGCTGGCGAAGAAGGCCGTCGACCGCGGGCTGCGCCGCAAGCCCTGGGTCAAGACGACGCTCGGCCCCGGCTCGAAGGTCGTGACGGACTACTACGAGAAGTCCGGCCTGGACAAGGCGCTCGAGGGGCTCGACTTCTACACCGTCGGCTACGGCTGCACGATCTGCATCGGCAACTCCGGTCCGCTCATCGACGAGGTCTCCGCGGCGATCAACGAGCACGACCTCGCCGTCACGGCGGTCCTGTCGGGCAACCGGAACTTCGAGGGCCGGATCAGCCCCGACGTGAAGATGAACTACCTCGCCTCCCCGCCGCTGGTCGTGGCGTACGCGCTGGCCGGCTCGATGCACTTCGACTTCGAGACCGACCCGCTCGGGCGGGACCGGGACGGCAACGACGTCTACCTGCGCGACATCTGGCCCTCCCCGGAGGAGGTGCAGGAGATCATCGACTCCTCGATCTCGCGCGAGCAGTTCATCAAGCAGTACGCCACCGTGTTCGACGGCGACGAGCGCTGGCGCACCCTCCCCACCCCGACCGGCCCGGTCTTCGAGTGGAACGAGGAGTCGACGTACGTCCGCAAGCCCCCGTACTTCGATGGCATGACGATGGAGCTCACGCCGGTGCGGGACATCGTCGGCGCGCGCGTCATGGCGACGCTGGGCGACTCGGTCACGACGGACCACATCTCCCCGGCCGGGAACATCAAGCTGGGCACGCCGGCCGCGCAGTACCTCACGGCGCACGGCGTCGCGCAGCGCGACTTCAACTCCTACGGCTCGCGCCGCGGCAACCACGAGGTGATGATCCGCGGGACGTTCGCGAACATCCGGCTGAAGAACCTCCTCGTCTCGGCCGTCAACGACGGCGCGGTCGTCGAGGGCGGCTACACGCGCGACTTCACCCAGCCCGGCGGCCCGCAGGCCTTCATCTACGACGCCTGCCAGAACTACCGCGAGGCCGGCATCCCGCTCGTCGTGCTCGGCGGCAAGGAGTACGGCTCGGGCTCCTCGCGCGACTGGGCGGCGAAGGGCACGAGCCTCCTGGGCGTCAAGGCCGTCATCACGGAGAGCTTCGAGCGGATCCACCGCTCGAACCTCATCGGGATGGGCGTCGTCCCGCTCCAGTTCCCCGCGGGGGAGAGCTGGGCCTCGCTCGGCCTCGACGGCACCGAGGTCATCTCGATCACGGGCCTGGAGCAGCTCAACGCGGGCGTGACGCCCCGCACGGTGCACGTCGTCGCCGAGCCGAGCGAGTTCTCGCCCGAGGGCAAGGAGACGGTCGAGTTCGACGCCGTCGTCCGGATCGACACCCCCGGCGAGGCCGACTACTACCGCAACGGCGGCATCCTGCAGTACGTGCTCCGCTCGCTCGTCGACTGAGCCGCGTCGAACCGCGGGGCCGGTCACCGGTCCCGCGGTCTCGCCGCCGCACGCAAGAGCCGCGCGGCTCCCGACACAGGCCAGGTATGACCCCGACGAACCGCCCGCGCCCCCGCCACGTCGCTGCGGCCTCCGCCGCCCTCGCTCTCGGCTGCGGCGTCCTCGCCGCGTGCGGTGGCCAGGGTGTCGACACGACGGTCCACACCGGTGACGCCCCGTACGTCCCCGTCACGCTCGCGGAGGCGCCGGACCTCGACGGCGTCCTCGCGGCCTCCGACCGGCTCGGGCTCGCGATGCTCACGACGGCGGACGACCCGAACGTCGTCGTGTCGCCGCTCAGTCTCACGGTCGCCCTCAGCATGCTCGCCGAGGGTGCTCGCGGCGAGACGGCGACGGCGCTCGACGACGCGCTGGGCGCCTCGGGCGCCGACCGGACCGCGAGCGTCGGAGCCCTGCGCGAGGCGCTGCTCGCCTACGACGGCGACCCGGCGGTCGCGGCCGGCGACGAGCTGCCCGAGACCCCCGTCCTCCACCTGGCGACGCGCGCGCTGCTGGACGACCAGCTCGTCCCGGAGCAGTCCTACCTCGACGTGCTCTCCTCCGGCTACGACGCCTCCCTCGAGACGCTCGACCTCGGCGACGCCGCCGCGAAGAAGACCCTGGACGCCTGGGTGAGGCGAGAGACGGGCGGGCTGATCGAGAAGTCGGCGATCACCCCGAACGCCGACCTGCGCCTCGTCCTGCAGGACGCGATCGTGCTGGCCGCTCGCTGGGAGGTGCCCTTCGCCGAGCCCGCGACCTACGACGACGACTTCACCACGGCCGACGGCACCCGCGCGGTGCCGACGATGCACGGGTCGAGCGGCCGGTCCTGGAGCGTCACCGACGCCGACGGCTGGCGGGCCGTCCGGCTGCCCTACGTCGAGGGCTTCTCCGCCGACCTCGTGCTCCCGCCCGACGGCGTCGACCCGGCGGACGTGCCCGACACCGTCCTGACCGCGCTGCGGACCGGGACCGGGGCCACGCCGGTGGTCACGGCGGACGACGACACCGACGTCGTCGTGTCGGTGCCCGTGCTGGACCTGAAGCCGGACGTGCTCGACCTGCGCGACGCGCTCGGCGTCGTCGGGCTCGGCGGCCTCCTCGAGGAGCCGGACCTGTCCGGCATCACGACGACCGAGCCGCTGTTCGTCTCCCAGGCGTTCCAGCAGGCGCGGCTGCGGCTCGACGAGGAGGGGACGGTCGCGGCGGCCGTCACGGAGCTCGGGATGGAGGCCGGCGCGGCCCCCGTCGAGCGGGAGGAGGTCGTCGTCCGGTTCGACCGGCCGTTCCTGCTGCGCCTGTCCCACGACGACACCGGCGCCACGCTGTTCCTCGCCGCGGTCCGCGAGCCGTAGAGCCGTGGGCGCGGCTGGCGTCGAGACCCTCCCGTCCTGGGCCCTACCCGGGGGAGCCGACCGCCAGGTCGGTGACCCCCAGGGCGACGAGCGAGCGGTTGTGGTACCGGTCGTCGAGCTCCAGCACCGACACGCTGCCCGACGGCACCCGGAACCGGGCGTCGCCGCACGCCGCCGCGGGGATCCGCAGCCAGGCCGCGATGACGAAGCCCGCCGTCCCGCCGTGGGTGACGACGACCCGGTGCGCGGCCGGTCGCTGCGTGAGCCGGGCGACGGCGGCGTAGACGCGCGCGACGCACCGGCCCATGGTCTCGGCGCCGTCGATCCCCTCCACGTGCCCCAGCCGGTCGCCAGCGGCCGGCGGAGGGATGAACCGCTCGTCCAGCCACGCCTGGGGTCGTCCGCCGGCGACGCCGTAGGACTTCTCCCGCAGGTCCGCGTCGAGCGCGGGGACGACGCCGAGCTCGGCGCCGATCGCGTCGGCGGTCTGGCGGGTCCGCAGCAGGTCGGAGGTGACGAGCTGCGGCTCGGCGTCGCGCGGGATCGCCGCCCGCACGTAGGCGGCGATCTCGGCCGCGCGTCGCAGCCCCCGCTCGGTGAGCGAGGAGTCGAACCAGCCCCCGACGACGCGGTCGACGTGGTGGGTGGCCTCGGGATGCGTGACGACGAGGACGCGCTCCATCAGGCGGCGGCCCGGAACGCCGAGGTGACGTAGGGGAGCGCGACCGCGGCGTCGCCGGTCGCGCCGACCTCGTCTAGCAGGTCGGCCAGCTCGCGCTCGATCCGTTCCAGCTCCCGCGGCTCGGCGGTGATGACGTAGCTGCGCGAGCGCGCCATCGCGAGCAGGTCCGCGCGGGTCACCTCGCGCGACCACGTCCACGTCGCGCGTTCGAGCCGGTCGGCTGAGAACGGCGCAGCGAGGGGCGGATCCCCGGCGGCGAGCATCGCCTCGGCGTTGCTGCCGCGCATGATCCGGGTGAGCCGGGCCACCCACGGGACGGACTCGTCGCGCGTGTTCCACACCAGGCCGAGGTGACCGCCGGGGCGCAGGACGCGGGCGACCTCACGGCACCCGGCGACGGGCTCGACCCAGTGCCACGCCTGCCCCAGCACGACGACGTCGACGCACCCGTCGGGTACCGGCAGCGCCTCGGCCGTGCCGACCATCGTGGGGACGCCGGGCACCTGCTCGCGCAGGACGGCGAGCATGTCGGGGTCCGGGTCGACGGCGACGACCTCGGCCCCGCTGGCCAGCACCGCGCGGGTGAGCTTGCCCGTCCCGGCGCCGACGTCGAGGACCCGCGGTCGCGGCCGTTCCGGCCCGCCGAGCAGCCAGGCGACGGCCGCCTCCGGGTAGGACGGCCGACCGGCCTCGTAGGTGCGGGCGGCGCGGCCGAAGGACGTGGCGAGGGGGTCGCTCATCCGTCGAGGGTAAGCCGGGCGACGTCCCGCCAGCGCGCCAGCGGCCAGGCCGGGACGCTCTCGCGCTCCCGTACCCGGGCGAGCAGCCGGCGTGCCGTCGGGTCCGTCGGGTCCGTCCCCTCGACGGCGACGTAGTAGCGCCGGATCCACTCGGCGAGCTCGGCCGAGTCCACGGCGTCGACCGCACCCGCCGGGCCGACGGGGTGCAGCACGAGCAGCAGCATGTCCGGGACGCGCGCGGCGCCGGGGTGGAGCGCCGGCTGGACGAAGGGCGTGTCGAGCACCCGGGCACCGGCGCGCTCGTAGAACCGGAGCCGGGCGAGCGGGTGCTCGCTCGGGGTGTCCGCGTGACCGCGCGGGTCGTGCACCTCCGCGAGGACGACCCCGGCGCGCGCCGCCCAGACCTCGGCGAGGTGGCTCATCAGGCGCGCCCCGACCCCGAGGCCGCGGCTCGCCGGGCTCACGGCCAGGTTGGCGAGCAGGCTGATCCCGTCCGGGTCGAGGTCCGTCACGGCGACGCCCATCGGCTCGCCGGCGGCCGTCGAGACGATGCTGACGACGCGGCGCTCGGACGGCTCGATCGTCTCGGGGCCGCCGAGCTCGTCGCCGGTGAACGAGGGACGCAGGACGGCGTCGAACGCCGCCCGCAGGAGCTGCGGCGCCTCGTCCGGCGCGGTCAGGTCGACGGTCGTCAGGGCCTCGGCTGTCACGGGATCAGCCTAGGGACCTCTCCGCGATCTCGCGCAGGGTTGCGTCGGCCCAGCGCCGGTTGGCCGCGTCGTCCGGCGCGTCGACGACGACGCTGCTGGCCATCGACACCGCCCAGGCCGCGGCACGGTCCCAGCGGCCGGGGTCGTCCGCGTGCCCGTCGGCTCGTGCGCCGACCAGGTCGTCGTAGGCGGCGACGAACACCGTCCGGCCCACCCGGTCCGGGACGAGCCACGCGGCGGCGAGGTCGCAGGCGGGGTCCCCGGCGGACAGGTCGCCCCAGTCGAGCAGCGCGTCCAGCCGGTCCGGCCCGTCGTCCGGCCCGGGACGCACGAGGAGGTTGTTCGGATGAGGGTCGCCGTGCACCCAGACCGGCGCCGACCCCCACGCGGGGGCCGCGACGCCGCGCGCCCAGACCTCGAGCGCCGCCGAGACGTCGAGACCGCGCAGCCGGCCACGCTCCAGCCGCTCCCGGACCACCCGGTCGCGCTCCGCCAGCGGCACGGCGCGCACCGGGTTGTGCGGTGCCTCCGCCGGGGCGGGCCGGTGCAGCGCGGCGAGGGCCGCGGCCAGGTCCGGGACCCACGCCGTCGCGCGCGAGCGCGGCCGCGAGCCGGCGACCTCGCCCTCTCGCCACGCCAGCACGCTCCACGGCCACGGGAAGTCGGGCCCCGGCCGACCGGCGACGACGGGGACGGGGACCGCGACGGGCAGCGACGGCGCGAGCACGGGCAGCCAGCGCTGCTCGGTGGCGACGAGCTCCGCGGTCCGGGCGCGTCGCGGCAGCCGGAGCACGAGGTCGTCGCCGAGGCGGACGAGGAGGTTGTCCCAGCCCTCCGCGACGACCCGGCGGGGCAGGTCGAGCAGCCCGGGCGCACCCGAGGCCAGGACGCGGGCCACGACGGCGTCCTGCGTCACGCCGTCGTCATCCGCGTCGACGATCCCGGTGTCACCCGGCGGCCGCCCGGTCACGGCGTCGTGCCCGGCGGTCGGGGGAGCGGGACGACGCGGTCGGCGTCCCAGGGAACGGCCCAGCCGAGCGCGTCGAGCACGGCGTCCAGGACGTAGGCGGTGAACCCCCACACGAGCGGGACGTCGGGGACGGTGAACGCCGGTGTGGCGAACCGCTGGCCGGCGTGCTCGCCGAGGACGGTGCCGCGGTTGGCCGGGTCGACCAGCTGGGGGACGGGGACGCGAAACACCTCGGCGGTCTCGGTCCCGTCCGGCCGCAGCGCCGACGGCACGCGCCACCACGCGAGCACGGGCGTCACGACGTTGCCGCTGACGGTCACGGGCACGTCCGCGAGGGGACCGATCGGCTCGACGCCGCGCGGGTCGAGCCCGGTCTCCTCGTGCGCCTCGCGGACGGCGGCGTCGACCGCGTCCTCGCCCGGGTCGAGCCCGCCACCGGGGAAGGCGACCTGGCCCGGGTGGTGGCGCAGGTCGTCGGAGCGCCGGGTGAGGAGCAGGTCGACGTCGGCGGACGCGGGGTCGGCGTGGTCGCTCGTCTCCAGCAGCCCGAAGAGCAGGAGCACCGCGCTGCGCCGCGGCGTCGGGCCGCCGGGACGCGGGCGGCCGAGCGCCGTGCTCCAGCCCCCGCGCCGCCACAGCGCGACGAGGTCGTCGCGCGCCCACCCGGCCGCGGTCACGGCGTCCTCCTGGACGGACTCACGTCGGCCTCGGCCGGCGACCGAGCCGCCACTCGCGCGCGGCAGGCAGCCGCCAGCCGAGCCGGTAGGACACGAGGCACATCGCGGCCCCGACCATCGCGGCGGCGAGCGTCGTGAGGCCCTTGTAGTCGCCGCCGGTCGCCCAGTCGGCGAGGACGACGACGGCGGCCGCCGCGCTCGCGCACGTCGCGTAGAGGGTGTTGCCGCCGAACACGATCGGGGTGCGCAGCAGCAGGAGGTCGCGGACCATCCCGCCGCCGACGGCCGTGATCGTGCCGAGCATGATCGCCGGCAGCCAGTGCAGGCCGAGCCCGATCGCCTTCTGCGCGCCGACCGCGCCCCACGTGCCGAGGGCGATCGCGTCGATGACGCGGGCGCCGCGGTGCCACCAGCGTCCGTCGATGTTGACGAGGTAGGCGACGACGGCGGTCGCGACGGCGACCCCGAGGTAGCTGAGGTCGGTCAGGGCGATCGGCGTGCCGCGCTGCAGCAGCGTGTCGCGCAGCATGCCCCCGCCGAGCCCGGCCGCGATCCCGAGGACGAGGAAGCCGACGAGGTCGAACCTCTTCTCGCGCGCGAGCATGCCGGCGAGCAGGACGTTGGCGGCGACGCCGAGGAGGTCGAGGACGCGGACCAGCTCGCTGCTGGCGGCGACGACGTCGACCCCCGAGTCGGCGAGGATCACCTCGTCACCAGCTCGTGGGGAGGGGCCGCCCCTCCTCGTAGCCGGCCGCCGACTGCACCCCGACGACGGCGCGCTCGTGGAACTCCTCGAGGCTGCGCGCCCCGGCGTAGGTGCACGCCGAGCGCAGGCCGGCCGTGATCTGGTCCAGCAGGTCCTCGACGCCGGGTCGCGCTGGGTCGAGGTACATCCGCGAGGAGGAGATGCCCTCCTCGTAGAGCGCCTTGCGGGCGCGGACGAACGCGGAGTCGCCGCGGGTGCGGGCGGCGACGGCGCGCGCCGACGCCATGCCGAAGCTCTCCTTGTAGCGCCGGCCGGAGCCGTCGACGTGCAGGTCGCCGGGGGACTCGTGCGTCCCGGCGAGCCAGGAGCCGATCATCACCTGGCTGGCGCCGGCGGCCAGGGCGAGGGCGACGTCGCGCGGGTGCCGGACGCCGCCGTCGGCCCACACGTTGGCGCCCAGCTCGCGCGCCCGCGTCGCGCACTCGAGCACGGCCGAGAACTGCGGACGCCCGACGCCGGTCATCATCCGGGTCGTGCACATGGCGCCGGGGCCGACCCCGACCTTGACGATGTCGGCGCCGGCGGCGACGAGGTCGCTCACGCCCTCGGCCGTCACGACGTTGCCGGCGACGACGAGCGCGTCGGGGGCGACGGAGCGGACGGCGTGCAGCGCCTGGATCATCTTCTCCTGGTGCCCGTGCGCGGTGTCGACGACGAGCACGTCGACGCCGCAGGCCAGGAGCGCCTCCGCGTTGCCGGCGACGTCGCCGTTGATCCCGACGGCTGCGGCGACCTGGAACGCGCCGTCGGCGTCGAGGGCCGGGGTGTAGATGGAGGAGCGCAGCGAGCCGGTCTGGGTCAGGACGCCGAGCAGCGTCCCGTCCTCGCGCACGACGGGGGCGACCCGACGGCGCGCCGCGTGCAGCGTGTCGAAGGCCCGGCGGGCGCCGTCCGGCCCCTCGAGCGTCGCCGCCTCGATGACGGTCGGCGCCTCGGCCATCACCTCGCCGACGAGCGTGAACTGGTCGACGCCGGTGAGGTCGGCCGGGGTGACGACGCCGACGGGCCGCTCGTCGTCGTCGATGACGACCGCCATGCCGTGCGACCGCTTGGCGATGAGCGTGAGGGCGTCGTGCACGGTATCCCGTTGCGTCACGTGGACGGCGGTCTCGACGACCGGGTCGCGCTGCTTGAGCCACGCGGTGGCGCGCGCCACGACGTCGATCGGGACGTCCTGGGGGAGCACCGCGAGGGCGCCGCGACGGGCCAGCGTCTCCGACATCCGCCGACCGCTCACGGCGGTCATGTTGGCGGCGACGAGGGGGATCGTCGAGCGCGTGCCGTCCCGGGGCGCGAGGTCGACGTCGAACCTGCTGGTGACGTCGGATCGGGACGGGACGAGGAAGACGTCGCCGTAGGTGAGGTCGGCGCTCGGCGCATGGCCGGGAAGCAGTCGCATGACTCCCAAGCCTACGGGGGCGCCGGTGTGCCATATCACACCGGGTGAGTACGGTCACAGGCCTTCGGGATCAAAGTCCCGGACGCGTTCGGGCGCCTCTCCGTAAAGTCGACGTCAAGACCCGATCGGGTCGGTTCCAGCCACAAGCAGGAGGAACGAATGACCACCACAGCCCCCAGCGGCGTCGACATCGAGGTCGACGGCGTCGTCGAGACCGTCGCCGATCGGGCCTGGGCCGGCTTCGTCCCCGGTCCCTGGACGGAGACCGTGGACGTGCGCGACTTCATCCAGCGCAACTACACCCCGTACACCGGTGACGCCTCCTTCCTGGCGGGGCCGACCGAGAAGACGCTCCGGACCTGGGACACCCTGTCGAAGGACTTCCTCGCCGTCGAGCGCGAGCGCCGCGTCTACGACGTCGACACGCACACCCCCGCCGACATCGACGCGTTCCCGGCCGGCTACATCAGCGCGGACGACGACGTCGTCGTCGGCCTCCAGACCGACGTCCCGCTCAAGCGCGCCATGATGCCGTTCGGCGGGTGGCGGATGGTCGAGACCGCGATCAAGGAGGCCGGCAAGGAGCCGGAGCCCGCGGTCAAGGAGATCTTCACCAAGTACCGCAAGACGCACAACGAGGGCGTCTTCGACATCTACACCCCGCGCATCCGCGCGGCGCGCTCGTCGCACATCGTGACCGGCCTGCCGGACGCCTACGGCCGCGGCCGGATCATCGGCGACTACCGCCGTGTCGCGCTGTACGGCGTCGACTTCCTCATCGAGCAGAAGCTCAAGGACAAGGACGCCGACGTCGACCAGCCGTTCTCCGAGTCGTGGGCCCGTCGTCGCGAGGAGCACTCCGAGCAGGTCAAGGCGCTCAAGAAGCTCAAGAACCTCGGGACGATCTACGGCTTCGACCTGTCGCGTCCAGCCGCCGACGCGAAGGAGGCCGTGCAGTGGACGTACCTGGCCTACCTCGCCTCGGTGAAGAGCCAGGACGGCGCCGCGATGAGCATCGGGCGTCTCTCCCCGTTCTTCGACATCTACGTCGAGCGTGACCTCGCCAACGGCACACTGACCGAGGCCGGGGCGCAGGAGATCATCGACGCGCTCGTCATCAAGCTGCGCATCGTCCGCTTCCTGCGCACGATCGACTACGACCAGATCTTCTCGGGCGACCCGTACTGGGCGACCTGGTCGGACGCCGGCATGAGCGAGGACGGCCGCACGCAGGTCACGAAGACCTCGTTCCGCCTCCTCCAGACGCTGCGCAACCTCGGTCCCGCTCCGGAGCCGAACATCACGATCTTCTGGAGCGACAAGCTCCCCGAGGGCTACAAGGAGTTCTGCGCGGCCATCTCGATCGAGACGTCGGCCCTGCAGTACGAGTCCGACAACGAGATCCGCGACCACTGGGGCGACGACGCGGCCATCGCGTGCTGCGTGTCCCCGATGCGCGTCGGAAAGCAGATGCAGTTCTTCGGCGCGCGCGTCAACGCTGCCAAGTCGCTGCTCTACGCCCTCAACGGCGGTCGGGACGAGATGTCCGGGAAGCTCGTCGTCTCGGGCTACGAGCCGATCACGGGCGACGGTCCGCTCGACTTCGACGAGGTGTGGGAGAAGTACTCGGCCATCCTCGACTGGGTGACCGCCACGTACGTCGAGGCGCTCAACATCATCCACTACAGCCACGACAAGTACGCCTACGAGTCGATCGAGATGGCGCTGCACGACGACGAGGTGCTCCGCACGCTCGGCTGCGGCATCGCCGGCCTGTCGATCGTCGCGGACAGCCTCTCGGCCATCAAGTACGCCACCGTGACGCCGGTGCGCGACGAGACCGGCCTCATCGTCGACTACGTGACCGAGGGCGACTTCCCGGTCTACGGCAACGACGACGACCGGGCCGACGAGATCGCCCAGCTCGTGGTCAAGACGGTGATGGACAAGATCCGCGCCCTGCCGACGTACCGCGACGCGGTGCCGACGCAGTCCGTCCTGACGATCACGTCCAACGTCGTGTACGGCAAGGCGACGGGCAACTTCCCGTCGGGCCACCGCGCCGGCACGCCGTTCGCGCCGGGCGCCAACCCGGAGAACGGGATGGACACGCACGGCATGATCGCCAGCATGATGTCGGTCGGCAAGCTCGACTACGACGACGCCCTCGACGGCATCTCGCTCACCAACACGATCACGCCGTCGGCGCTCGGTCGGACGAAGGACGAGCAGGTCGCCAACCTCGTCGGCATCCTCGACGCCGGCATGGGCGAGGGCCTGTTCCACGCGAACATCAACGTGCTCAACAAGGACACGCTGGTCGACGCGATGGAGAACCCGGAGAACTACCCGCAGCTCACCGTCCGCGTCTCGGGCTACGCCGTGAACTTCGTCAAGCTGACGCGCGAGCAGCAGCTCGACGTGCTCAACCGGACGTTCCACGAGTCTGTCTGAGCCAGTCCGAACCTGACCCGTACCAGGGGTGACGCCCCGGTGACCGATCATGGTCGCCGGGGCGTCACCATCCAGGAGCCCTTCGACGAGAGAGGACCGTGATGACCGCGTCGATGCTCGGCGGCCTCTCGACCGCCTCGGACGACCGCAAGAACCTGCTGCTGGGGATGCGGACGGGTGAGATCGGCATGGTCCACTCGTGGGAGCTCGTGACGGCGGTCGACGGGCCGGGGACGCGGATGACGACGTTCCTCACCGGCTGCCCCCTGCGCTGCCTCTACTGCCACAACCCGGACACGCTCAAGATGCGCGACGGCAAGCCCGTCCGCGCCGAGGACCTGCTCGCCCGGATCCGGCGCTACCGGAACGTCTTCAAGGCGACGGGCGGGGGCATCACGCTGTCCGGGGGCGAGGTGCTCATGCAGCCGGCCTTCGCCAGGCGCATCCTCGAGGGCGCCAAGGAGATGGGCATCCACACGTGCCTCGACACGTCGGGCAACCTCGGCGTGAACGCGAGCGACGAGCTGCTGGCCAGCGTCGACCTCGTGCTGCTCGACGTGAAGTCGGGGCTGCCGGAGACCTACAAGAAGGTCACCGGCCAGGAGCTGGAGCCGACGCTCGTCTTCGGTCGGCGCCTGTCCGAGCTCGGCATCGAGACCTGGATCCGGTTCGTGCTCGTGCCCGGGCTGACCGACGCCGACGAGAACATCCGACCGATCGTCGAGTACGCGGCGTCGCTGTCGACCGTGACGCGGGTCGAGGTCCTGCCGTTCCACCAGATGGGGCGCGACAAGTGGGCCGAGCTCGGCATCCCGTACCAGCTCGGCGACGTCTCCCCGCCGAGCAACGAGCGGACCGAGGAGGTCCGCGACATGTTCCGCGCCGCCGGCCTCACCACGTACTGACACCGAGTCGTCAGGGGAGGCTCGCGACGCCCTCCGGCAGGAAGCGCCTGCCCAGCAGCCGCTCGGAGTAGCCGAGCCGGTCGAGGTACGGCGTGATCCCGCCGAGGTGGAACGGCCAGCCGGCGCCGAGGATCATCGCGGTGTCGATCGCCGACGGTGTCGCGACCACGCCCTCCGCCAGCATCCGGTCGATCTCCAGCGTGAGCGCCGTCAGCACGTCGTCGCGGACGCCGGCTTCATCGAGCGCGGTCTCGGCGTCGACGGGGCCGAACGCCTCCTGCAGCTCCGGCAGCACCCGGCGCGGCAGCCCCGGAGCCGCCGCCTCGCCGACGATCGGCAGCCGCTCGGCCACGATCCGCTCCAGCCCCGGCGAGGCGGGGAACGCCTCGCCCAGCTCGGCGCGCAGCGACTGGAGGACGTGCAGCCCGACGGCCGGTCCGACCAGGTCGAAGAGCTGGAACGGCGGCATCGGCAGGCCGAGCACGTCGAGCGCGCGGTCGGCGACGCCCACCGGCGTCCCGCGCTCGACCGCCCCGACGATCCGGCCCAGCAGGAGCACGAGCAGGCGGTTGACGACGAAGCCCGGTCGGTCGGCCGACCCGACCGCGCTCTTGCCCAGCGCCTTGGTGACGGCGTACGCGGTCGCGAGGGACGCCTCGTCGGTGCGCTCGGCCCGGATCACCTCGACGAGCGGCATCGCGGCGACCGGGTTGAAGAAGTGCAGCCCGACGACGCGCTCGGGGTGGCGCAGGTCGGCGGCCATCGCCGTGACGGACAGCGCCGAGGTGTTCGTCGCGAGCACCGCCTCGGCGTCGACGACCTCCTCGACCTCGGCGAACACGCGCTTCTTCAGGTCCAGCCGCTCGGTGACGGCCTCGATGACGAGGTCGCACCCGGCCAGGTCCGCGAGGTCCGTGGTCGCGGTGACGGACGCGAGCACCCGCTCGGCTGCGTCGCGGGTGAGCCGCCCCCGGTGGACCGACCGGTCCACCTCGGCCGCGACGAAGCCGAGCCCGGCGGCAGCTCGCTCGTCGTCGATGTCGCGCATGACGACGGGCACCCGCAGCCGGCGGGCGACGAGCAGCGCGATCTGCGCCGCCATGAGGCCGGCCCCGACGATCCCGACGCGCGAGACCTTCCGGGCGAGCGCGGCGTCCGGGGCTCCCTGGGGTCGCTTGGCCCCGGTGACCAGGTTGAAGGCGTAGACGCTGCTGCGCATCTCGTCGGTCATGATGAGGTCGGCGAGCACCTCGTCCTCGAGCGCGTACGCCTGCGTCAGGTCCAGGCCCCGGGTGCGCTCGATGAGGTCGAGCGCGCGGTGCTGCGCCGGGCGGGAGTCGCCGTCCTCGCGAGGGGAGACGGTGTGGCCCCAGACCGCCTCGACTCGATCGCGCGCCGCCGCGAGGATCGTCGCGGCCTCCTCCTCGCCGTCGGGCGCGCGCCGCGGCACCTCCTGTCCCACGAGCACGTGGCCGGCCCACTCGATCGAGCTGGCGAGGAAGTCGGCGGGGTCGAGCACGCGGTCGACCACGTCGAGGATGCCGGCGTCGTGCGGGCGCATCGGCCGGTTGGCCGCCGGGCGGTCGACGATGATGTCGATCGCGGCCTCGACCCCGACGAGCCGGGGCAGCAGGGTCGAGCCGCCCCAGCCCGGCACCAGGCCGAGCGACGTCTCGGGCAGTCCGACGGCCGGGACGTCGCCGGACAGCGTGCGGTAGTCGCAGGCGAGCGCCAGCTCGAGGCCGCCGCCGAGGGCGATCCCGTTGACGAAGGCGAAGGACGGGACGCCGAGCTCCCCGAGCAGCCGGTACGCCGCGTGGCCGTCCCGGCCCAGCGCGAGGGCCTGCTCGCGCGTGCGGACCTCGGCGACGCGCTTGAGGTCGGCGCCGGCCGCGAAGCAGTAGGGCTTGCCGGTGACGCCGAGCGCCTGGATCTCACCCCGGCCGGCGCGCTCGCGCTGGGCGAGCAGGACCTCGTGCAGCTCGGCGATCGTCTCGGGGCTGATGACGCTCGGCCGTCGGTGGTCCTCACCGTTGTCGAGCGTCAGCAGGGCCATCCGCCCGCCGCCGCGCAGCCGCGTGCGGCCGGGCTCGACGAGGGGGAGGTCGACGTCGCGGACCAGGATGCGGGTGGTGCTCACGGCTGGGCCTCCTCGGCGGACGGGGCTGACGCGGTCGACGGGACGGCGGCGACGGACGAGGCGTACTCGGGGTGGTGCGGGTTCTCCCAGACGACCGTCGCCCCCTGGCCGAGGCCGACGCACATGGTCGTGAGCCCGTACCGGATCGACGGGTCCGCGGCGAAGCGCCGGGCGAGCTGGATGGCGAGGCGGACGCCCGACGCCGCGAGCGGGTGGCCCATCGCGATCGCGCCGCCGTCCGGGTTGACCCGGGGATCGTCGTCGTCGATCCCGAAGGCGTCGAGGAACGCGAGGACCTGGACGGCGAACGCCTCGTTGACCTCGATCGCGCCGATGTCCGCCATGGTGAGGCCGGCGAGGTCGAGCGCGCGGTGGGTCGCGGGAACCGGGCCGAGGCCCATGACGCGGGGGTCGACGCCGGCGAACGCGTAGCTCACCAGCCGCATCCGCACCGGGAGGCCGAGCTCGGCCGCGGTCTCCTCGGCGGCCAGGACGCACGCGGTCGCCCCGTCGGTCAGCGGCGAGGACGTGGCCGCGGTGACGCGGCCGCCGGGACGGAACGGGGTGCGCAGCCCGGCGAGCGCCTCGAGCGTCGTCCCGGGCCGCGGCGGCTCGTCAGCTGTCGCGAGCCCCCAGCCCTGCGGCGACCACACCCCGACGGGCACCAGGTCCTCGTCGATCCGCCCGGCCGCGAGCGCGGCGGCGTAGCGCTGCTGGCTGGCGACGCCGAACGCGTCGGCGCGCTCCTTGGTCAGGCGCGGGTCGTGGTCGTGCAGGTTCTCCGCCGTGGCGCCCATGACGAGCGCGTCGGCGTCGACGATGCGCTCCGCGAGGAATCGCGGGTTGGGTTCGGCGTCGGCCCCGAGGGTGTGCCGTCCCATGTGCTCCACGCCGCCCGCGACGGCCAGGTCGATCGCGCCGACCGCGATCTGCGACGCGGTCTGCGTCAGCGCCGTGAGGGCTCCGGCGCACATCCGGTCGATCGCATACCCGGGAACGTCCTCTGGCAGCCCGGACAGCAGCGCGACCGTCCGGCCGAGCGTGAGTCCCTGGTCGCCCGACTGCGTCGTGGCCGCGATCGCGACCTCGCCGATCCGCTCGGGCGGGAGCGCCTCGGTGCGGCGCAGCAGCTCGCGGACGCAGGCGACCACGAGGTCGTCCGCGCGGGTGCTGGCGTACAGGCCGTCCTCGCGGGCGCGACCGAACGGGGTGCGGACCCCGTCGACCAGGACGACGGGGCGTCCGAGCATCCCGCGCCGGGCGCGGCGGCCGCGCCGGGTGGGCTCGGCCGATGGCTCGGGACCGGCGACGGTGGGCGGGGACGGGACGGCTGACGAGGGCATCGGTGACCTCCGGGGAGCGTGACGGGCGCCGCTGCGCCCACAGCAGGAGGTTACCTGATACCAGGAGTATCAGGTGTACCGCGAGCGCTCAGGGGGCATCCGTCCCGGTCGGGCCGTCGGGCACCGACGCGGGGTCGAGCAGCGCCGCCGCCAGCGGTCCGGCGGCGAGTCCCGCCTGCCACGGGCGGGCGCCGGCGGCGAGCAGCGCGGCCTCGACGCTCGCGTCGTCGACCGGGTTCGGCGGCTCCCAGGCGAGACGACGCTGCAGGTCGGGGGACAGCAGGTTCTCCTGCGGCGTCCCGACCTCGTCGGCAAGCAGGCGCATCCTCGCCCGGACCGCGCGCAGTCGCTCGGCCGCCTCGGGGAACCGGGGCAGCCACGAGCGGGGGTTCGGCGGGCCGGACGGGTGTGGGGCGCGCCGGGGCGGCAGCTCCGACTCCGGCAGGGCGAGCGCGCGCTCGACGGCCTTCCACCAGTAGGCGAGGCGCGCGCGGGTGCCCCGTCCCCGGAACTCCGGCAGCGAGCCGAGCCCCTGCTCCGTGCGCGGCGCCGCCTCGGCCGCCGCGAGGATCGCGCGGTCCGGCAGCACGCGGCCGGGGGAGATGTCACGCTCGCGCCCGAGGGCGTCGCGGGCGAGCCACAGCTCGCGGGCGATCGCGAGACGACGCGCCTCGCGCAGCCGCGAGACGCCGGTCACCCGCCGCCACGGGTCGATCTTCGGCGCGGGCGGGGGAGCGAGCCGGGTCGCCTCGAACTCCTGCTCGGCCCACGCCAGCTTGCCGCTCGCGCGCAGCTCGCGCTCCAGGACGTCGCGCAGCCGGACCAGGATCTCGACGTCGAGGGCCGCGTAGCGCAGCCAGGCCTCCGGCAGCGGCCGCGTCGACCAGTCGGCCGCGGAGTGCTCCTTGGCCAGCGACAGCCCCAGCTCCGACGTGGCCATGGCGCCGAGCCCGACGCGATCGCGGCCGAGGATGCGCCCGGCCAGCTCCGTGTCGAACACGCGGTCGGCGTGCAGCCCGAGCTCGGTGAGGCAGGGCAGGTCCTGGGAGGCGGCGTGGAGCACCCACTCGGTCCCGGCCAGCGCGTCGGCCAGCGGCGTGAGGTCGGGGACGGCGACCGGGTCGACGAGTCCCGTGCCCGCCCCCTCGCGCCGGAGCTGGACGAGGTAGGCGCGCTGGCCGTACCGGAACCCCGAGGCCCGCTCGGCGTCGACCGCGACCGGCCCGGTACCGGCAGCGAGGGCCGCCGCGTACTCCTCCAGCGCCTGCTGGGTCTCGATCACCGGCGGGACGCCGTCCCGCGGCTCGAGGAGCGGGGTCGGCTCGACCTGCGTCGCCGGGACGTTCGCGTCGCCCTCAGCCACGGGGCCGCCGAGCGCCGAGCGCGGTCACGTTCTCCGGCAGCGGCGGGAGACCGCCGGCCCAGGCCGTCGCGGCCACCCAGGCGCGCAGGTGCGGTCCGAGGTCGGTCGACCCGGGCGTCCAGGACGCGCGCAGCTCGACCTCCACCTCGTGCCCGCGCACCTCGAGCCCGCCGAACGTCTCCGACAGGACGCGCGTCACCGTCCCGGACAGCGAGTGGTAGTCGGCGCCAGCCTCCGTGAGGGAGTCGGTCAGCCAGCTCCACGCGGCCTCGCCGAGCAGCGGGTCGTCGCCCATCTCGTCCTCGAGCCGGGCGCGGGCCAGGACGACGACGCGGAACGTGCCGTTCCAGGCGTCCTGTCCGTCCGGGTCGTGGAGGACGACGAAGCGGCCGTTGGCCACCATGTCCTCGGGCTCGCTCGTCGGGTTGACCTCCGCGGTCAGCGCGAGGGCCCACGGTGCGATCCGGGTCGGCGGCGGGACCTCCTCGAGACGCACCTCGCTCCGCCACGCATGGCCACGCAGGCTGAGCAGGGCCGCCTCGAAGTCGGGCGGCAGCGAGGGGGTCTCGTTCTGCGGCACGCGCCCAGGCTAGAGCGCGTCAGGTGCTGTGCCGTCTAGGCTCGCCGTCGTGGCTCCCACCTCGCGGCACCGATCCTCCCGTCCCGAACCCGTCGATCCAGCGGTCGCGGGAACGGTGCCGCGGCCCGTCATCCTCGGCGGTGACCTCGGCGCCTACGGCAGCGCCCGGGCCTTCCACGAGGCGTTCGGGGTCCGCAGCGTCGTAGTGGCGGGAGCTCGCACCGGGGCGGTCGCGGACTCGGCGATCGTCGACCTGCGCGTCGTCCCCGGGCTGGAGACGCCGCAGCTTCTCGCCGAGGTGCTGCGCTCGGTCGCGGCCGAGGAGCCCGGCCGGCCGCACCTCGTCCTGGCCAGCGCCGACTGGCTCGTCGATCTGCTCGTGCGCGCCGCGCCGTCCCTCGCCGACGTGCCCGACCTCGTCGTGCCCTACCCGGACGCGGCGACCGTCGCCCGAGTCTCCAGCAAGGCCGAGGTCATGGCGGCGTGCGCCGAGCTGGGCGTGCCGCACCCCGAGACACTCGTCGTCGTCCCGGGCGAGCCGGGGATCGACGACCGGCTCCGCGCGCTGACCTACCCGCGGGTCGTCAAGGTCGCCTCGACGACGGCGGCGCACGCCGTCAGCTACCCGGGGCAGGCGAAGGTGCACGTGGCGGCGTCGGCCGACGAGGCGGTGCGCCTGCTGGCGACGATGGCAGGCGCCGGTCTCGGCTCGCCGGTCCTCGTCCAGGAGCTGCTGCCCGGCGGTGACGCGGCCATGGCGGCCGCGAACGTGTTCCTCGACGCGCGCGGGCGCCCGGTCCTCGCGCAGCTCGGCCGCGTGCTGCTGGAGGAGCACACGCCGTCGGCGCTCGGGAACTCCGTCGCGCAGGCGACGGTCGACGCACGCCAGGACCCGGCCGTCCAGCTGACGCTGCGCGAGGTCGTCCGGCTCGTCGAGCACCTGGGCTGGTCGGGGTTCGCGAACGTCGACCTCATGCGGGACGCCGACGGCGTCTACCGCGTCCTGGAGATCAACCCGCGCGTGGGGCGCAGCGGCTTCGCGGTGACGGCCTCGGGGTACAACGTGGCCGCGCTGTACGCGCACGCCTTCGTCCCGGCCGACCGCGAGGCCGCGGAGGCGGGGGGCGACGCCGCGCCCTCGCTCGTGCTGGCGTCCCGCGAGCACCTGTTCACGGTCGTGCCGCTCCTGCTCCTGCGGGTGTTCGCCCCGGAGCAGCGCCGGCTCGTGCGGCGGCTGCGCCGGGCGGGCGCCGTGACGAACCCGCTCTACTACCGGGCCGAGCGCAGCCCGCGGCGATGGCTCTACATCGCCGTCGCCATGGCGAACCAGCTCAAGAAGTTCGCCCGGCACCACCCGGCGTCGCCGCTGGTGCGCCGGCGGCCGGCGCGCTGAGCCCGTCCGGCCCGGCCGGAGCTACGGGAGCCGGCGGCTCGCGAGCGCGCCGAGCCGGGACAGCGCGCGGAAGTACTTCTTGCGGTACCCCTTGCTCAGCATCCGCGGCGAGAACAGGTCGGCGACGGCCGTCCCGCTCACCCGGACGGGCACGTCCCGGTCGTAGAGCCGGTCGACCAGCACGACGAGCCGCAGCCCCACCATGTCGTCGTCGAGCTGGGCCGCGCCGGTGAGGAAGACCGCGTCGACGTCGTCGACCAGGCGCCCGTAGCGCGAGGGGTGGATGCGCGCGAGGTGGGCGAGCAGGTCGCCCCACGCGTCCTGGGAGACGGTGGCGTCGTCGCCGACCGCCGCGAGCTCGGCCGCCAGCTCCTCGTCCGTCAGGGTGCGGTGCTCGGGCCGGCCGTCGCGCATCCGGTAGTCCGGTCCGTCGATCCGCACGACGGTGAACCGGGCCGCCAGCGCCTGGATCTCGCGCATGAAGTCCTCGGCGGCGAACCGGCCCTCGCCGAGCGCCTCGGGCAGCGTGTTCGAGGTCGCGACGATGCAGACGCCTGCGTCGGCGAGCTCGCGCAGGAGCCGGGACATGAGGACCGTGTCGCCCGGGTCGTCCAGCTCGAACTCGTCGATACACAGCAGGCGCAGGGCCGAGAGCGCCGAGACGGTCTGGGCGAAGCCCATCGCCCCGACCAGGTGGGTCAGCTCCACGAACGTGCCGTAGGCGCTGCGCTCCGGGCCGACGGCGTGCGCGAGCGACGCGAGGAGGTGGGTCTTGCCGACGCCGTAGCCGCCGTCGAGGTAGACGCTCGCGGGCGGCGGCGGCGCCTTGCGGAAGAGCCCGCGGCGCGGGGGCGCGAGGATCGCCTCGGCGAGGCCGCGCATCGTGGCGAGCGCGGCGGCCTGGGACGGGTGGGCCGGGTCCGGGTGGTAGCTCTCGAACGTCGCCCCGGCGAACTGCGGCGGCGGGACGAGGCCGGCGAGGAGCTCCGACGGCGCCACCTCCGGCATGCGATCGGTGAGGTGGGCGCGAGCTGGCACCCCCCGAGCGTAGGGCAGCCCTAGGCTGGTGCCAGGCCCCGGACCGCCACGTGGATACGGGTGGCGGTCAGCAGATGGACAGGAGACGCCATGCCCAACACCGTCGTCGTCATCACGGAGGACGCGCTCCTCCCGATCGACGTCACCCACATCCGGACGATCGCCGGCCCGGACGGGACCGACGTGCGCCTCATCGTGCCGAGCGAGGTGCGCCGCAGCGTCGTCGCGGACTTCATCGACCACCTGGCGGTCCTCGACCTCAAGGAGGCGTGGGAGGACCTGACCGGGGCGAACGACGTGACGCCGGACGAGGCGATCGCGACGGCGTCGGACGCGCTGGCGCGATCGGTCGCCGCCCTGGCCGAGCAGGGGCTCGACGTGGCGAGCGGGACCGTTGCCGACGACGTCGTGGCCGCGCTGCGGACCGAGCTCGAGACGGCGCAGGGGGAGATCCAGGTGTTCGCGGTCACGCAGCCGCGCGCCGTGGCGGACGCGTTCCACCGCGGCTGGGCGGACCGGATCGAGGAGGAGCTGGACGTGGCGGTGCTGCACTTCTACACCGGGACCAGCTACCTGGAGGCCTGAGCCGGAGCCCTGCTTTTCGGGCGCAGGCTCGGGCCGACCATCCAGTTGGAGGCCTGAGCCGGAGCCCCGCTTTCTGGGCGCAGGCTCGGGCCGACCATCCAGTTGGAGGCGTGAGCCGGAGTCCTGCTTTTTGGGCGCAGGCTCGGGCCGACCATCCAGTTGGAGGCCTGGCCCGGCAGCCGCCCTCTGGCGGAGGGCTGAGCCGACCATCCAGCTCGTGGCGTGCCAGCTCGTGGCGTGAGCCGGAGCCCTGCCTTTCGGGCGCAGGCTCGGGCGCGGGCTCGGCGGTTAGCGCGCGGACGCGAGCAGCGACGCCTCGACGACGTCGTGGTGGCCCCGCTCGACCAGGGCCGAGCGCAGGGCACGGGCGGCGGCGTCGAGGTCGTCCTCGTCTGCCGGGGCGCCGTCGAGGTTCGCGAACGGCGCCATGTCGGACGTCGGGAACACGTGCAGGTGCAGGTGCGGGACGCCGTATCCGGCGATGACGAGGCCGGCGCGCTCACCGCCGAATGCCGCGAGCTGGGCCGCGCCGATCTCGCGGGCCACCTCGTGCAGGTGCGCCAGCAGCTCGGGCGACGCGTCGATCCAGTGGTCCACCTCCTCCCGCGGCACGACGAGCGCGTGACCGGGGGTGACGGGGGAGACGTCGAGGAAGACGACGCACCGGGTGTCGCACCAGACGAACCGGCCGGGGATCTCGCCGTCGATGATGCGGCTGAAGAGCGTTGGCATGTCACGAACCTACCGGCCCGGACGTGATCGGGGGTCAGGGGTAGTGCCCGCTCGAACGCGGAGGTACCCTGCCCAGGTACGTGGGATCCGTCGAGGCCGGATCCCGGTCGGGGGCAGAGCGTAAGGAGCGTACGTCGTGCGCATCGCGATGAGGCGTAGCGTGACGGTCGCGGCAGCGACCCTCGCGATCGTCGGCTGGATCGGCTCGGCCGCGTCGGCCGGCCCGGGGGGCGCGCGCGAGAGCGCCGGTCTCCCAGCGGCATCGGCACGGTCGTCGAGCATCGACGCGGGCCTGAGCCCGACGCTCGTGCGGACCGTGACGGGTCAGGGCACGTCGACGACCCCGTCCACCGGCGGGACCGGCACCGCTTCCTCCACGTCCCGGTCGGTGTACCCCGACTACCTGCTCACGCCGTTCGCGCAGCTCCCGACCCCGTCGACGACCGGGACGTCGTCGACCGGGACCTCGGTCGCCGTGACCTCCGGGACCTCGGCCCGTCCGAACCCCGGGACCGGCGACACCACCCGCGTCGCTGCGGACCCGGCCGCCGCCTCCACCCCGTCCGTCGCTCCGACGCAGCCGCACGTCCTCAGCCCCTCGCCGACCGCCCCGGTCCTCGAGGTCGGTGAGGCGGACGTGCTCGACGGCCTGCCGTGGGACGAGCCCCTGCGGCCGCACGACCCCGAGCCGTCGCTCGCCGAGGAGCTCGCGATCCTCGCCCAGTGGTGGCCGCAGGCGACGATCTACGCCGAGGCGCCGCCGGCCCCCGAGCCGGCTGCCGCCGACGACACCCTCGCGGCGCAGCTCGCCGAGGCGGGCATCACGGTCAGCGACGACGGGTGGGTCAACCCGCTCCCGAACGGACGCTACGTCTCCGGCTACGGCTTCCGCGGTCCGATCGCGGGCGTCATCGGCGCGATGTTCCACGCGGGCGTCGACCTCGCCGCACCGCTCGGCTACCCGATCCGGGCCGCCTCGGCCGGCACGGTCAGCTACGTCGGCAACGGCAACCGCCAGTTCGGGCTGAGCGGGTGGGCGGTCGTCGTCGACCACGGCGACGGCGTGCAGACCTCTTACAACCACATGGCGGCGCCGGGCGTCCTCGTCCGGGTCGGCGACCAGGTCGAGGCCGGTCAGATCATCGCGCTCGTCGGCAGCGAGGGACGCGCCTCGGGTCCGCACCTGCACTTCGGGACGTACGTCAACGGCAAGTCGGTCGACCCGTACACGTTCATGCTCTCGCGCGGCATCGACCTCAAGTCCGGCAAGAGCGTGACGCCGGTCCCGCTCACCGCCGACTGGCTCGCCGCGCAGGAGCTGTACCGCCGTCTCGCCGCAGCCCTTCCCACGACCCCCACGACCCCGGCGACACCGACGGCTCCCTCGACGCCGACCGGTCCGGAGACCCCGACGCCGACGCCGAGCCCGACCACGCCGGCGACGCCCAAGCCGACGCCCTCGCCGTCACCGACGACCCCGTCGCCCAGTCCGTCCCCGACTCCCACGCCGACGGACCCGTCCCCGACCCCGACGCCGACCGAGCCCACGCCGAGCCCGACGGACCCGAGCACGCCGACACCCACGCCGAGCGAGCCGACCCCGGAGCCGAGCTCGCCGGCACCGGAGTCCCCGAGCGCCTCCGGCTCGCCGTCGTCCGACGCGACGTCCTCGGCCGCGCCGGAGCCCGCCGCGACGCCGGACGCCTAGTCCGACGCGCCGTCGGCCGGCGCCGCGTCCTCGGTCTCGCCCTCGGCGGCCTCGTCGCTGCTCGCAGCGTCGTCGCCCCCGGCCGACGTGCCGCCGGGCTCCTCCTCGCCCGATGCCTCGGGGGCCTCGTCCGACCCGCCCGCCTCGGCGGCCGGGTCGTAGTCGGTGAAGATGTCGGTCGTCGCACCCGTCGGTCGGACCGCGTCCTCGTCCGTCGCGCTCGGGCGGGACAGCACGACGAGGGAGTAGCCGGCCACCTCGAGCGTCGACCCGGCGGCGAGCACCTGCCACGACTCGACGGTGTGGTCGGAGTCGAGAGCCCCGGTCCACGCGGTCCCGTACCTCGCGGCGGGGAGCGTGAACGAGATCGGCTCGGAGTCGGCGTTGAACAGGAGCAGGAACGAGTCGTCGACGACGTGCTCGCCATACTCGTCCGGCTCGCTGATCGCCTCGCCGTTGAGGAAGACCATGACCGCCTTCGCGTACCAGGTGTCCCACTCCTCGCCCGTCATGGGCTCGGCCGCGGGCGTGAACCAGGCGATGTCCTCGATCTGGTCCGGGCCGCTGCCCGTCGTCGTGCCGGAGAAGAACCGGCGACGGCGCAGCACCGGGTGGTCGGCGCGCAGCGCGATCGCCCGCCGGGTGAACTCGAGCATGGTCCGCGACCGCGGATCCTTGCTCCAGTCCATCCAGGACAGCTCGTTGTCCTGGCAGTAGACGTTGTTGTTGCCGCGCTGGGTGCGACCGAGCTCGTCGCCGTGCGCGATCATCGGGACGCCCTGGGACAGCAGGAGCGTGCCCATCAGGCTGCGCGCGCGCCGGGCGCGCAGCTCGAGGATCGCCGGGTCGTCGGTCGGGCCCTCGGCGCCGGAGTTCCAGGACCGGTTGTGCGACTCCCCGTCGTTGCCGCCCTCGAGGTTCGCCTCGTTGTGCTTCTCGTCGTAGGACACGAGGTCGGCCAGCGTGAACCCGTCGTGGGCCGTGACGAAGTTGATCGACGCGATCGGCTTGCGGCCCGTGTGCTCGTAGAGGTCGGAGGACCCGGCGAGCCGGTTCGCGAACTCGCCGAGCGTGTGCGGGGCGCCGCGCCAGAAGTCCCGGACCGTGTCCCGGTACGCGCCGTTCCACTCGGTCCACAGCGGGGGGAACCCGCCGACCTGGTAGCCCCCCTCGCCGAGGTCCCACGGCTCGGCGATGAGCTTGACCTGGGAGATGACCGGGTCCTGCTGGACCAGGTCGAAGAACGCCGAGAGCCGGTCGACCTCGTGGAACTGACGCGCGAGGGTGGCGGCGAGGTCGAACCGGAAGCCGTCGACGTGCATCTCGCTCACCCAGTAGCGCAGCGAGTCCATGATGAGCTGGAGCACGTGCGGGGAGCGCATGAGCAGCGAGTTGCCCGTGCCCGTCGTGTCGAAGTAGTGGATCGGGTCGGAGTCGACGAGGCGGTAGTAGGCCGGGTTGTCGATCCCGCGGAACGAGAGCGTCGGGCCCATGTGGTTGCCCTCGGCCGTGTGGTTGTAGACGACGTCGAGGATCACCTCGATGTCGGCCTCGTGCAGCGCCTTGACCATCGCCTTGAACTCGGGCACCTGCTGGCCGCGCGTGCCGCGCGCCGCGTAGGCGTTGTGCGGTGCGAAGAAGCCGATCGTGTTGTAGCCCCAGTAGTTCGACAGGCCCTTCTCACGCAGCGTCGAGTCGTCGACGAACTGGTGGACGGGCATGAGCTCGATGGCCGTGACGCCGAGGCTGCGCAGGTGCTCGATCACCGCGGGGTGCGCGATCCCGGCGTACGTCCCGCGCAGGTCCTCGGGGACGGCCGGGTGGAGCATCGTCATGCCGCGCACGTGCGCCTCGTAGATGACGCTGCGGTGGTACTCGTGCGCCGGCGGGTGGTCGTGACCCCAGTCGAAGAACGGGTTGTGCACGACGGAGTACATCGTGTGGCCCAGCGAGTCGGAGTCCGTCGGCTCGGCCCCGGCCTCCGGTCGGCCGCCGGCGGGGTAGGAGAGCAGCGACGGGTCGCCGTCGACCTCACCGTCCAGCGCCTTGGCGTAGGGGTCGATGAGGAGCTTCGCCGGGTTGCACCACATGCCGCGCTCGGGCGCGTACGGCCCGTGCACGCGGTACCCGTAGCGCTGGCCCGGCTGCACCGACGGCAGGTAGACGTGCCAGACGAAGGCGTCGACCTCCGTCACCTCGACCCGCTCCTCGGCGCCGTCGTCGTCGATGAGGCAGAGCTCGATCCGCTCCGCGATCGAGGAGAACAGGGCGAAGTTCGTCCCGTTCCCGTCGTAGGTTGCCCCCAAGGGGTAGGAGTGCCCCGGCCAGATACGCATGGAGGAAGGATGACACGCCCGCGGGCCCGATCGGCATCCCCGGTGCGTGCTAGGGCGGTGTCCTAGGTCACGCGGGCTGTCCGTCGCGGCTCACGCCGACGCAGGGTGCGCGCCGTTCCTCAGCAGGACGTCGGCGAACTCCCGGCCGTACCCCGTCTCGCGCAGCGTCTTGGCGGTGTTGCGGGAGAACCGGTTGATCCGCTCCCGGCTGACGGTGCAGCGCAGCACGCCGGCCGGCGTCACGAGCGTCACGGGCGGTCCGAACACCGCCGTCCCGGTGGACACGCCGATCTGCCGGCACGGCAGCGTCCACGCCGAGTCGGCCGGGTCGTCGGGGGTGAACCGCAGCTCGCCGCCCGCGACGTCGAACCGTCCGGACGCCCCGCCGATGGTGCCGCCGAGCCGCCCGCGGTAGAGGTAGGCGTTCCACGCGCCGGCGTGCGGCGGCTCGCTCGCGGGGTCCACGTCCGGACCGGTCGCCCCGAGCGGGCCCAGCCCGGCCTGCGGGCGGGCGCGGAACGCCACGAGGAGGATGCCGCCGATGAGCCCCAGCACGGCGAGGACCAGGAACGGGAGCCAGCGCAGGAGCGTCGTCGGGTCGTCCATGCCCCCAGTCTGCCGACCCTCGCGGTGTCAGACCTTCCTCGCGGCCTCAGCCGTCCCGCGGTGTCGCGTCGACGGCGTCGCGGATCGGCGCGAGCTGCTCCTGTGACAGCGACCGGCCCGTCGCCCAGGACCACGCGTCGACGTACTCGCCGCCGTAGTTGTGCCCGTGGCCGAGCGGGACGGTGGGGGAGCCGGCGGCGAACTGGTCGCCCATGAGCTGGAGCCCGGTGATGACGGGCCACCAGCGGATCCCGTCGAGCACGTCGCCCTGGCGCGGCTCGTCGAACCAGTCGTCCTTGGACCAGAACGTCGGCAGCCACCACCACACGACGCCGTCGCTCGGGTGCTGCAGGTAGGCGATGCGGGCGCCGTCGGCCGGGCCGAGGTCCTCGAACCCCTGGTCGCCGGAGCTCTCGGTGCCCCAGCGCACGCTCGCGCCGGCGTCGAGCACCGGGTGCTTCTGGACGCTTCCCGGGTCGCGATCGGCGGTGAAGCGCGACCACAGCTGCGTGAAGTAGGGCGTCCCGGCCCAGACCGCGCCGTCGGACCGGGCGGCGATGCTCGCCTCCGACGTGAACGACGACTGGCTGCCGAACGAGCCGAGCGAGACGCCCGAGCTGAGCAGGAGCGGGCGGGAGTCCTCCGGCAGCTCGAGCCACCGCTCGCTCACGGCGTCGAACAGCTCCTGGCCGGCGACCCGCGGCCGGTCGAGATCGAGGACGAGGGTCACCCAGCTCGGGTTGTAGGAGTACTGCATCGAGGCCGTGGCGACGTCGCCGTTCGTCACGTACTCCACCGCGGCGGCCGACAGGGGGTCGACCCAGCCGGTGCCCGTCGCGGTCGTCACGACCACGACGCTGCGCTCCCACGCGTTCGTCCGGTCCAGCTCCGCTACGACCTCGGCGGCCAGGGCGTCGAGATCGACGTCCCCGCCGGCGGCGTCCTGGCTCGCGAGCCCCGCGTAGACGCGGATCGGCGTCATCGCCGCCTCGCCGGTCACCGCGGTGATCTCCTCGGTGCTCGGGCCGCCGGCGACGAAGATGCGGCCCTGGTAGCCGAGGGTGTCCCACGTCTGGGCCGACGCGGCGGACCCGGACCGCTCGGGCGCGGCGGGCGGGGCGTAGCCGTCCGGGACGTCCGAGTCGCGGGCCTGGAAGCCCGGCGTGATCGAGCCGAGGACGAGCTCGTGGAACAGGCCGTTGACGATCGTCACGACGAGTGCGCCGACGACGACGAAGCTCACGACCGCGGACACGGGACGGGGGACCCACCGTCCGAGCAGTCGGCCGAGCGCGCCCGCGCCGGCGCGCAGAGCGCGGGCGGCGAGCAGGAGGAGCACCGCGAGCGCGAGGCCGAGCAGGAACGCCCCGAGCGCGTGCGCACCGCCCGGGATCGGCTCGAGCCCCCACAGCAGCGTGAGCCGGCGCTGCGCCGCCGCGCCCGCCGTGAGCGCGACGACGGCGACGACCGCCAGGACGCCGAGCGCGATCCGGTGCGCCGGCCGGTACCAGGCGACCGGGAGGATGCGGGCGAGGCCGAGCACGCGCAGCAGCCACCGGGCGAGGACGCCGGCGACGTAGCCGACCAGCAGCGAGAGTCCCGAGATCACCCCCTGGAACACCCATCCGCGCGGGACGAGCGACGGCTGGGTCGAGGCGGCGAGGGCGAGGACGCCGACGAGCAGGCCGGCGAGCGAGAGGCTCTCGCCGAACCGCAGCAGTCCGCCCCACGGCGCCGCCCACCACGCGCGGGCCGCGGGGGTGCGGCTCACCAGTCCGCCTTCGCGTAGTCCTTGAGGAAGCAGCCGTGCAGGAGCTCGCCGGCCTCGCCGCGGACGATCGGGTCGTAGACGCGCGCGGCGCCGTCGACCAGGTCGAGCGGGGCGTGGAAGCCCTCCTCGGCCAGGCGCAGCTTCGTCGTGTGCGGACGCTCGTCCGTGATCCAGCCGGTGTCGACGCTCGTCATGTAGATGCCGTGCTCGGCCAGCTCGCCAGCGCTCGTCCGGGTCAGCATGTTGACCGCGGCCTTCGCCATGTTGGTGTGGGGGTGGCCGGGGCCCTTGTAGCCGCGCGAGAAGACACCCTCCATCGCGGACACGTTGACGACGTAGGCGCGCCCCGTCGCCGTGGACCCCAGGGCCGGGCGCAGCCGCGAGAGGAGGATGAACGGCGCCGTGGAGTTGCAGAGCTGGACCTCGAGCAGCTCCATCGGGTCGACCTGCTCGACGGTCGCGACCCAGGAGTTGTGGTCCACCTCGTCGGGCAGCAGGCCGCCGGCGTCGATCGCGGTCCCCGCGAGGTGCCGCTCCAGCGACGCGGACGCCGCGTCGAGCGCCGCGCGCGCCACGCCGCCCGGTGCGAGCGACGTCGACGGCAGGTCCGTGACGGAGCCGGCCAGCATGGCCGGGTGCGCCGCGCTCGTCCGGCCGAACGTGATCGTCGGGACGTCCGGGTCGTCCGGCAGGTCGATCGACTCGGCCTCGACGAGCGCCGAGTAGGCGCCGGGCGTGCGGCGGACCGTCTGCGCCGCGTTGTTGACCAGGATGTCGAGCGGGCCGCCGGCGGCGACGGAGTCGGCGAGGGCCACGACCTGGGCGGGGTCGCGCAGGTCGATCCCGACGATGTGCAGCCGGTGCAGCCAGTCGGCCGAGTCCGCCATGGCGGCGAACCGGCGGGCCGCGTCCCGCGGGAAGCGCGTCGTGATCGTGAGGTCGGCGCCGTCGCGCAGGAGACGCAGCGCGATGTACATGCCGATCTTCGCCCGGCCGCCTGTGAGCAGCGCGCGACGTCCGGTCAGGTCCGTCCGGGCGTCCCGCTTCGCGTGGTTGAGCGCGGCGCAGGCCGGGCAGAGCTGGTGGTAGAACCAGTCGACCTGGGTGAACGGCTCCTTGCAGACGTAGCACGGCTGGGGCCGGCGCAGCGTCCCGGCGACCCGGCCCTCGCCGGTCGCGGAGGAGGGCAGGAGCCCGGCGGTCTCGTCGTCGATCCTGCCGGGGCTGCCCGTCGCGGTCGCCTCGATGACCGACCGGTCGTGGTCGAGCAGGTCGCGCCGCCGCTCGTCCCGGCGGACCTTCTTGGCGATCTTGTACATCCCGGCGGTCGCGCGGCGCGCGAGCACCTGGTCCGGGTGGTCGGAGGGCAGGGCGGCGACCTCCTGGGCGACGCGGAGGAACACCGCCATGTCCGCCGGGTCGATGCCGCGCGGGTCGGCGACGGTGCTGGTCGGGTCGCTGGGCGCCGCGTCGATCTCGGGCGCGTCGTGGGTTGCCGTCATGGTCCTGCCGGGCTGGTGCAGGCCGGGCCTGCGGAGTCGTGGGGTCCGGGCGATTCTACGGGCGCGCACCCGCGTCGGCGGCGCCGCGCGCCGTCCCGCGGCGGCCACCGCGCGCGAGGGCGGCATCGGGCTCGCCGTGGACGCGGCAGCCGCGGGTCCCCGCGGTGCCGTCAACACCGTCGGCGCCGTCGGCGTCGGCGAGGAACGCGGCGCCGGACGTCCGGAGCATCGGCGCGACCGCGCGATACCAGAGGGCCGCCCACAGCCCGCCCAGCGCGGTGAGCAGGACGTCGGACGTGAGCGTCGCGACGGCGACGGCACCCGCGACCAGCGCCAGCGTGGCGATCGAGGACCGCCACGACCGGACGAGCTGGTGGGCGGCCAGCGCCCACGCGGCCGCCGGGCGGAGGCGGAAGAAGGTCCGCAGCGCCAGCGCGTGCAGCGTCAGCACGAGCAGGAGGACGCCGGCCCCGCGGGCGACGCCGGTCACGACGTCGGGGACGCCGGCGGCCGGACCTCCCGCCACGCTGGTGACGAGGAGCCAGCCGACGAGGCACGCCGGCGCCGTGGTGACGAGGGCGTCGCGCCAGCCGAGCCGGTAGCCGCGACGGAACGCGTCGAGGACCCCGACGTCGGGGGAGCGGTGGTGCTCGCGCACGGTCCAGAGCCCGGCGCTCATGGCGGGCCCGAGCGCGAGCGCGCAGAGAGCGACCAGCCAGGTGAGGGACGGCTCGGGCCGCAGCAGCAGCGTCGACAGGACGAGCGGGGCGTTCGCGGCCGCGAGGAGCAGCGTCAGCCCAGCTCCCCGGCCGAGGGCACCGAGGGCTCGGCCCAGGGGTCCGTCGCCCACCTCGCCGCTCGTCTCCCCGGCGGGCTCGGCCGTGTGCCGCGGCGGCCGGATCGGGAAGCACGGCCCGTCGCACGGCCCCTCGATCGACGCCTCGACCGGTGGTCCGCTCCGCCCGGCGGTCGGTCGGGCAGCCGTCGTGCCGGTCACGAGGTCTCGCCCGCCGCGACGTGGAAGGTCGAGCTCAGCAGGTCGCCCGGCCGGCTGCTCGGCCCCACGAGGAGGTGGAACTCCCCGGGCTCGACGACCCGGCGTCCGCGACCGTCCACGATCGAGCAGTCGCGGGCGTCGAGCACGAGGTCGACGTCGACGCTCGCCCCGGGGGCGACGTCGACCTGGGTGAACGCCTTGAGCTCGCGGTCCGCCCACGACGCCGAGGTCACGACGTCGCGCAGGTACACCTGGACGGTCTCGAGCGCGGGGCGCGCGCCCGTGTTCGTCAGCGTCACCCGCGCCCGGACGGACTCCTGCGGCGTGACGACCGGCGTGGTCACGACGAGGTCGGAGTACGCGACGCTCGTGTAGGAGAGCCCCTCGCCGAACGCGAACGCGGGGTCCTGGGTCAGGTCGGCGTACCGGCTGCCGTGCTGGCCGCGGACCTGGTTGTAGTAGACGGGCTGCTGGCCGACGTGCCGCGCGAACGAGATCGGCAGGCGCCCCGTCGGCTCGATCTCGCCGAGCAGGAGCTCGGCCAGGGCGAGGCCCCCCGTCATGCCGGGGTTCGCGACCCAGACGATCGCGGCCGCCTCCAGCGCCGACGGCGGGAGCACGAGCGGCTTGGACGCGAGCAGGACGACGACGACGGGCGTCCCCGTCGCCGCGAGCGCGTCCAGGAGCGCGACCTGTCCGCCGAGGAGGTCAAGCGTCGCGGTCGAGCACCCCTCGCCGACCAGCTCGATCTGGTCCCCGACGACGGCGACCACGACGTCCGCGTCCGCCGCGGCCTCGACCGCCGCTGCCAGCTCGGCCGGGTCGACGGGGGCCGACACGGCCAGCGGGGGGCGCGGCTGCCCGTCGGGGTGGAGAGGGCCCTCGGGATCGGGCTCCAGCGTCGTGATCGACGCCCCGCGCGCGAACGTCACCCGCCATCCGTCCGGCACGCGGGCGCGCAGCCCGTCGAGGACGGTCGTGATCATCTCCCGCGGCTGCCCGTCCGCCATGTCCGCGACCTGGCCGGACGACCCGGCCCAGTCGCCGAGCTGGTTCTGCGCGTCGTGCGCCAGCGGGCCGACGACGGCGACGCTCAGCCGGCGGTCCCGCGGCAGCGGCAGCACGTCCCGGTTGCGCAGCAGCACGAGGCTGCGTCGGGCGATCTCCAGGTTGAGGTCCTGGTGCGAGCCGACGACGGACGCCATGGCCGCGTCATCCGGGCCGCGACGGTCCTCGAAGAGACCGAGGCGGAACTTCAGCTCGAGGATGTGCGCGACGGCGCCGTCGAGGTCGGACTCGGTGAGCAGTCCCAGCTCGACCGCCTCCAGCGCGCCGTCGAAGAACTCCTCGGTCGTCATGATCATGTCGTTGCCCGCCCTGACGGCGGCGGCGGAGGCGTGCGCGTAGTCGGGCTGCAGGCCCTGCTCCCACACCATCCGCCCGACGTTGTCCCAGTCCGTCACGAGCATGCCCGGGTAGTCCCACTCCCCGCGCAGCACGTCGGTGAGCAGCCAGTCGTTCAGCGTGACGGGCACGCCGTCGATCGTCTGGTAGCCGAGCATGAACGTGCCGCAGCCCTCGCGCGCCACCCGCTCGAACGGCGGCAGGAACCAGGACCGGAGCTTGCGCTGGGACAGGTCGGCCTCCGATGCGTCCCGCCCACCCTGCGTCTCGGAGTAGCCGGCGAAGTGCTTGGCCGTCGCCAGGACGGCCGTGCGGTCGTGCAGCCCGTCGCCCTGGTAGCCGCGGACGGCCGCGCTGGCGAGCTCCCCGACGAGGTGCGGGTCCTCGCCGAACGTCTCGTTCACGCGACCCCAGCGCAGGTCGCGGGCGAGGCAGAGCACGGGGGAGAAGGTCCAGTGCAGGCCGGTCGCCGCCGCCTCGCGGGCCGTCGCGCGCGCCATCCGCTCGACGAGCGCCGGCGACCAGGTCGCCGCCATCCCGAGCTGGGTGGGGAAGATCGTGGCGCCGCGGCAGAACGAGTGGCCGTGGATCGCGTCCTCCCCGACGAGCAGCGGGATGCGCAGCCGGGTCTGCTCGGTCAGCCGGTGGGCCCGCGCGATCAGCTCGGGCGAGGCGTGCAGGATCGCTCCGACGTGCCGCTCGAGCACCTGGGCGTCGATCCCGTCCGGCGCCGAGAGCTGCATCATCTGGCCGACCTTCTCCGGCAGCGTCATGCGGCCGAGGAGGTCGGCGACGCGCGCCTCGACCGGCAGGCGCGCGTCGCGGTAGGGATGGGTCATCGAGGTGGGTCCTCTCGTGTCGTGGGCCGGGCCGACGGGTCGGCGCGTCGTGCGCTGACCCGTCGCGGTCTACTTGATCCCGGTCATCGCGATGCCCTGGACGAAGTGCTTCTGCATCGCGATGAACACGAGGAGCACCGGGACGATGATGAGCACCGACCCGGCCATCTGGAGACCGAACTCCGCGCCCTTGTCACCGGTCGGGCTCGTGTAGAGCGCCAGCGCGACCGGCAGGGTGTAGAGCGACTCGCGCTGGGCCACGATGAGCGGCCACAGGAAGCCGTTCCAGGAGCCCATGAAGGTGAAGATCGCCAGCGTGGCCAGGGGTGCGCGGCACAGGGGCATGACGATGCCGCCGAAGATCCGGAACTCGCCGGCGCCGTCGATCCGGGCCGCGTCCAGCAGGGAGTCCGGGATCTCGAGCATGAACTGGCGCATGAGGAACACGCCGAACGCCCCGACCATGCCGGGAAGGATCATCCCCCAGTAGGTGCCGACCATGTTGAAGTTGGCGACGAGCACGAACGTCGGGATGAGGGTGACGATGCCCGGGACGAACATGGTCGAGAGCACGACGCCGATGAGCACCCGCTTGCCGGGGAACTCGAGCTTCGCCAGCGCCCAGCCGACCATCGAGCAGAACAGGAGCGTCGTGGCGACGGCGACGAGTGCGAGGAAGACCGAGTTGAAGAAGTACCGCGACATGTCGAAGTCGACGAACCACGCACGGAAGTTGTCCATCGTCGGCGCCTGCGGCCACCAGGTGACCGGGCGTCGCATGATCTCGGCGTTGGTCTTGAACGCTCCCAGGAGCATCCAGACGAACGGCAGCAGCGTCGCCGCCAGACCGAGCGTGAGGGTGAGGATCAGGAGGATCCTGCCCGGGGTGATCCGGCGCGGCCGGTTCGGGGCGTGGATCTCGGCCGGGGCCGATGAGGTCACGATGGTCATGATCAAGTCCTCTGCCGCAGGAACCGGAACTGGACGATGGCGAAGATGCTGATGATGGCGAACAGGACGTAGGCCCCCGCCGCGCCGACCGAGTAGTTGCCCCACTGGAACTGGTTGAACACGTACAGGGCGATGGACGTCGTCGACTGCAGCGGACCGCCGTTGGTCATGACGAACGGCTCGTCGAAGAACTGCATGAAGCCGGTCGTCGTGAGGATGGCGTTGAGCAGGATGGTCGGCGTCATCATCGGGATGGTGATGCGGAAGAAGCTCTGGAGGGTCGTCGCGCCGTCGACGGCGGCCGCCTCCTTCACCTCCGTCGGGATCGCCTGCAGCCCCGCGAGGAAGATCACCATGCTCGAGCCGATGCTGCGCCACACGGCCATGAGCGTCAGCGCGGGCAGGGCCGTGAGCGGGTTGCCGAGCCAGTTGGGGCCGTCGATCCCGACCGTGGCCAGGAGCGAGTTGATGAGGCCGTTCGGCTGGTACATGATCCGCCACACGACGGCGACGGCGACGATCGTCGTCACGACCGGGGTGTAGTACCCGACCCGGAACACGGTCGCGAGCCGGCGGCCGAGCGCGTTCAGCATGACGGCGAGGACGAGCGCCGAGAAGAGCGACAGGGGGACGCCGAAGACGACGAACCCGAGCGTGTTGCGCAGGGCCCGCTGGAACGTCGAGTCGCCGAGGACCGTGACGAAGTTCTCGAACCCGACGAAGTCGACGTTGAAGGGGTTGCGGATGTCGGTGACCCGCAGGTCGGTGAACGCCATGCCGAGCGACGACACGAGCGGCACGACGCCGAACACCCCGAACGAGACGACGAACGGCGCGGCGAACAGCCACGCGACGGCCGCGGTCCGGCGCCGCCGGGCGGTCAGGCTGACGAGCCTTCCCGACCGCGGCGGCGTCGTCCGCATCTGCGTGGTCGTCACCAGCCGAAGCCGACGCTGTCCGCCTCGGCCTGGATGGCCTTCGCGGCGTCCTGCGACGACAGCTCGCCGTGGGCGACCCGCTCGGCGTAGATGCCGATCTGCTCGGCGATCTGCGACCAGGACGGGTAGCTCGGCGTCTCGACGGTGTCGGGCATCTGCTCCTTGAGCACCGTCATGACGGGGCTGTCGAGGATCGGCTGGTAGTCGGCCGACTCCTGCCGGGCCGGGAACGAGCCGGTGAGGTCGAACAGCCTCTTCTGCTGGGCGTCCTCCTGGAGCCAGGACAGGAACAGCCACGAGGACTCCTGGTTGTCCGACGAGGCGAAGACGCCGAGGTTCCCGCCGCCGATGTAGGAGTTGTTGTTCGCGGAGCCGGCTGGCATCGGGACGAACCCGACCGACTCCTGCGTGAAGCCCTCGGGAGCCGCGCCGCTCGCGATCATCTCCTCGTAGATCCCGACCATCCAGGGACCGGAGATGAACATCGGGCTGCCGCCGTTCTCGAACGTGGCCTCGGTCTCCGAGAGGGGGGACTCGCCGCGCTCGAAGAAGCCCTGGTAGAACTCGAGCGCCTCGACGAACTCGGGGGTGTCGAACGTCCAGCCGTCCTCGTCCGCCACCGCGCCGCCGGCCTGCGACGTGAACGGGACGATGACCTGCGCGGGGTTCTCGATCGGGCGGGGGAGGCCGAACCCGAACTCGCCGCCGGGGCGGGTCGCGTACGCGGTGCTCAGCTCCTCCAGCTCCGCCCAGGTGGTGGGCGCGTCTAGCCCGAGCTCGGCCGCGATGTCGGCCCGGTAGAACAGGAACCGGGTCTCGACGTACCACGGCACCGAGTACAGGCCCGTCTCGCCGGTCACCGACGCGATGGCGGCCGGGTAGAGGGCGTCGACGTCCATGACGCCGTCGGGGACGGGGGCGAGGCCGCCCATGGCGATGACCGACGCGGTCTGGTCGGCGCCCGTCATCACGATGTCGGGGCCGGTGCCCGAGGCGACGGCCGTCTGGTTCATCGTGATGATCTCGCCCCAGGGGATCTCGGTCACGGTGATCGAGACGTCCGGGTTCTCGGCGGCGAACTCCTCGCCGAGCGTCCGCAGCGCGTCCCCGTTGCCGGCCGCAGCCCAGATCTCGATCTCGCCGGTCGCCGTGTCCGCGACCGTGCCCGTGGCGTCGCCGCCCGGGCTCTCACCTGCGTCGGAGCGTCCGCAGGCGGCGATGGACGTCAGCGCGACGGCTGCGACGCTGGCCGCGATGGCGGCGCGTCGAGCGGTGGTACCACTCATGTGTTCCTCCTTGAACGATGGGCAACGCCTCACGGACAAGCCGTTCGGAGACGTAAGTAAAGCGCATTACATCGGGGCGACTGTAGGTATGCGAGACTTGCGCTGTCAACCGGCCAACGGTGTGCTCACCCTCGGCGCCGAATCGATCTCGAGGAGACTGGCGTGGCTCGCCGACCGACCGTCTACGACGTTGCGGAGCGGGCCGGAGTCTCGATCACCACGGTGTCGTTCGCCTTCCACCAGCCCGAACGCGTCCGGGCGCAGACGAGGCAGACGGTCATCGACGCGGCCCGCGAGCTCGGCTACGTCCCCTCGGGCAACGCCCGTGGCCTGGCCCGAGGCAGGACCGGCGCGCTCGGGCTGTACGCGTTCGACCTCATGATCTCGGACGCCGACGCGGGGGCCCCGGCCGACGTGCCGGGGGAGGAGGACGTGGCCGACCTCGACCCGCGGACGTTCCCGCTCTACGTCGACGAGGTCGAGCGGGGATTCGCGCTGGAGTGCCACGAGGGCGGCCGCACGCTCCTGCTCGCCTCCGGTGCGCCCAACGGCTCGGCCGTCTACGACATCGCCGGCCGCGTCGACGGCCTCGCGATCTTCCCCGGAACGCACAGCCTCGACGCCGTGCGCAGCATCGCGCGGTCGATCCCGCTCGTCGCGTTCAGCACGCCCCCGATGGACACGTCGGTCAGCCACGTCTCCGTCGACAACCGGGCCGGGATGGTCCGGGTGGTCGAGCACCTGTGGACCGCGCACGGCGTGCGGGACATCGCGTTCGTCGGCGACGGGGCGCTCTACGACTTCCGGGAGCGGCTCGAGGGGTTCCGCGAGGCGATGGCGTTCCGTGCCGCCGGCGCCGTCGAGCCCGCCGGGCGCGAGGGCCTGACGACGGCGGACTGGGCGGCGTCGCTCGCCGACCTCGTGGCGTCCGACCGGCTGCCGGCGGCGCTCGTCTGCCAGAGTGACCAGGTGGCCCTCGTCGTCCTCGACCTGCTGGCGGAGAGCGGCGTCGACGTGCCCGGCCGCGTGCGGGTGACCGGCTTCGACGGGATCCTCGCGGGCCGGCTGTCCCGCCCGACCCTGACGACCGTGCGGCAGCCGTTCGAGCAGATGGGCCGGCTCGCGGCGCGGCTGCTGGCGGCGCGCGTGGCGAACCCGCGCGGCGAGCCGGAGTTCAGCGTCCTGCCGACGCGTCTCCTCGCGCGGGAGAGCTGCGGCTGCGGCTGAGCACCGGGGGTCAGGGCGTCCCGGGGGTCAGGACGTCGACGGCGCCAGCTCGACGTCCGGGCCGAGGTAGGTCCCGTCCTGCGCCAGCCGCACCTGCCCGTCCGCGGCGAGCGAGTAGTCGAGCCGCAGCCGAAGGGATGCGGCGTCCAGGGGAGCCGAGCCGATCAGCAGGACCGCGTCGCCCCCGTCGACCCCGCCGCCGGTGAGCGTCTCGGCCTCCAGCGGCAGCTCCACCCCGTCGACCTCGACCGCGGCCGCGGTGATCTCGCCGACGACGGGGACGCCGTCGTGGGCGTCGTCGTCCACCGGCAGCAGCGCGCCCGGCCGCGGCACGACCCGGACCTCGACCCAGGTCTCGCCCTCCGCGGCCCAGCCCCGGTCGGGCAGGTGGCTGACGGTCCGCAGATCGACGTAGAACGCCGCCTGGGGGAGCGAGCGCCAGCCGAGCGGGGCCTCGGCCGGGGCGTCGACGGCTGCGGACCACGGGGCGGTCTCCACGAACGGCGCCGCCAGCAGGTCGGCACCCGCCGCGCCGAGCACGGCCGAGCGGCCCTCGTACGTGAGGACGAGCTCGGCGTCGGTGCCGTCGCCCGGCACGGCGACGACGTGGGTGCGCGCGTCGAGCTCGACGGGCACCTCGACGTCGCCCGCCCGCACCGCCGCGCGGACGCCGCCGCCGGCCTGCTCGCCGCCGTACAGCGTCCCGGAGACCGCGACGACGACGAGGGTTGCGTCGCGCGGGGCGCGGACCGTCTCGCCGTCGGAGAACGCCTCGTCGCGCACGCCCAGCGCGTCGACCGCGTAGAAGCCGTCGGGCATCGGGACCAGGACGCGCTCGTCGAGCGACTCCGCGCCGGAGGAGAGGGCCGTGTCGCCGACGGCCAGCGTCTCGCCGCCGTCCGAGCACGCCGTCAGGACCAGGGCCGCGCCCGCGAGCAGCGCGGTGGCGGCCGCGATCCGGCGGTGGGGAGTGAACCGGCTCATGGTCGGCGATCCAACCACACGGGGTCCGCGCGGGGGAGCAGGGGCGACGCGGGACGGGCCGGGACGGCGCCGAACGGGTCGGAAAACGACCAGAGCCCCTCGGGCGAGGGGCTCTGACGTGCGGTGATGCGGTGGGCGATACTGGGTTCGAACCAGTGACCTCCTCGGTGTGAACGAGGCGCTCTACCACTGAGCCAATCGCCCGCGTGCCGTCGGGGTGATCCCTGCGGCCCGTTGAGTGTAGCCGAGGACGTCGGCGCGTGACCAATCGGCTCGGGAGCGGTGGTCGCCCGTGCCCAGGCCGCGTCCGCCGATGGAACGTCGGGAGGACGTCGGCGTCGCCTGGTCGTCGTCCGACCGGCCGATCACCGGCCGATCACCCCCGACGAGCCGCGACATTCCGCCGGTTTGGCACTCTCGCCGATCCTGGGTTAGAGTCTTATCCGCGCCGCAAGGCCGAAGCGAGAGCCGAGGCGAGCAGCGCAACGCGGATGTGGCTCAGTTGGTAGAGCATCACCTTGCCAAGGTGAGGGTCGCGGGTTCGAGTCCCGTCATCCGCTCGGAAGCACCCACACTTGGGTCATCCAGCTGGATCCCAGCTCGGTGGGTTGGCCGAGAGGCGAGGCAGCGGCCTGCAAAGCCGTATACACGGGTTCGAATCCCGTACCCACCTCGCACGGGCGATTGGCGCAGCGGTAGCGCGCTTCCCTGACACGGAAGAGGTCACTGGTTCGATCCCAGTATCGCCCACCAGCAAAGCCCGGAACCGGAGACGGTTCCGGGCTTTCGTCTTTCCCGCAGTAGGCTCGCGGGGTGGGCCGGCCGGTCCACCCCGACCCATCTCCCCGCACCACCAGGAGTCCTGACGTGCCCAGCGTGAGCATCACCCTCGACGGCGTTCCCACCGAGATCGAGGCGGGCACGACGGCGACGACGCTGGTGGGCGCGGAGGCCAAGGGACCCGGGGCCGTCGTGGCGGTTCGCGTCGACGGCGAGCTGCGCGACCTGGACCGTGAGCTGCCGGCGGACGCCGTCGTCGAGCGCGTCACGATCGACTCGCCCGACGGGCTCGCGATCCTGCGGCACTCGACGGCGCACGTCCTCGCGCAGGCGGTCCAGCAGGTGAACCCCGACGCGAGGCTGGGCATCGGCCCGCCCATCACGGACGGCTTCTACTACGACTTCGACGTCGAGACCCCGTTCACCCCCGACCAGCTCCGCGAGCTGGAGAAGGTGATGGGGCGGATCGTCAAGGAGGGACAGACGTTCCGTCGGCGCGTCGTGTCCGACGACGAGGCGCGGGCCGAGCTCGCGACCGAGCCGTACAAGCTCGAGCTGATCGGCCTCAAGGGCGGCTCCGACACCGAGACCGCCGCGGCGGCCGAGGGCGCGTCCGTCGAGGTCGGCGGCGGCGAGCTGACGATCTACGACAACGTGCGCGGCGCCGGCCGCGAGTCCGAGACGGTGGTCTGGAAGGACCTGTGCCGCGGACCGCACCTGCCGAGCACCCGGCTCATCGGCAACGGGTTCCAGCTCATGCGCTCGGCCGCGGCCTACTGGCGCGGCAGCGAGAAGAACCCGCAGCTCCAGCGCGTCTACGGGACGGCGTGGCCGTCCAAGGACGAGCTCAAGGCCTACACCGACCGGCTCGCCGAGGCGGAGCGCCGGGACCACCGCCGCCTCGGGACCGAGCTGGACCTGTTCTCCTTCCCGGAGGAGATCGGCTCCGGGCTGCCCGTGTTCCACCCCCGCGGTGGCGTCGTGCGGATGGCGATGGAGGAGTACAGCCGCCGTCGGCACGTCGAGGCCGGCTACGAGTTCGTGTACTCGCCGCACGCCACCAAGGGCAAGCTCTTCGAGGTCTCCGGACACCTCGACTGGTACGCCGACGGCATGTACCCGCCGATGCACCTCGACACCGAGCACCACGCGGACGGCACCGTCAAGCGCGAGGGCCAGGACTACTACCTCAAGCCCATGAACTGCCCGATGCACAACCTGATCTTCGACTCCCGCGGCCGGTCCTACCGCGAGCTGCCGCTGCGGCTGTTCGAGTTCGGCACCGTCTACCGGTACGAGAAGTCGGGCGTCGTGCACGGGCTCACCCGGGCGCGCGGGTTCACCCAGGACGACGCGCACATCTACACCACGCGCGAGCAGATGCGCGAGGAGCTGGCGAGCCTGCTCGACTTCGTCCTCGACCTGCTGCGGGACTACGGCCTCGACGACTTCTACCTCGAGCTGTCGACCCGCAACCCCGAGAAGTCCGTCGGCGACGACGCGACGTGGCACGAGGCGACCGAGACCCTGCGCGAGGTCGCGACCGCCTCGGGGCTCGACCTCGTCGACGACCCGGGCGGCGCCGCGTTCTACGGCCCGAAGATCTCCGTCCAGGCGCGCGACGCCATCGGCCGGACGTGGCAGCTCTCGACGATCCAGCTCGACTTCAACCTGCCCGAGCGGTTCGACCTGACCTACCAGGCGGCCGACGGCTCGCGGCAGCGCCCGGTGATGATCCACCGCGCCCTGTTCGGCTCGATCGAGCGGTTCTTCGCGATCCTGCTGGAGCACTACGCCGGCGCCTTCCCGGCCTGGCTCGCTCCCGTCCAGGTCATCGCCGTGCCCGTCGCCGAGCCGTTCAACGACTACCTCGGCGACGTCGTCGCCCGGCTGCGCGCGGCCGGCGTCCGGGCCGAGCTGGACGCCTCCGACGACCGGTTCAACAAGAAGATCCGGACGGCGACGACGCAGAAGCCGCCGTTCATCCTCATCGCGGGCGGAGACGACGCGGACGCCGGGGCCGTGAGCTTCCGGTTCCGCGACGGGACGCAGCGCAACGGCGTGCCGGTCGACGAGGCGATCGAGCTCATCACGACGGCGATCGCGGACCGCACCGCCTAGGCGATGAGCGTGAGCGACCAGCCGACCGCCGCCGGGACGACGCCCGGCGAGGACGCGACCGTCGAGTCGGCCGCGGACCTCGCCGGGGACCCCGACCCGTTCCAGCGACTGTGGACGCCGCACCGGATGGTCTACATCGATGGCGCGGACAAGCCGGCCTCGACGGACGCGGGGGACTGCCCGTTCTGCCGCATCCCGTCGATGACCGACGAGGCGGGCCTCGTGGTGCACCGGGGCGAGCGCGCCTACGTGGTGCTCAACCTCTACCCCTACAACCCGGGCCACCTCATGGTCGTGCCGTACCGGCACGTGGCGGGCTACCCCGAGCTGGACCGGGCGGAGCTGGTCGAGGTCGCGACGCTGACGCAGCAGGCGATGCGGGTGCTGCGGGGCGTCTCCTCCCCGGCCGGGTTCAACCTCGGCGTCAACCAGGGGGCGGTCGGCGGGGCCGGGATCGCCGCGCACCTGCACCAGCACGTCGTGCCGCGGTGGCAGGGGGACGCGAACTTCATGCCGATCGTCGCCGGCACGAAGCCGCTCCCGCAGCTGCTCGGCCAGTCGTGGCGCGCGCTCCACGACGGCTGGGACACCCACGCGAACGCGCCGCAGGCGCCCGAGAAGGAGAGCTGACGATGTTCGGCAGGCTGCGCGGCGTCATCGGCCGTCTGTTCACCCCGCTGGCCAAGGGGCTCCTGCGGATCGGGCTCACCCCCGACGCCGTCACCGTCATCGGCACGATCGGCACCATCGCGGCCGCGCTCGGGCTCGTCGCGACGGGCCGGCTGGCCGGCGGCGCGTGGCTCATCGCGTTCTTCGTCTTCTTCGACTCCCTCGACGGAACGATGGCCAGGATCTCCGGGACGGCCGGGGCGTGGGGGTCGTTCCTCGACTCCGTGATGGACCGGTTCGCCGACGGCGCGCTGTTCGTCGCGCTCGCGATCCACCTCGCCGCGCACGGTCACGCCTGGGGCGTGTGGGGTGCGCTGGCCTGCCTCGTGCTCGGCGGGATCGTGCCCTACGCCCGCGCCAAGGCCGAGTCGATCGGCTGCACGGCGTCGGGCGGGCTCGCCGAGCGGAGCGACCGGCTCGTCATCACGCTCGTCGCCACGGCGTTCGTCGGGATGAGCGTGCTCCCGCTCGTCGTCCTCGAGGTGACGCTCTGGGTGCTCGCCGCGCTCTCCCTCGTCACGGCGTTCCAGCGCATCCTCGGCGTGCGCCGCCAGCTCCGCGCCCGCGCGGCGGACGCCGCCGGTGACGCGACGCCGCCGGCCGGAGCCGAGGCATGAGCGGCCTGCGGACGGCCGACCTCTACGCGTTCGCCTGGCGCAACGTCCGCCGGCTGCCCGACGCCCTCGTCCGCGGCGGCGCGCACCTCGTGGCCGACGTCGTGTGGGCGCTCCGGCTCAGCGGCGTCCGCCAGCTCCAGAGCAACCTGCACCGGCTGCGCCCCGACCTCGACCCGCGGGAGCTGCGCCGGTGCTCCCGCGCCGGCATGCGCTCCTACCTGCGCTACTTCGCTGAGGCGTTCCAGCTTCCCGGGTGGACGCCGGAACGCATCGCGGCCCGCGTCCGCCCCGTCGGCGTCGAGCGCGTCACGCGCGTGACGGACGACGCCGGCACGGCCGTCCTCGCCCTCGGGCACTCCGGCAACTGGGACCTCGCCGGCGCCTGGGCTGGGGCGCACATCGCGCCCGTCCTCACCGTCGCGGAGAAGCTGCCGGACGGCCTCTACGAGGAGTTCCTCGCCTTCCGCTCCGGGCTCGGGATCGAGATCGTCCCGTTCGAGAAGGGCGGCGGGACGTTCCGCACGCTCGTGCGCAAGGCGCGCACCGGACCGAGGATCGTGCCGCTCCTGGCCGACCGCGACCTGTCGGCGCACGGCGTCGAGGTGACGATCGCCGGGCACGCAGCCCGCGTCGCCGCCGGCCCGGCCGCGCTCGCCTCGACCGGCTCGCACGAGCTGCTGCCCGTCGCGATCCACTACGAGCGGCTGCGCGGCGAGCGGCGCCGCGCCGCCGGCTCGCCGTGGGGGCTGGTCGTCGAGTTCCTGCCGGCGATCCCGACCCGCGACGCCGACGGTCGCCGGCGACCGCTCGACCTGGTGACGCAGGAGTGGGTGACCGCCCTGTTCGACGCCTACGCCCGGCACCCGGAGGACTGGCACATGCTCCAGAAGGTGTTCCTCTCCGACCTCGACGCCGACCGGCTCGCGCGGCAGCGCGCGCGAGCGTCCGAGGGGGCGCCGAGCTGATGCGGATCGGAATCGTCTGCCCGTACTCGATGGACGCCCCCGGCGGGGTCCAGATCCACGTGAAGGACCTCGCCGCGCGGCTCATCGCCCTCGGGCACACGGTGAGCGTGCTCGCCCCGGCCGAGGACGACACGGACCTGCCGGACTACGTCGTCGGGACCGGGCGCAGCGTCGCCGTCCGGTACAACGGCTCCGTCGCGCGCCTGGCGTTCGGGCCGGTCACCGCGCGGCGGGTCAACGCCTGGCTCGAGCGCGGCGACTTCGACGTCGTGCACATCCACGAGCCGCTGAGCCCGAGCGTCAGCCTGCTCGCGCTGTGGAACGCGGAGACGGCGGTCGTCTGCACGTTCCACACCGCGACCGACCGGTCCCGCGCGATGCACATCGCCTACCCGATGCTCCGGCCGTCGCTCGAGCGGATCGCCGCCCGGATCGCCGTATCCGAGGAGGCGCGGCGCACCGTCGTCGAGCACATCGGCGGCGACGCCGTCGTCGTCCCGAACGGCGTCGAGCTCGCCCAGTTCCGCGCCGCGAGCCCGCGACCGGAGTGGCGGGGCACGCCGGAGCGCCCGACCGTGGTGTTCCTCGGCCGGACCGACGAGCCGCGCAAGGGGCTCGGCGTGCTGCTCGAGGCCCTGCCGCGGCTGCGCGAGCTGGTGCCGGGCGTGCGGGTGCTGGTGGCCGGGCGGGGCGACCTCGCCGAGGCGCGTGCGATCGACGCGCGGCACCCGGGGACGCTCGAGCTGCTCGGCGAGATCACCGACGCGGAGAAGGCGGAGCTGCTGCGCTCGGCCGACGTCTACCTGGCGCCGCAGACGGGCGGCGAGAGCTTCGGGATCGTCCTGGTCGAGGCGATGGGCGCCGACGCCGTCGTCGTCGCGTCGGACATCCCGGCGTTCCGCCGCGTGCTCGACGAGGGGCGCGCGGGGTACACGTTCCCCGTCGGCGACCCGGAGGAGCTGGCGCGGACGGTCGCCGTCGCCCTGACCGACCGCGAGGAGTCCGACCGGCGCCGGGCCCACGCCGCGACGTGGCGCGAGCAGTACGACTGGGACGTCGTGACGCAGCAGGTGCTCGAGGTCTACCGGCTGGCCGTCGGCGAGGACCCCCGCGCCGTCCTGGACGACGTGGCCGAGCCGAGGACCGACGGGACGAGCGAGGGGAGGACACCGTGACCGCCGAGATCGCCCTCGTCGTCGTGGGGGTGCTCGCGCTGCTCCTGTGGATCACCCTCGCCCACGCCAACCGGATCGACCTGCTGCACCAGAAGGTGAGCCGGACGGGCGCGACGCTGGACGCCCAGCTCCTGCGCCGGGCCGGGCTCTCGGCCGAGCTGGCCGCGTCGGGACGGCTCGACCCGGCGTCCTCGCTCCTGCTCGCGTCGGCGGCCGACGCCGCGCTGTCGGAGGCGCTGGAGGCCGACCTCGACGCCGACCGTGCCGCGTCGGCCGGCGGGCACCGCGAGCCCGGACGGGCGACGCTGACCCCCGAGCGCGAGGTCGTCGAGAGCGATCTCACGCGCGTGCTGCGCGCCGTCCTGGAGCAGGACGAGGAGGACCCGTCGTTCGCCGAGGACCAGCTCGTGGTCGAGGTGACGCAGGCGTCCCACCGCGTCGGGCTGGCCCGGCGGTTCCACAACGACGCCGTCATGCAGACGCGGCGCGTCCGGCTCAAGCCGGGCGTCCGGCTGTTCCGGCTCGCCGGGCACGCCCGGATGCCGCGGACGTTCGAGATGGACGACGCCGTCGACTGACCCGCGGTGACGGACGTCGACCCTGACCGTTCGGTAGCGGAGCACGAGGTCGGCGAGGTCGACGCAGGGCCGGGCGAACGTCAGCACCGTCGACTGATCCGGAGTGACGGACGTCGACCCTGATCGTTCGGTGGCGGAGCACGAGGTCGGCGAGGTCGAGGTCGAGGTCGGCCGGGTCCGAGTCGCGACCGGCCGCGTCGCGCTGGCCGGTCCCGGCCCGGACGCCGATAGGGTGCTCGACGTGACGACTCCTCCGAGCGGTCCCTATCCCGACGTCCATCGCGCCCAGCAGGGCGGCCAGACGCCGGCGCCCGGCGCGTACGGCGCGCCGCCGGCCGGTGCGTACGGAACGCCGGCGCCCGGCGGCTACGGGGCACCGACCTCCTACCCGACGCCGCAGCGCCCGGGCATGGCCGCGACCGCGCGACCGGTCCACGGCGCGCCCGCCTACGCCGGTCCGCCCGTCCAGTCGGTGTGGCACCCGCGGAGCGCGTCCGGCGGGGGGAGCCTCGGCGGGACGATCGCCCTCCTGCTCGTCGGCTTCGCCTCGCTGTGGGGGCTGTGGATCGTCCTGTCGCTCGTCGGGATCGGCAACGGCATCGTCGCGTTCGTCGCGGCGCTCCTGCCGCTGATCGTCGTCCTCGCCGCGGTCATGTGGCTCGACCGCTGGGAGCCCGAGCCGAAGCTCATGCTGCTCTTCGCGCTGCTGTGGGGCGCCGGCGTCTCCGTCGTCCTCTCGTTCTACGGCAACACCTGGGTGGCCGAGACGGCCTATGCGCTGACCGGCGACCCGGTGGTCGCCGACGTCGTCAGCTCCGTCGTGTCGGCGCCGATCGTCGAGGAGACGACGAAGGGCCTCGGTGTCCTCGTCATCTTCCTCATGCGCCGCTCCTACTTCGACGGCGTGGTCGACGGCATCGTCTACGCCGCCGTGGTCGCGGCGGGGTTCGCGTTCACCGAGAACATCCTCTACTTCGGCGCGTCCGGGTCGGCGCTCGCCAGCACGTTCGTCATGCGCGGGCTGCTCTCGCCGTTCGCGCACGTGCTGTTCACGGCGTGCACGGGCATCGCGCTCGGGATCGCGAGCCGCAGCCGGAACCGGAACGCGGCCTGGTGGATGTTCCCGCTCGGCCTGCTCTCGGCCGCGCTGCTGCACGCGCTGTGGAACGCCTCCGCCACGCTCGCCGGGTTCGGCGGGGAGACGAGCTTCTTCACGTTCTACATCCTGGTCCAGGTGCCGCTGTTCGCCGCGGCGGTCATCCTCGCGTTCTGGCTGCGGCGCCAGGAGGCGGCGGCCATCGCGCAGCGGCTCGGGGAGTATGCCGCCGCCGGCTGGTTCGCCCCGCACGAGGTCGCCATGATCGCGTCGCTGCGTCAGCGCTCCCAGGCGCGGGCGTGGGCGGCGCGCAAGGGGCCGCGGGCCGGCACCGCGATGAAGTCGTTCATCCGCGACGCGACCTCGCTCGCGTACCTGCGCCAGCGGGCCGCGACCGGCCGCTCCGACCTGCGCGCCCACACGACGACCGAGACCGAGCTGCTCGGACGGATCCGGGGTGACCGGCAGGCCTTCCTCACCGCCGCCGGCCCGCTGGGCTGATGCTGCGTCCGACGGAGCCGTCCCGATGACCGAGGCGCCCCGGGACTGGCTGCCGGGGGAGGAGTGGCGGCTCGGACCGGACGGCATCCCGTTCCGCCGCGCCGCGCGCGTCCTGCTGCTCGACGCCGAGGACCGCGTCCTGCTCGTGCGCGGCCACGACGCCCACCAGGTCGAGCGCACCTGGTGGTTCACGGTCGGGGGCGGCATCGACCCGGGGGAGTCGCCGCGCGCCGCCGCCGCCCGCGAGGTCGCGGAGGAGACGGGGCTGCGGATCGATCCCGAGCTCCTGCAGGGTCCGGTCGCCACCCGGCGGGCCGTCTTCGACTTCTACGCCCGCTCGGTGCGTCAGGACGAGGTCTTCTTCCTCGCCCGGCTCGACCGCGTCGTCGGCGACGCCGAGCTGGACCGGACGGGCTGGACCGACGTCGAGCGCTCGTTCATGGACGAGGTCGCGTGGTGGCGGCCGGAGGACCTCGCCTCCGTCGAGGTCGAGCTGTTCCCCGTCGAGCTGGTCGAGCTGCTCGCATGGCTGCGTCCCGGCTGGGACGGCAGCGTCCGTGAGCTCGGGACGCAGGTGGAAGGCACCGCCGTCGGATAGGCCCGGTGGACGGGACCGGTAAGATTGACGAGCCGTCGGCGTGTCCCGCGACCTGGGTGCTCGATCCGCCCAGCGACCGGACCTCGACGGGACTCACCACTACCAGGGACGAGGATCGCCGATGTCGGGTCACTCCAAGTGGGCCACCACCAAGCACCAGAAGGCCGCGAAGGACGCGAAGCGCGGAAAGCTGTTCGCCAAGCTCATCAAGAACATCGAGGTGGCGGCGCGCACTGGTGGCGGTGACCCCGGCGGAAACCCGACGCTCTACGACGCGATCCAGAAGGCGAAGAAGTCCTCCGTCCCGAACGAGAACATCGACCGCGCGGTCAAGCGCGGCTCGGGCGCCGACGGCGGCGGGGTCGACTACGAGACGATCATGTACGAGGGCTACGCGCCCGGCGGCGTCGCGCTCCTCGTCGAGTGCCTCACCGACAACCGCAACCGGGCCGCGGCGGACGTGCGGGTCGCGTTCACGCGCAACGGCGGCTCGATGGCCGACCCGGGCAGCGTCGCGTACATGTTCTCCCGCCAGGGCGTCGTCATCGTGCCCAAGTCGGAGGGCCTGACGGAGGACGACGTGCTGCTGGCCGTCCTCGACGCGGGCGCCGAGGAGGTCAACGACCTCGGCGAGGCGTTCGAGGTCATCTCGCCGGCGAGCGACTTCGTCGCCGTGCGCAAGGCCGTCCAGGACGCGGGCCTCGACTACGACTCGGCCGAGGCGGAGTTCCGCCCGTCGGTGTCGATCGAGGTCGACGTCGAGGGCGCCCGGAGGGTGCTCCGGCTCATCGAGGCCCTCGAGGACTCCGACGACGTGCAGAACGTCTACGCGAACTTCGACGCCTCCGACGAGGTCCTCGCCGCGCTCGACGCGGAGGACTGACGCGGCGGACCGACGTGCCCGCACCGGGGGAGCGCGACGCGCCGGCGCGTGTCGGAACCCGGCCGAGTGCGACGGAGGAGGCAGGCTGACGGCGTGACCCAGCGCTCCGACCGTCCCGCGCCGCTCGAGCTGCGTCCCCACACCGGGGCCGCGGCGGCGCGCGGGCGGACCGTGCTCGGCGTCGACCCCGGTCTCACCCGGTGCGGCCTCGGCGCCGTGACGGCGACCGGGCGGACCGTCCGGATCGTCGACGTCGGCGTCGTCACCACCTCGCCGGACCTGCCGCTGGAGGCCCGCCTCGTGGCCGTCGCCGACGCGCTCGACACCTGGCTGGACCGGCTCGCTCCGGACGCGGTCGCGGTCGAGCGGGTGTTCGCGCAGTCGAACGTCTCGACCGTGACGGCCACGGCGCAGGTAGCCGGTCTCGCCATGGTCGCCGCCCACCGGCGCGGCATCCCCGTCGCGCTGCACACCCCGAGCGAGGTCAAGGCCGCCGTCACGGGGAACGGCCGCGCGGGCAAGGAGCAGGTCACGACGATGGTGACGCGGGTGCTCGGGCTCGACGCCCCGCCGCGCCCGGCCGACGCGGCCGACGCCCTCGCGCTCGCGATCTGCCACGCGTGGCGCGGCGGCCCCGTCCCGGTCGCTGCACTCGCCGGTGCGCCCGGCGGGGCCGCCGCGCCCGGCGGAGTCGCCTCGGCCAGCTCGCCCGGCGCCACCGGGGAGCCGACGTCGGCGCAGCAGCGCTGGCTGCGGGCCGAGGCGAGCGCCCGCCGCGCCGGGCGGCGCGTCGTCGCAGCTCAGCGCACCGTCGGCCGGTAGGCTTCTTTCGTACACGTGTTCGCTGAGGGTGTCCGCACCCGGCGGGAGGAAGCATGATCGCCCTGGTCCGCGGAGAGGTCGCAGCCATCGGGCTGGACCACGCGGTTCTCGTCGTCTCCGGTGTCGGCATGCGCGTCCACGCGACGCCGAACACGCTCGCCGGTCTGCGGCACGGGAACGAGGCCGAGCTGCACACCACGCTCGTCGTGCGGGAGGACTCGCTCACGCTGTTCGGCTTCCTCGAGGTCGACGAGCGGGACACGTTCGAGATCCTGCAGACCGTCAGCGGCGTCGGGCCCCGGCTCGCGCTCGCGATGCTCGCCGTCCACCCGCCGGACGCGCTGCGCCAGGCCGTCGCGACGGAGGACCTCAAGGCGCTCGAGCGCGTCCCAGGGATCGGTCGCAAGGGCGCCAGCCGGATCGTGCTGGAGCTCGGTGGCCGGCTCGGCGCCCCCACGGGTGGCGGCGGGGTCGGCGGCACGGCGACGGCGGTGACGGCACCGAGCGCGGTGGCCGAGGACGTCGTCGTCGCGCTCCAGGGGCTCGGCTGGAACGCCAAGGTCGCCGCCGACGCGGTGGCCGGCGTGCTCGAGGCCGGCGACGCCCCGGCGACGGACGCGGGCGAGATCCTGCGCGCGGCCCTGCGCTCGCTCGCGACGGACGGGCGCTGAGCCGATGACGTTCGACGAGGAGACCCTGCTCGCGGCGGAGGCGTCGGAGCTGGAGCGCGCGGCCGAGGCGGCCCTGCGCCCGCGCCGGCTCGCCGAGTTCGTCGGCCAGCCGGTCGTGCGGGACCAGCTCTCGCTCGTGCTGGAGGCCGCGGTCGCCCGGCACCGCCCGCCGGACCACGTGCTGCTCGCGGGTCCACCCGGCCTCGGCAAGACGACGCTCGCGATGATCGTCGCCAGCGAGGTCGGGGCGAGCCTGCGGCTCACGTCGGGGCCGGCGATCGGGCACGCGGGCGACCTGGCCGCGATCCTGTCGGGCCTGCAGGAGAACGACGTCCTCTTCATCGACGAGATCCACCGGCTCGCGCGCCCCGCCGAGGAGATGCTCTACCTCGCGATGGAGGACTTCCGCGTCGACGTCGTCGTCGGCAAGGGCGCCGGGGCCACGTCGATCCCGCTGGCGCTGCCGCCGTTCACCGTCGTCGGCGCGACGACGCGGGCGGGCCTGCTGCCGGCGCCGCTGCGCGACCGGTTCGGGTTCACCGGCCACATGGACTTCTACTCCACCGAGGACCTCGAGCGCGTCCTCACCCGCTCGGCCAGGCTGCTCGGCATCGAGCTGGAGCCGACGGCCGGCCACGTCATCGCGTCGCGCTCGCGCGGGACGCCCCGGATCGCGAACCGGCTGCTGCGCCGCGTCCAGGACTGGGCCCAGGTGCGCGGGAACGGTCGCGCCGACGTCGCGTCGGCGGAGGCGGCCCTGCGGGTGTTCGAGGTCGACCCGCGTGGTCTCGACCGGCTGGACCGGTCGGTGCTGCGTGCCCTGTGCCTCCGGTTCGGCGGCGGCCCGGTCGGCCTCACGTCCGTCGCGATGGCCGTGGGGGAGGAGCCCGAGACGGTCGAGACGGTCGCCGAGCCGTTCCTCCTGCGGGAGGGTTTCATCGCGCGGACCCCGCGGGGGCGGGTCGCGACGCGCGCGGCGTGGGAGCACCTGGGGCTCACCCCGCCGAGCGGCGAGACGGCCGTACTGTTCGACTGAGGATAGACTCGCCGGTGCACTGCACCCACACGACCCATCACGAAGGTTGACGTCTCTCCCATGGACCCCCTGCTCCTCGTTTTTCTCGGCCTCGCGGTCGTGGGACTCTTCTTCGTCAGCTCGCGTGGTCGTAAGCAGCAGGCCAAGCAGAACGAGTTCCGCAGCTCGCTGACGCCGGGCAAGCAGATCATGACCTCCTCGGGCCAGCTCGGGACGATCGTGTCGGTCGACGGCGACGCCGTCGTCATCGAGACGACGCCGGGCGTGCTCACGCGCTGGGTCAAGGCCGCCATCCAGGAGGTGCCCGCGCAGTTCGCGAGCGTGCTCCAGCCCGCCGACGACTCGACCGTGATCGAGGGCGTCGAGCCGGTCGGGACGACGGACGCGACCGACTCGATCGACGTCACCGTCGACGACCCGCGCGACGACCGCACCGCCTGAGCGCAGTACCCAGGGGGCGTGGAGCCCCCATGACCTTCGAAGGACGACAGTGGCTCGACGACGCAGGCTCGCACGCCCGCTCTACTTCCTGGCTCTGATCCTCGTCGCGGTGTACGCCGCGGTGGGCATCGGGGTCGTCACGGGCGATGACGACGCCGCCGGTGGCGCCTCGTTCACGCCGAACCTCGCGCTCGACCTCGAGGGTGGGACGCAGCTCATCCTCACGCCGCGCACCGACGACGGCCACGCGGTGACGCAGAGCGACCTCGACCAGGCGATCGCCATCATCCGCCAGCGCGTGGACGGCTCGGGCGTCGCGGAGGCCGAGATCACCTCCCAGGGCGGCAACAACATCGTCGTCGCGATCCCCGGCGAGGTCTCCGAGGACACGGTCCAGCTCATCACGGCCTCGGCCCAGATGCGCATGCGCACCGTCCTGGTCGAGGGTCTGCCGGGCACGATCGACCCGGCCGCCGTCGCCCAGGGGACGGACGACGCGACCGACGGCACGGACGGGACGCCCGACGAGGCGACCGACGGCGCGACCGACGGTGCGACGGACACCCCGACCGACGGCGCGACGGATGGCGCGACCGACGAGGCGACCGCCCCGACGGACGAGCCGTCGGACGGCGCGACGGACACCCCGACCGAGGCGTCCACGGAGCCGACCACGACGCTCACCGTCGAGCAGGCAGCGCTCCAGGTGCTCGGCGTCGCCTCGGTCGACGAGCTCTCGGACACCCCGGCGACGGAGCCGACCAGCCCGTCCGACCTCGCGTGGCTCACGCCCCGCGTGCTGTTCGACTACTACACGCTCGACTGCTACGACCCGGCCAACCGCACGGGCCTGCAGGACGACGACACCGAGGCCCCGCTCGTCACGTGCAGCCAGGACGGCGGGGCGAAGTACGTCCTCGGCCCGGCCGAGCTCACGGGGCAGGACCTCACCGGCGCCCAGATGGGCTTCCAGTCGCTCCAGGGCGGCGGGGTCACGAACATCCCGATCGTCCAGATGAACTTCACGAACGCGGGCGGCCAGAAGTTCGCCGAGGTGACCGCGCGGATCAAGGAGCTGGCGCAGCCGCAGAACCAGTTCGCGATCGTGCTGGACGGCCTGGTCATCTCCGCCCCGCGGGTGACCGAGACGATCCCGAACGGCCAGGCGACGATCTCCGGCCCGACGCAGTCCCCGTTCACCCGGGACGAGGCGACGACGCTCGCCAACCAGCTCAGCTTCGGCGCGCTGCCGATGACGTTCGAGGTGCAGTCCCAGGAGCAGATCTCCGCGACGCTCGGTGGCGAGCAGCTCGAGCGCGGCCTGCTGGCCGGCGTGATCGGCCTCATCCTCGTCGTCATCTACTCCTTCCTCCAGTACCGCGGGCTCGCGGTCGTCACGGTGGCCAGCCTCGCGATCGCGGCCGCGCTGACGTACGGCGTCATCCTGCTGCTGTCCTGGACGCAGGGCTACCGCCTGTCGCTCGCCGGCGTCGCCGGGCTCATCGTCGCGATCGGCATCACGGCGGACTCGTTCATCGTCTACTTCGAACGTCTCCGCGACGAGGTGCGCGAGGGCCGCTCGCTGGCCGGCGCCGTCGAGCACGGCTGGCTGCGCGCCCGCCGCACGATCCTCGCCTCGGACGCCGTCAACTTCATCGCGGCGATCGTGCTCTACCTGCTCGCGGTCGGCGGCGTGCGCGGCTTCGCGTTCACGCTCGGGCTCACGACGCTCATCGACCTCGTCGTCGTGTTCCTGTTCACCCACCCGCTCATGCGCCTGCTCATCAAGATCCCGTTCTTCGGGGAGGGCCACCGGTGGAGCGGGCTCGACCCGGTGCACCTCGGGGCGTCCGTCGCGAGCTACGCCGGCCGCGGCCGGGTGCGCTCGGCCCCGGAGAAGGTCGCGGTCGCCGCGAACGCCGACGTCCGGACGATCGCCGAGCGGCGCGCCGAGGAGGCGCGCCTGGCCAAGGAGGCCGCCGAGCGCGAGTCCGCCGAGGCGGCCGAGGCCGAGCTGGCCGGCGAGCTCCCGGTGGCGGCGATCGACCCGTCCGAGACCGCGACGGACGCGATCGACGGCGAGATCGCCGCGCACTCGCCGATCGCCGAGGCGGCCGCCGAGGGCGTCGTCCTGGCGCCGGAGGACAGCGCGGACCAGAACGAGGACGTGGACGAGACCGGCGGCGACGACGCCGCGGCGTCCGAGCGGAACGAGGAGGCCCGCTGATGGGGTTCAGCTTCGCCCAGATGGGCAACGACCTGTACACCGGGAAGAAGTCGTTCGACATCATCGGCCGCCGCCGGCTGTGGTACGCCATCGCCGCGGCGTTCGCGGTGCTGTCGATCGTCCTGCTCTCGACCGTCCGGCTGAACCTCGGCATCGAGTTCCGCGGCGGCTCGGAGTTCACCGTCTCGGGCGCGGCCACGACGGCCTCCGAGCCGGCCCAGGCCTCGCTCGACTCCATCGTCACGGGCCAGGTCGCGCGCGTCACGGTCGTGGGCGGCTCGTCCGTCCGCGTTCAGACCGAGCCGCTCGGTGCCGAGGAGACCACGGCGATGGCCGAGGCGCTGGCGGCGGCGTACGAGGTGGAGCCGAACGCGGTGACCTCCTCGTTCGTCGGCCCGACCTGGGGCGCGGACGTCACGGCCAAGGCGTTGCAGGGGCTCGTGATCTTCCTGCTCATCGTGACGGCCGTCATGGCGCTGTACTTCCGGACCTGGTCGATGGCCCTCGCCGCGATCATCGCGCTGCTCAACGACCTCGTCGTCACCGTCGGGCTCTACGCCCTGGTCGGCTTCGAGGTGACGCCGGCCAGCATGATCGGGTTCCTCACGATCCTCGGCTACTCGCTGTACGACACGGTCGTGGTGTTCGACAAGGTGCGCGAGAACACCGCGCACGTGCTCGAGCAGCGCCGCGTGACGTACGCCGAGGCGGCGAACCTCGCCGTCAACCAGACGATCGTCCGCTCGGTCAACACCTCGGTCGTCGGGATCCTGCCGGTCGCGTCGATCCTGTTCGTCGGCGCGTTCCTGCTCGGCGCCGGGACGCTGCGCGACATCTCGCTCGCGCTCTTCATCGGCATGATCGCCTCGACGCTCTCGTCGATCTTCCTCGCCTCGCCGCTCGAGACGACGCTCCGGATGCGGCGCAAGGCGTACCAGAAGCACACGGCCGACGTGCTCGCGCAGCGGGCGAAGGACGGGGTCGAGGACGACGTCCAGATCTCCTCCTCCGACGTGCACGACCGCGTCACGGCGACCACGCCGGGCGGCCACCTCGGGCAGGGCGCCCAGCCCCGGCGGCGCAAGAAGTAACGCGACCTGCGCCGAGGCTCCTAGACTGTCCGGATGACGGAGGACGCACACCGGCGCGTCCCGGGGGCGACGACCGAACCACTGGTGCCGCGCTCCCGGGTGCGCAGCACGCTGGTCCGGCTCGGCTCGCGGGGTCACTCGACCCCGCCGGCGATCGAGCCGCTGATCCAGGTCGTGCGCGCGAACCACCCGCGGGTGGACGTGACGCTCCTGGAGCGCGCGTACGAGGTCGCGGAGCGAGCCCACGAGGGACAGCTGCGCAAGAGCGGCGACCCATACATCACCCACCCGGTCGCGGTGGCGACGATCCTCGCCGAGCTCGGCATGACGCCGCCGACGCTCGCGGCGGCGCTGCTGCACGACACGGTGGAGGACACCTCCTACACGCTGGAGGCGCTCCGCGCCGACTTCGGCGAGGAGATCGCCGCCATGGTGGACGGCGTCACCAAGCTCGACAAGGTGACGTTCGGCGAGGCGGCCCAGGCCGAGACGGTGCGCAAGATGGTCGTGGCGATGGCCCGCGACATCCGCGTCCTCGTCATCAAGCTCGCCGACCGGCTGCACAACGCGCGGACGTGGAAGTACGTCTCCTCCTCCTCGGCGGAGAAGAAGGCCCGCGAGACCCTCGAGATCTACGCGCCGCTCGCGCACCGGCTCGGCATGAACACGATCAAGTGGGAGCTGGAGGACCTGTCGTTCGCGACGCTCTACCCCAAGGTCTACGACGAGATCGTCCGGCTCGTCAGCGAGCGGGCCCCGGCCCGCGAGGAGTACCTCGGCGTCGTCCGCGAGCAGGTGATGCAGGACCTCAAGGCGGTCAAGATCAAGGCCGTCGTCACGGGCCGGCCGAAGCACTACTACTCGATCTACCAGAAGATGATCGTCCGCGGTCGCGACTTCGCCGACATCTACGACCTGGTCGGCGTCCGGGTCCTGGTCGACTCGGTGCGCGACTGCTACGCGGCGCTCGGCGCTCTCCACGCGCGGTGGAACCCCGTCCCCGGACGGTTCAAGGACTACATCGCGATGCCGAAGTTCAACATGTACCAGTCGCTCCACACGACGGTCATCGGCCCGGGCGGCAAGCCCGTCGAGATCCAGATCCGCAGCCACGAGATGCACCGGCGCGCGGAGTACGGCGTCGCCGCGCACTGGAAGTACAAGGCGCGCGCCGGCGCCCCGGCGCCCAAGGGCAACGAGGGCGGCGGCGGGGAGATGCCGTGGCTGCGCCAGCTCGTCGACTGGCAGCGCGAGACGTCCGACCCCGGGGAGTTCCTCGACTCGCTGCGGTACGAGATGGCCGGCAGCGAGGTCTACGTCTTCACGCCGAAGGGTGACGTCCAGGCGCTCCCGCAGGGCTCCACGCCGGTCGACTTCGCCTACGCCGTCCACACCGAGGTCGGCCACCGCACCGTCGGCGCCAAGGTCAACGGCCGGCTCGTCCCGCTGGAGTCGACGCTGGAGAACGGGGACACCGTCGAGGTCCTCACCTCCCGCTCGCCCGACTCGGGACCGAGCCGCGACTGGCTCACCTTCGTCGCCTCCCCGCGCGCCCGGAACAAGATCCGGCAGTGGTTCACCAAGGAGCGCCGCGAGGAGGCGATCGAGGCCGGCAAGACGGCGATCGCCAAGGCGATGCGCAAGCAGAACCTGCCGATCCAGCGCTTGCTCACGCACGACACGCTCGTCGCGCTCGCCTCGGACATGCGGTACGCGGACGTCTCAGCCCTGTACGCGGCGGTGGGGGAGAGCCACGTCTCGGCCGCGAACGTCGTCCAGCGCCTCGTCGACTCCCTCGGCGGCGAGGACGGCACGTCCGAGGACCTGGCCGAGGTCACGACGCCCGGCCACATCGGGGTCGCGCGCGCCCGGCCGAGCAACGTCGGCGTCATCGTCGCCGGGATGGGCGACGTCTGGACCAAGCTCGCCAAGTGCTGCACGCCGGTGCCGGGCGACCCGATCGTCGGCTTCGTGACGCGGGGCCAGGGCGTGTCGGTGCACCGCGCGGACTGCCCGAACGCCGAGGCGCTGCGCGACCAGCCGGAGCGGTTCGTCGACGTCGCCTGGGCCCCGGACGCGCAGAGCGTGTTCCTCGTCCAGATCCAGGTCGAGGCGCTCGACCGGTCCCGGCTGCTGTCCGACGTCACGCGCGTGCTCTCGGACAACCACGTCAACATCCTGTCGGCGACGGTCTCGACGTCGCGCGACCGCCTCGCGCTGTCGAAGTTCGTCTTCGAGATGGCCGACACCTCCCACCTGGGCGCCGTCCTGCGCGCCGTGCGGGACATCGACGGCGTCTACGACGTCTACCGGGTCACCGGGGTCCGACCGGACGCGGCGCCCGTGCCCGTCGGCCGGCCCGTGCCGACGGTCTGACGCGCCCCCGTCCTAGCCCGTCCTCGTTCCCGCCAGCACCTCCAGCGCGAGCCGTCCCCGCTGCCGGCGGGGCTCCGTCAGCAGCAGCGTGCGCACGTTGGCCCGGTCGACGCCGGCCGCGAGGAGCGCCGCGAGCGCGTCGGCGGCGCCGTCGTCCTGCGCTCCGTGTGCCGCGCGCGCGAGGTCGGCGGCCGTCTGCACCCGCGTCGTCACCCGGACGCCACCGAGGACGGCGACCCCGTCCGGCCGGTGCCGCGTGATGCGCAGCCGGATGCCGCGGCGGCGGGAGAGCCGGGGCTCGGGAACCGCGACGTCGACGACCAGGGGCGGCCGGCCGCCGAGGTGGACCCACGCGGCCGTCGTCAGCACGACCGTCCCGTCGCCGGGCACCAGCCGGCGCAGCCCGGCGGCGCGCTCGGCCGGTCCGTCCGGCAGGTCCAGCGATGCGGCCGTTCCCGGCGCGGCGGACCTCACGAGTCCGACCCGGAGCAGCTCCCGTGACTCGCGGCCATCGTCGAGGGTGCGGACCGGCGTGAGCTGGAGCGCCAGCCAGCGGAGGGAGGAGACGTCGCTCGATGCGGACGGTGCTGGCTGCGACATGCCGCGAGCGTGCCACAGGCCGCGCACGACGTGCGCGGCCTGTGGACGGATCCCTGTGGAGGAGTCCTAGCGCTGGGTGCCCTTGACCACGTCGAGCCACTGCCTCTTCGTGGCCAGCTCCTGCTCGAGCGCCTTCGCCTGGCCGGGGGAGGACGCGGCGGCGATCCGCGACTCGAGCTCGGCGATCTGGTCGAGGAGCTGAGCCGTCATGCCGTCGGCCCGGGCGCGCAGCTCGGGGTCGCTGCGCTTCATCTCGGCTTGCTCGGCGTCGCGGACGGCCTGCTCGACCGCGCGCAGCCGACCCTCGACGCGCTGGATGTCGGCGCGCGGCACGCGGCCAGCCTCGTCCCACGCGTCCTGGATCGCGCGGAGCTGACGCTTCGTCGCGGCCAGGTCGGAGATGGGCAGGAGCGCCTCGGCCCTGGTCAGCAGCTCGAGCTTGACGGCGAGGTTGCCCTCGTACTCGGCGTCGATCGCCGCGTTCTCCTCCTTGCGGGCGGTGAAGAACCGGTCCTGCGCTCCCTTGAACCGCGCCCACAGCGCGTCGTCGTCCTTGCGGGCGCCCCGGGGGGCGGCGCGCCAGGCGTCCATCAGCTCGCGGAAGCGGGAGCTGGTCGGACCCCAGTCGGTCGAGCCGGCGAGGGCCTCGGCCTGGGCGACGAGCTCCTCCTTGGCGCTGCGGGCGGCCTGGTTGCGCTTGTCGAGGGCGCCGAAGTGCGCGCGACGCGCCTTGTCGAACGCGGTGCGCGCGTGCGAGAAGCGCTTCCAGAGGGCCTCCTCGACCGGGCGGTCGATCCGGACGCCCTCGCGCTGCGCCTTCTTCCACGTGTCGAGGAGCTCGGCGAGCCGGGTCGTGGCGTCCCGCCACTGCGTCCGCTCGGGATCGGTGGCCGCGATGGCCTCGACCTCGGCCACGATGGCCTCGCGCTCGGCGACGGCCTGGGCCTTCGCGGCCTCGCGCTCCGCCGCGACCTCGGCCGCCCGGGCCTCGACCTGCGTCGTGAGGGAGGCGACCCGCTCGCGCAGCGCCGGGAGGTCACCGACGGCCGCCGGCTCCGTGAGCTGGTCGGTCAGCGACGCGATCGAGGCCTGCGCCTCCTTCGGGCTGATCGAGGGCAGCCGCGCCTCGAGCAGGGCCACCTGGGCCTTGAGGTCGAGGTAGCGGCGGATGTAGAGCGCGAGCGGCTCCTCGCCGACGGTCACCTGGCCGACGACGCGCACCTCCTCGCCGTCGCGCACGCTGACGGTGCCGTCCTCGGCGACCGAGCCGAACTCGGCGGCGGCCGCCGCGTCAGCGGCGTCGACCGGCGGCGCGACGGGCGCGGGGGCCGCGGCCACCGGGCGCGGCGCGCCCTGGGGACGCGGACCGGGACGGGCGCCAGGACGCGGTCCGGGCCGGGGCGCGGGACGCGGGGCCGAGGGCGTTGCGGCCGGCTGGTCGGCCGGTTCCTCGGCGGCGGCGGTCTCGGGCTCGGTCGGCTCCGCGGCGGCGGTCTCGGCCGCGACCGGCGCGTCCTCGACGGGCTCGACGACGTCGGGCTCGGCTGCCGCGGGCTCGGCGTCCTCCGCCTCGGGGGCCGCCGCCGGCTCCGCGGCGGGCTCCTCGGCCGGCACGTCGTGCGCCTCGAGGGCCGCCTCGGCCGCGACGTCCTCGACGATGTCCTCCACCGGGGCGGTCTGCTCGACGACGTCGGCGACGTCCGCCTCGACGGTCGCAGCCGCCTCGGCCAGCGTCGGCGTCTGCGTCACCGGCTCCGCCGCCGTGTCCACCGTCTCCTCGGCGGTCTCGGCGATCCCCTCCGCGGTGTCGACCGCCTCGGGCGTGACCTCCGCGACCTCGTCGCCGGAGACCTCGACCTGCTCGGTCGTGGTCTCGTCAGGGCCCTGGGTGGGCTGCTCGCTCGTCGTCACGCGATCGTCACATCCTCGATGATGACCACCGTGGCGGGTGGTCCGTCGGAGGCACCCGTCTGGGTGCCCGCTGCGCCTACGGACTGGAGGATCTCCAGTCCCTGGACAACCGTACCGAACACCGTGTACCCCCCGGCGCTGTCGGAGGGGAGGGTGACGTCGTTGAAGACGAGGAAGAACTGGCTGCCCTGGCTCTCGGCGTCGTTGCCGACGCGGGCCATCGCCACGGTGCCGGCCGGGTAGACGTCGTCGGCCGGCGCGTTCTCGATCGGACCGAAGCCGTAGCCGGGGCCGCCCATGCCCGACGCGGTGGGGTCGCCGCACTGGAGCAGCGAGCTCGGCAGCAGCCGGTGGCAGGCCGTCCCGTCGAAGAAGCCGTCCTTGGACAGCATGAGGAAGCTGGCGACGGCCTGGGGGGCGTGCGCGCCGTCCAGCTCGAGCTCGATGTCGCCGACGTTGGTGTGGAGCGTGACGTCCCACGTCATGCCGAGCGAGTCCGTCGCCGGGGGCGGGCTGTCGTACATCCGGGGGAGCGTCGTCGGCAGCGCGGTCGGGTCGGGCGTCGCCTCGGCGCCGTCGGTCGCGCCGTCGGTCGCCTCCTCGCTGGGCCCCTCGGTGGAGCCGTCGGACGCTGCCTCCGAGGCCGTCGGGGTCGGCGCGGGATCGGCGCCGGCGTCGGCGTTGGCCCAGATCGCCCACGTGATCCCGCCGAGCACGACGACGGCGCCGGCCAGGGACCAGCCGACGATCCGGCGCTCCCGGCGGCGGGCCTCGGCCCGCTCGAACCGCGCCTGGGCCTTGGCGGCCCGGCGCTGGGCGGTGGACTTGCTGGCGTTGCGGCTGGCCATCGGGCCTGCTCCCCTCGGGATCGCGTGCTCCGCCCGGGCGTCCTGCGGGTGCAGTCCTGCGAGCGCAGGGGTCCGAGCGGCGACCAAGAGTCTAGGTCCCCGAGCTCGGCGTGAAGTCAGGCGCCGGCCGATGGAAGGATGGTCGCCATGGCACGCACCTCTCTGTCCGGCTTCCCCGAGTGGCTCCCCGCCCAGCGCATCGTCGAGCAGGCGGTGCT